>DATGQI010000044.1:0-2153 GCA_035304285.1 Woeseiaceae bacterium
CCTACAGCGATTTTATCCATGACTTCCGCAAACCGTCCCTTCCACCACTGGCTTCGCCTCGAACAACCGCGGCTTGGTACGCGCGTCGTCTTCGCGACCGACGACTTCTTCGGCGCCAAGGAACGCCTGATCGACGCCCCCAAACCCGTCTTCATCCCCGAAAAGTACGACGATCACGGCAAATGGATGGACGGCTGGGAGTCCCGTCGCAAGCGCACCCCCGGCCATGACTACTGCGTCATCCAGCTCGGCGTGCCAGGCATCGTGCACGGCCTCGACATCGACACCAGCCACTTCACCGGCAACTACCCGCCGCACGCGTCTGTCGCCGTCTGCACGAGCGACGCCGAAATCCCCTCCGACAGCGAATGGCGCGAACTGCTGCCGAAGACAGAGCTGAAGGGCAACTCGCATCACCTGCTCGAGGTGCACGACGACCGGCCGGTGACGCACGTGAAGCTCAACATTTACCCGGACGGCGGCGTTGCGCGCCTGCGGATCTACGGCGAAGTCCGCCCGAATCCGGAGATCTTCGGCAGCGGCAAGAGCATTGACCTGTTTGCGCTGGAGCACGGAGGCCGCGCGCTGGTCTGCAGCGACGAGCATTTCGGCAGCATGCACAACCTCAACATCGCTGGCCGCGGCATCAACATGGGCGACGGCTGGGAAACCGCCCGGCGGCGCGGCCCGGGCAACGACTGGGTTATCCTGTCGCTGGGACATCCCGGCCGCATCGAGGGCATCGAGATAGACACCGCGCACTTCAAGGGCAACTATCCTGATCGCGCGGCGCTCCAGGCAGCGCTCGTTCCCGCAGGCGAAGCGAACGACCTGCAGGCGCTGACGAAGCAAAGCGAATCCTGGCCGTTCCTACTGCCGGAGGCGAAACTGGAAATGGACCGACGGCATTTCTTCACGAAGGAACTGGCGGACGTCGGCGTGGTGTCTCACCTGCGGCTGTCCATTTACCCGGACGGCGGCGTGAGCCGGCTGCGGATTTATGGCCGGCCGGATCGCGCGTTCGTGGAGAAGAAATGAACTGCCTCCTGCCGCGGAGAAAGCCGAAGCTGCCTGATGCCTGCGGAGAAGCACATTGAAATTGCACAGGACGTTTCTGCTTGCCGGCATCCTGCTCTGCTATACGCAGGCGTTGGCAGTACAGCAGGACGATTCCGCAGAGCGGACACAACCGTGCGACTGGTTGAGCGTGGTAACGCTGAACATTTACCACGACGCGGACGACTGGAACTCGCGGCGCCCGCTTATCATTGAGGGCTTGAAGGAACTGTCGCCCGACGTGATCGTGCTGCAGGAAGTGCTGCAGAAAGAAGCACTCGACAACCAGGCGTCGGACATCGCCGAGGCACTGGGCTACGAATCATGGTTCGTATCCGCGAACCCGCGTGGCGACAAGCAGCGCTTCGGCAACGCTATCCTGGCGCGTCACCCAATCCTAGAACGAACGGAACATCGGCTGCATCCGCTGAACGACTCGCGTACGCTCGCCCACGCAAGGCTCGAGGTGTGCGGGAGAACGGTCGATATCTACGGCACTCATCTCCACCATACATGGGAAGGTGATGGCATACGCGCGCAGCAGGTGAGCGGGATCGTGTCGACCATCGAGAGCCGGGAGGACGGTGCGCCGTCAATACTCGCGGGAGATTTCAATGCAACCGTCAAGTCACCGGAACTCGCACCGCTGCTGGTGCGGTACTTCGATGCCTTTGGACGCGCAGAAAGAGAGGCCGACAACATCACGACCCTGAACCCGGCTTATTTCGACAAAAAAAGGCAGCGCCGTATCGACCACATCTTCGCCGAGCGCGGCCATTTCGAGGTCCTCGAAGCGCGGCGGGTGCTCGACCGGCCGGATGACTCCGGGACCTGGCCCTCCGATCATTTCGGCGTGTTTACCAGGCTGCGATTCATGAGCGCCGCGGACGCAGGCTGAGCATGGCGCGAACAGGAGAGCAACCATGCGCGGCATCGAACTGAAGCCCCTGCCATTGACGGCGGAACGCTTCGCGCTCTACGGCGACGTCATCGCCGCATCGTCGGAGGTGAAAGAGGCGATGAACGAGGCGCGCTTCGACCGTTTCAACGATCTCGCGCGTCTCGACATCGATGCGTCATCCGGCGGGCGCGTGATG
>DATGQI010000045.1:0-2856 GCA_035304285.1 Woeseiaceae bacterium
CCTTTCAAGCCGTCAAGGAGTGCGTCGCGATGGTGTTGAAAGGTGACGATCCCGGTGCCGTCGTCGACGAGCATCATGGCGCCTGGTATCGCGCCCTGTGGGCGCCGAGCGTCACGGCTGGTCTCGTCGCGCCGGCCGACCTGGCGGGCTACCGTAGCGGTCCCATCTATATCCGGCGCTCCAAACATGTACCGCCTCCGCAGGAGGCCGTGCGCGACCTGATGCCCGCCTTCTTCGAGTGCCTGCGCAAGGAAGACGACCCGGCGGTCCGCGTCGTGCTCGGCCATTTCGTGTTCGTCTATATCCATCCCTACATGGACGGCAACGGGCGCATCGGGCGCTTCCTGATGAACCTCATGCTCGCGGCCGGCGGCTATCCGTGGACAGTTATTCCCGTCGAGCGCCGGGATGACTACATGGCTGCTCTCGAAGCCGCGAGTACGAGGCAGGACATCGCGCCTTTCGCTGCTTTTCTCGGCGGGCTCGTGCAGGACGGCCTTGAAGGCAGGCCTCCGGGAAAGATTCTTCCTGGAAAGTGAACGATCTTCGCTCGGCGGGCACTTCTTTGCGGGCCGCCCAGAAACAGTCAATCGTGGTTTCTGGGTCTATCCGTCAAATACTCGTGTTGCTGTGTCGAAGATCTTCGACATAGCGTCGGATATCAGGTGCGCGCCCGGAGAGACTCGAACTCCCGACCACCTGGTTCGAAGCCAGGTACTCTATCCAACTGAGCTACGGGCGCATTGGCGTGGGGCCGGCATTGTACCCGCATACTTCGGAAAGCCCTAACCCGTGTGCAGCTTTGGCAACGGGCACAAGAAGTTGTCCGGCATCCGGCCGTCGGTAGCGCCCCTTCCACAGACAGAAGCAGCGATCCTACGGCTCTTTGGCAAAGGTCCCGACCAGCTCCCCTTCCGCCAGCACGTGATCCTCCATCGCCTTCAGCAGCGCGTGCCTGTTGAAACCCGACGGAAGATCGAGCTCCTTATCCAGCGCGAACACTTGGAAATGGTATGCGTGCGGGGAATCGCCGGCCGGTGGCCTTGGGCCGAAGTACCCGATTTCGCTTCGGGAGTTGCTTCCCTGTCGAGCCTCCGGTGCCTCCGGAAGGCTCTCGACCGCGGGCACGTCCTCCGGAACTTCGGTCATGTTAGCCGGGCCGGTGGCGATCCAGTGTACGAAGGGAAGTGGACTGGTGGCGTCGGGATCTTCGACCATCAGCACGACCGACTGCGTGTCGTCGGGCAATCCGGACCACGAGAGCGGCGGCGAGATCCCCTTGCCATAGTCGGTGTACTCCCGGGGGATCATCTCGCCCGGACCGAATGCACTCGAGGTAACGACGATCGGCTGGTTCGAGCGCGCCCTGAGAATCTCCTTGGCCAGCTTCTGCGGGCTCGGTTTGGCGGCACTGCCGCCGTAGCTCACACGGTAGATCATGTTGTTGCTGTCGTCGCTGATGAGCAGTGAGCCGTCTCCCGCCGTTGCCACGCCGGTCGGTCGACCGATGAAACCCTCCGCCGGCAGGCGTTGCGCGCCAGGGAGCGGCGGCTCGCGGTTTGGCTGCGGCACCAGGAATCCGGTGACGAAGGGTTCGAAGCCATAAAAGTCGCCCGAGCTATCGAATTTCAGCCGAACGACTTCGTAGCCGCTCGGTGGCCGACGGTTCCAGGAACCATGCATCGCGACGAACGCATGGTTGCTGTACTCGCCGGGGAACTGCTCGCCTTCGTAAAATATCATCTGCATCGCCGCCGCGTGCGCATCGTATCCAGCGACGGGCTCTTCCGAAAGCTCCGCCCAACGCAGCTGCGTCACGTATAACGGCTCGTCCTGCGGATTCAGCTCATCGTCGTCGTAAACGTACGGCCAACCGTATCGGCCGTCCTCGACGATAAGGTTCAGCTCCTCGCTTTGCTCTTCGTTGCCGAGCCAGTCTATGCCCTGGTCCATCGCGTACAGCAGACCGGACGGCGGATGCCAGTCGAAGCCAAGGGTGTTGCGCAACCCGGATGCAAAGATCGAGCGCTCGCCTGTAACAAGATCGACGCTCGAGATCGTGGCATATTCGGGGCTCGTCTCGGCGCAGGCATTGCACGTCGAGCCGATGGTCACGTAAAGGACGCCGTCCGGACTCATGTTCAGCGTTCGATTCGGATGCTGCCCGGCCTCCGGTATGCCGCGGGAGATTACCTGCAAATCGGCAATCCCGCCGTCCGAGAGCAGCGTGCCTGCATGGATTCGGTTGACGTCGACCAGGTAGATGGACGTTCCGTCGATAAAGATACCGTGCAGGTCCTTGATCTCCAGCACGACCTTCTGCACATCGGCGACACCATCGTCATCGAGGTCGCGCAACATGACGAGGTTTCCCGGCTTACGTTGCGTGACGTAAACGGTGCCGTCCTCCGCCACCGCAAGCATGCGCGGGTTGTTGAGTCCTTCAGCGAAGCGATGGATGCGAAATCCCGACGGGAGCGACAGCTGCTCGATCCGCGCATCGGTCGGCGACACCGCCTGCGGCTCGTAGACGTGACCCTTGACCTCGAAGCGCGTGAGCGGATCGGGCTGCTGCGCGGCTATCGTGCTGCACCACAAGAGGCCGAGCATTATCGGTACATGTCGTAAAAATTTCATATCACACCTCGACTCTCTCGGTGGTAGATCTACGGATGTTTGCAGTGGCGGGGGTGCGCTGGCCACCAAACCAAAGGCAGCAAGACTCGTGCCAGTTGATCAGGACGCGTAAGGTGACGCAGGTGCCGCGACTCGGGAGGCGGCTGCTCCCTCGAGTAGCGCTTCGCCTACAGCATGCTGGCGAGATCGGACGCCCCGGTCGGGTACGCAAACAAGGCG
>DATGQI010000046.1:0-4102 GCA_035304285.1 Woeseiaceae bacterium
CAAGGCCGATAACGGAGACGCCTGGATCGAGGTGAATGGCAAGAAGATGGCGCCGCCCGAAGTCTCGGCACGCGTGCTGATGAAGATGAAAAAAACCGCGGAGGACTATCTCGGCGAGAAGGTGACGGAAGCCGTGGTCACCGTTCCGGCTTATTTCAACGATTCGCAGCGCCAGGCTACCAAGGACGCCGGCAAGATCGCAGGTCTCGACGTCAAGCGCATCATCAACGAGCCGACGGCTGCCGCACTGGCGTATGGCATGGACAAGAAGCGCGGTGACAAGAAGATTGCCGTGTATGACCTCGGCGGCGGTACCTTTGACATCTCCATCATCGAAATCGCCGAAGTGGACGGCGAGCACCAGTTTGAAGTTCTCGCGACCAACGGTGATACGTTCCTCGGCGGTGAAGACTTCGACATGCGCGTCATCGAATACCTGACGGCGGAGTTCCAGAAGGAAAGCGGCGTTGACATCACGAAAGACCCGCTTGCGATGCAGCGCCTGAAGGAGGCCGCGGAGAAGGCGAAGATAGAATTGTCTTCCGCGCAGCAGACGGAAGTGAACCTTCCCTATATCACTGCGGATGCGACAGGGCCGAAGCACCTCAACATCAAGCTGACCCGCGCCAAACTTGAATCGCTGGTCGACGAACTGATCGACCGCACCATCGTGCCCTGCAAGGTGGCGCTGAAGGATGCCGGCCTCAAGGTCAACGAGATTAACGATGTAATCCTCGTTGGCGGCCAGACGCGCATGCCGAAAGTAGCGGAAGAGGTGCAGAATTTCTTCGGCAAGGAACCGCGCCGCGACGTGAACCCGGACGAAGCGGTTGCACTTGGCGCGGCCATCCAGGGCGGCGTTCTCGCGGGCGACGTTAAGGACGTCCTGCTTCTGGACGTGACGCCGCTCTCGCTGGGTATCGAGACGCTGGGTGGCGTCATGACCAAGCTTATCGAGAAGAACACCACCATCCCGGCTAACGCGGAGCAGGTGTTCTCGACCGCCGACGACAACCAGACAGCGGTAACCATCCATGTCCTGCAGGGCGAGCGCGAACGTGCCCATGACAACAAGTCGCTGGGTCGCTTCGACCTCGCGGACATTCCGCCGGCGCCGCGCGGCCTGCCGCAGATCGAGGTGACTTTCGATATCGATGCGAACGGTATACTGAACGTGTCGGCGAAGGACAAAGCGACCGGCAAGAGCCAGAACATTGTCATCAAGGCCTCCAGCGGGCTGTCGGAAGAAGAAATCGACAAGATGGTTTCTGACGCCGCATCGCACGCCGAGGAGGACAAGAAGTTCCGCGAACTGGTCGACGCAAGGAACCAGGCCGACAGCCTGATCCATGCATCAGAGAAATCGCTGAAAGAACTGGGCGAAAAGGCCAGCGGCGAGGAGCGCCACGCAGTTGAGTCGGCCATCTCCGACCTGAAATCGGCAATGGAAAAGGACGAGAAGGACGCTATCGAGGCGAAAACAGCCGCACTGGCACAGGCGTCCGCCGCCATTGCGCAGAAACTTTACGCGCAACAGGGCGAGCAGGAAGGAGCCGGGACGACCGGCGCCGCCGGCGAAGGTGACAGCGGTTCGGAAGAGGTCGTCGACGCCGAATTCGAGGAAGTGGACGAAGATCGAAAGTCGAAATCCGGCTGAGATCGGGGAACGGGTAAATAAAAACAGCACCACCGGACTGGACGCCGACGACGGCGTCCGGTCCTTTACTGTGACAACTCATGGCCAAACGTGATTATTACGAAATACTGGGGGTCTCCAGGACCGCGACCGCCGAGCAAATAAAAAAGGCGTATCGGCGCTTGGCCATGAAGCACCATCCCGACCGCTGCAAGGACGACGAGACCGCCTCCGCCAAGTTCAAGGAAGTACGGGAAGCCTACGATGTTCTGAACAGCCCCGAAAAACGCGCAACCTATGACCAGTTCGGGCATGAAGGGCTGCGCGGGCGAGGCACCGGCGGATTCGGAGCGGAGGGATTCGGGGATATCTTCGGCGACGTCTTCGGCGATATCTTTGGCGGCGGCCGCCGCGGGGGGCGCAGCCAGGTTTTTCGTGGAGCCGACCTTGCCTACGAACTGAGGCTGGATCTTGAGCGCGCCGTGCGCGGCGACGAAGTCACGATAGAGGTCCCGACGCAGGTCAGCTGCGAAGAGTGCAGCGGCAGCGGAGCGGCAAAGGGCACCAAGCCGGTCAGTTGTTCCACCTGTGGCGGTGTAGGCCAGGTCCGCATGCAGCAGGGGTTCTTCTCGATCCAGCAGACCTGTCCCGCGTGCAAAGGCGCCGGCAGCGTCATCATGGATCCGTGCCCAAACTGTCACGGCCGTGGCCGCATCCCGAAGTCGAAGCACCTCTCGGTCAAGGTTCCGCCGGGCGTCGACGACGGCGACCGTATCCGCCTTTCCGGAGAGGGCGAGGCAGGACGAAACGACGGGCCTCCCGGCGACCTGTATGTGGAGATTCGCGTAAATCCCCACAAACTCTTTACGCGGGCCGGCACCGATCTTACCTGCGAAGTTCCGGTGAGCTTTGCCACCGTTACGTTGGGTGGCGACGTCGAACTACCGACGCTCGACGGCCATGTGTCGCTCAAAGTTCCTGCCGGGACGCAGTCCGGCAAGGTTTTCCGCTTGCGCGGCAAGGGCGTGATAACCGTGCGCGACAAGCGTCCCGGCGACCTGTTTGCCCGTGTCGTCGTGGAAACGCCGGTCAGCCTTACGGAGGAGCAGAAAGAGCTGCTTCGCAAGCTGGACGAGTCCATTAATTCCGGTGGCGACAAGCACAATCCGCGCGCCGAAGGATGGGTGGACACGGTCAAACGGTTCTTCGAACGTATCAGCCAGTAAAAGCCCGGCGTCCGGGCGCGTAAAGGGGGCCTCGGGATGTTGAAGGTCGCAGTACTCGGGGCCGGACGCATGGGACGAGAGATCGTTTCGGCCATAGCGTCTTCGAAGGATGCGGAACTTGCCGGCCTGTGGATTCGTGCCGGTCACCCGCCGGGGACGCTCCCGGACGGAGCTTTAGCGAGCAGCAACCTGGCAGAAGTTCTTGCCGGCGCCGAGGTTGCAATCGACTTCAGCCTGCCCGAAGCAACGCTTACGGTACTGGATGCCGTGACCCGCGCCGGCGTGCCCCTGGTCTCCGGTGTCACCGGGCTCGAGCAAGACGCGATGCGGCGGCTACAGCTATTCGCCCGGTCGGCTCCGCTCCTGTACGACCGTAACATGAGTATCGGTATTGCGGTGCTGAAGGAGCTGGTAGCCCGGGCGGCGCCGCGCTTGCCGCAGTTCGCCGCCGAGGTGCATGAGACGCATCACGTACACAAGAAGGACGCCCCGTCGGGAACGGCTATCGCCCTGGGAGAGGTGCTGGCGGAGAGCGTGGGTCGCGATTTTGGCGAAGTGTACCGCTACGAGCCTGAAGGCAGAGCAGCGCGACGCAGGCCCGATGAGATCGTGTTCACCGTGACCCGCCGCGGTGAGGTTGCCGGGGAGCACACCGTCATCTTCCGCTCGGATGCCGAATCCCTGGAGCTGACGCACAAGGTGTCGGACCGGCGCGTGTTTGCCCGCGGAGCGCTGCGGGCGGCGCACTGGCTGGTTTCGCAGCCACCGGGGTTCTACCGGATGAGGGATATGATGAACGGTCTCACGTGAATCAGGCGAAACTAATCCGGAATATTTTTGCCTGACGGTGGAAGGACAGCTCCGCGTTCAGTAAAATACCCGGATCGTGCAGGACCGGCGCGACATCAAGCGGAAGGCTCAAGTCTTCCGCTTTTGTGCATCTGGCGGCTGAACACTTGCATGCGAACTAATGAGTGGAACGAGGAACTTCTGAGTAATTATCAAATTAA
Source organism: Woeseiaceae bacterium (assembly GCA_035304285.1). Taxonomy (GTDB): domain Bacteria; phylum Pseudomonadota; class Gammaproteobacteria; order Steroidobacterales; family Woeseiaceae; genus IDS-8. The sequence goes on from DATGQI010000046.1 coordinate 3,873, forward strand.
TGTGTTGATAGCTGAGGATTGCTGTTGAGTACTCCCGCGGTTCTGGCATTGCAGGACGGAACGATTTTTCACGGTATTTCCGTCGGAGACGACGGAAAGACGATCGGTGAAGTGGTCTTCAATACGGCAATGACCGGCTACCAGGAGATCCTTACCGACCCTTCCTATTGCCGACAGCTCGTCGCACTGTCCTACCCGCACATCGGCAACACCGGCACAAATTCCGAAGA
>DATGQI010000047.1:0-12582 GCA_035304285.1 Woeseiaceae bacterium
TTGCTCGCCCTACGCTCGCCACCGTCTTATGGCAGATCGTGATGGGCGCGATACTGGCCGGTGTCGTCGCGTTGATATGGAGCGCGCTCGCCGGTGCATTCCGCGGCAAGAGCAGCTTTGCGCTGGGCCTTGCGGCCACCACGCTCGCCTTCGTTCCTGGTTACGTCGGGCGTGCGCTGTCAGGGCTGCCGTGGATCGGATGGCTGATCGGACTGGTGCTCCTTGTTTACTCCCTGGTGCTGCTATGGAGAATCATCCCGCTCTACCTCGAGGTTCCCGACACATCGCGCGCGGCGCACTACGTCCTGTCAATCCTCGCCTGCATCGTCGCCGCTTTCATTGTCTCGACGGTCGTCGGCGGCATGATGTTCGAGGCCGGTGTCACCCCTGCAACAACGAGCATTTCCCGCGACGATGACCCTGGCAGTGTACGCGGCGGCGTTTTCGGAGCCGCATCACGCCAGGCAGAACTGCTCGTTCTCGCTGAAGAAGACACGTACACGCCACCGTCGAACGGCAAGCTCAACGAGCAGCAGGTAGAGAATTTCATACGCGTGATGAACCGCGCGGGCGAGCTGCGCGCGGAAAAAGACAAGCGCCTCCAGGAAATCGCGCAGAAGGCCGAGAACGAGGAACAGATGTCGATGAGCGACTTCAGCCAGATGATGGGTGGAGTGGTCGACCTGGCCGGCATGCAGAGTGACGAAATCGAGGTCGTCAAAACCGGTGGCGGCAACTGGGCGGAACACCAGTGGGTCCGCGATTCCCTGCGCACTGCATGGATACAGAAAGACATCAATGAGGCGGTCACGCACAACTACCGGCTCTACCAGGAACACGAAGAAGAACTCGCGGAGCACATCGCGCGATAGGTATCGCCTGTTTGCGGCTCCGGCCTGAATAGCACGCTGTAGGAAGCCCGTCTTACGGGCGACAGGGGTTATCAGAGATCGCCGTGGTTGTCGCCCGTGGGACGGGCTCCTGCAGGCTTCTTGTCCGACGTTCGCTCAGCGTGAATTTATCAACCCGGAGCCGGAGCGCTGCCGGGGTCTACTTTCACCGGAGTCTTCATGATCACCTCCCGGTGCGGATAAGGGATGTCGATGCCGTTGGTTTTGAAGGCATCCCATACCGCGAGCAGCACAGAACCGCGCACGTTGGTCAGGCCATTTTGCGGGTCGCGAATCCAGAAGCGCAACAGGAATTCGAGCGATGAATCACCGAACGCAGTCAGCCAGCACGCAGGCATCTGTGCGTCGACCACTCTCGGCACCGTCGTCGCCGCTTCGATGGCCACTGCGCTGATCTTGTGCGGGTCGGCATCGTAGGAAGCGCGAAACGGCACGTCAATGCGCACGAGGTCGTCGGAATAGGACCAGTTGATCACCTCCCGGGTGATGAATTCCTCGTTCGGAATCAGGTATTCGCGCCCGTCACGCGTCACGACGGACACGAAGCGGGCGCGCAACTCCCGAATCCAGCCGAATGTCTGGCCTACCGAGATCGTGTCACCCGGCTTGATCGACCGATCGAGCAGGATGATGATCCCGGAAAACAGGTTCGACACCACCTTCTGCAGGCCGAAGCCGATGCCGACGCCGATGGCGCCGGAAAACACGGTGATGACCGTCAAGTTGATGCCGATGACCGACAGCCATGCGACGGCGGCAATGATGATCAGCGTAACGCGCACGATCTTGCCGGACAGCACCCGCAAGGACGGCGTCAGTTCCTGAGAACGCTGGATACGCTGGTCGAGGAAGTTGCCGATGCTGAACGCGAGCCAGAACAGTACTCCCAGGAACAGGACAGCCTTCAGCAACCATAGGAGCGACAACCGGAAGCTGCCGATCTGGAAGCCCAGGTTGTCCAGTACTGCGACGACGTTTTCAGTGATCCCGAGAATCGTCGCAGCGACATAGATCCAGCCGACGATCGCGAACACCCTGCCAAGTGTCCTGCTATGAATGGCCTGGGAGACGACCGAAATCACCAGCCACGCGAGCGCAAGCAACAGCACGGTGGACAGTAGCTGGCTGCTTTCGGGCCAGCCGACGCTCTGCACCAGCACGAAGCCGGCGGTCAGCGAGACGACGAATATAATCCAGACGAGACGCCGCAGGAGGATTGCGATCACCCGCAGGACAGCGGGCCAACCCCTGATCTCGCGAACCCTGGCCTCCAGGCGCGGTTCTGCCCACCACGACAGGCCGTACGACAGCAGGAAAAGGCCGACGATGATGATCGCCTGGGAGATGAATGCGGGGCGATTGAAGTACGCCAGCACGAGCTGACCCGTCTCCACGGCTTTCGTTATAAGTTCTTCCAAGGGAACCCCCGCTAATCGCCGCCGATATTACCGTAAAACGCCCACCGGCCCGCATCCATAACCGGTGTCGGGTCCTGATGCGGGCGACGATCGAAGGCAGGGAACTCCCGCGGATCACTGCCCACTAATACGGTAACATCCCCTGCATTGGGCAGATTGCGGACTACGTATCCGCGCTTGGAGTCGGACATGTCTGAACGTGTGAAGAGCTGGACCAGCTTGCTTGCGCTCTGTTTTCTCGCGGGGAGTGCAGCGGCTCAGCAGGAAGAAGCGCTCGAGTTCACCGGGTCGAGCAGCACCACGACACCCAAGTTCACCGTAGAGGCGCCGTGGATTGTCGACTGGCGCGTCTTCAGCGACTTCCCGCAGTCGGTATCGATCGAGATTGCCCTTCTGGACGGTACGACCGGCATGCATGAGGGCCTCGTGCTGCAACGGAAGGAGATGGGAAACGGGGTCAAGTTGTTCAACGAGAGCGGCACCTACCAGTTGCGCATCGACTCCGATCTGGCGCGCTGGCAGATCCTGGTCAAGGAGCTGACGGAGGAAGAAGCAGAACAGTACACGCCGAAGCAAAAGGGCTTCCAGCGCGATAGCCCGTTCCGGCAGCGGGATAACTGACCGACGTTACCAGCGTACGACGATGCCGCGCGTGTCCACGTGCACAAAGCTTGGACAGGAACTGCCGCAGGGTGAAGTTCGGTGACAGACGCGTATGGGCATTGTCCTCGGTGACCTCGATGAAGCCCGGAGCGGCCTGTAGATGGCAAGATTCCTGAGCGGCGCTTCGGGATATCGGCCTATGCGACACCCATTGAGCCGGCCATCGTCGCCGCGCAGCCGGAGACGGGGCATTTGCGACAAGGGTCGGACCGGGCGGCGGAGCTTTCAGGCCCTGGTTACTTCTGCTTCCAGCTGCCGCCTTCCTTGTACCACCATCCTGCGTCCGCCTTGGCTACCCAGCGGCTGGCGAATGTGCGGCGAATGCTGTCGACCCATTCCGGATGGCCGTTGAGATTTGCGATCTCCGCATACAAAGCATCCCAGTCGTTGTTCTGCGCATTTACCAGTTGTAGAAGACTGTTCCGGTCCTTGAGCGGAACGAGGTTGCGGTCGCGAATTTCGATCGCTCCTGTCTCGTTCACACCGATCGCACCGGAGTCAAAGAATGGCTTCAGTTGCGGGAAACGGTTCGCCAATGAATTCTCGAGCGCCGTTTTCTTCGGTGACGGCTTGTCGAAGTCGACCGCGCCCTGTGCGTTGGCGTCAGCAATTACGAAGCTCATCGATTTCCTGGCAGCAGCAACCAGGAGTGGTTCCGCCCGCGTGACGGGAGCAACGAGATACGCGCCGCTTTCATCCGTCGGCTCGCCGCGAACCTTATCGATAATGCGGTCGGCTGCCTGCTCGGCGGCGGCTTCCGGAAAATAAACGTTGATGGTTACGCACGCTGCTGCAAAAACCGCCAGCAGGCCTGCGAAGGCCAGCACCACTTTCTTCATTGTTGAAACTCCCCGTGCGTTATTGAAGTGTTCTTGCAGCTGACGTTATTGCACCACCGGCGCGCCGCTTGCGGTGATTGCCTCGAGCTGCCTTACGAGCGCGCTAAAGCTTACCTGATGACGGTAGCCAACGACATCGATGCGCGGCAGTCCGCTGCCTTTTACGATGTAGTAACCGTGACCCAGTTCACTTTCTCCCGCCGGGCCTGCCCCGCTCATCCTGCAAATGCCATTCACGAGAACACAGCGAATACCGATCCGGTCGTAGGAGAACTCCTCGAAAAACTTCATGAACCCGGACGATAGAGCCGCCGCGGCGCCACCCCCGCCAACGCTTGCAAGATTCTCCACTGCTCGCTGGCTGATTCGTCGGCGAGACTTGTCGTTGGGCGGCGTGTAAAGGTGCAGGTCCATGGCAACGGGCTCCCATGCAATCATCTCCAAGCCTGCAACCTCGCCGCTTAACCGTCCCTGAATGAGGCCGAAGGAGAACGTGTCGGTCAGCCGTTCGAGGTCGAGTTGCCGCAGCCGGAGGTCGCCATAGAGCCGCGGCACAAGGCCGAGAGGCTCCTCGAGCCGCAGGTTCGCAAACTCGATGTCTCCGCCGAAGGCCTGCGCGGTAAGGGTGCCGCCAAGCGTCACTATGCCGCTCTCGTACTGCAGGAACGGCAGTTCACCGGCGAGAGAGCCGGAGAATGCCGGCCACCCGAACGCGCCGGTCAGTTGTCCCAGTTCGATCTGTTCCAGCTCGGCGTCGAGCAGGCCGCTGGCGCCTTCCGTGCCGAAGTCGTTGAGCACCAGGTGATTGATGAGGAGAGCGCCGCCCATCGTGGGCACGCGCAACGGCATCGAAAGGTGGAAGTCGTCACCGCCGAGGTTCGCTTCGATCGAGGCTGCTTCGAAGGGGATGTTCCATGCACTCGCGCTATCCCACTTAAGCCTGCTGGTTTCCGCGTCGTTTGCGTCGCGGCCGGGCCCCGGCCAGTGGAGCTCGCCGTTGAGGCCGTACACGGCAAAGCGGCCCTGCTCGTCATCGATGCTCACCTGGTCGAGCGAGAGATCGAGGCCGGATAGCTCGTTGTTGTCCATAATGAGGACACCGGCAATCGTACCGTCAGTCACGAGGTCGCCGGCGGCCGTTCCCGCCAGGAACACCTGCAACAGCCCGGTGTAGATTGCGCTCACCGATGACTCCCGCAGTTCGAAGGCGCCGCTGAGCGAGGGTCCGCCATCGTCCGATCCGATACGTGCATGCAGGTTGCCCCTCAAATCCATGGCGGAACCCTGTGTCATCTTGAACGTGGTGAGTTCGAGTTCGGAGAGTCCCGCATCGACGCTGCCCTCGGCGGTGAACGCGATGTGGCTGTCCCCGAGGTTTACGTAAACCGGCTCTACGTAGGCTTCCCCGGCAGCCGACGAGATGTCGAGTTCGAAATGCCAGCGCTCATCCCCTGCGAGCAAGGCGATGTAGAGGAGTGCGTGCAGGCCTTCGCTCACCATCGTGCCCGCCTCGTTCGAGGCTGAAGCGCCGAATAGCTCGGCAGTCATCGACGCATTTGTCACAGTACCATCGCGCAGGTGAGCGGCTCCGCTCAAGTTGCCGGTCCCTGACGCCGCCAGCTCGATGCTGCCGGGAGCGAACTGGTTCGCGATCGTGGCAAGTCCTTCGAGTTGCAGCATCTGACCCGAGTACTCGATGTCGAGGGCGCCGTCCGTGGCCGTGCCGCGAAGCGTGAGCTTCCCCTGCGCCAGTGGAACTTCCCGCAGCACAAACCTGGTAGCGCCGCTTTGGCGCTCGTATACCGCTTCGCCCGGGAACTCGAGCGAACCCGAATCGGGGAGATTCAGCCTGTATCGTGCATCGAGACAACTGAACTCGGTGGCGGAAAGCTCGATGCGCCGGCACTGGACCAGCACGTCAGAGAGGGCCAGGTCCATCGACGGCAATTCCAGCGACTCGATGCGCAAGTCGCCATTCAGGACAGCCGCGCCGGTATCGATCGAAAAAGACAGGCCGGAAATTCGCCAGTCTTCCGCCGTGATCGCCCCGACCCTGCCCTGCAGTAACTCCACCGCAGTGGCGGGCAATCCAGGCGCGAGCACCAGGGTCACGTAAGCCAGCGCAGGGAGGATGCGGGCACCCGCGGATGAAGTCACGCGCGCCCCCGGCACCGGCGCGCACCTCAAGGTCGGGATAGGAGCTTCACCAGCCGGTACCAGTATTCGAGCGCCTCGTAGTAGGACTGCACGCGAATGCGCTCGTCCTGGCCGTGGGCGCGGAAATCGTCCGGGTCTTCGGCTATGGCCGAAACACCGTATACGGGGATGCCGGCGTTGCGCAGGAAAAGCCCGTCGGTCGCGCCGGTGCTCATCTCCGGAATCACCGTGATGCCGGGCCACATGTCGTCAGCGACCTGTTCGACCGGGTCGACGACAGAGGGGTCGAGCGGCGAGGAGGGGCTTGCGAGCGCGGGAGCGATCTGTGTGACGGAGACGCCGTTCTTCGCCGCCATCGCGGTCAGCACGTTGTGTGTCTCCTCGGCGGAGGATTGCGGCAGTACGCGACAATTGACCGTTGCCCTGGCGGTTTGCGGCAATGCATTCTCCGCGTGCCCGCCCTCGAGCTGGGTAGCAACGCAGGTGGTTCGCGCCAGCGCGTTGAAATAGGGATGCTTGACGAGCGTCGACGACACCTGTGGATCGGCGGGGTCTTCAAGAATGCTCCTGATGACGGGCCGGGCCTCCTCCGGGGCCATCGGCTCCCATAGCCGGAAGAACGCTCGCGAAGTTTCGTTCAGGTCGATCGGGAACTGGAACTCCTCGATGGCGACCAGCGTCCTGGAAAGCCGCGATATAGGGTTGTCGGCGCGCGGTACGGAACTGTGACCGCCGGGATCCGTCGCCTCCAGTGCAAAACTCACGTAAACCTTCTCGCTCGTCTGCATGATGAAGACCTGCGGGTCTTCACCTTCGAGGATGATCATGCCGCCGTCGGTGTTGAGCGCGAACTCCGCATCGACCAGTTCCCGGTGCTCGTTGACCAGGAGCTGCGCGCCGGCGCCGGTCGTCTCCTCGTCGGCAGTCAGCATGATGATGAGGTCGCGATTCGGCACATAGCCTTCGCGCTTCATGCGGATGAAATTTGCGACCATGATCGCCGCACCGGCCTTGTTGTCGGTGGTGCCGCGTCCGTAGAAGTAACCATCCTTCTCGGTCAGGAAGAACGGGTCGACGGTCCAGTCGGCAGGCAATGCCTCGACCACGTCCAGGTGCGCCATCATGAGCAATGGGCGTGTGCCGCGGGAGTTGCCGCGATAGCGGATGACAAGATTGGGAAGGGTTGGTGTTTCGGCGACGACGGTCATGTCCTCGTCGGTGAAACCTGCATTCCTGAGACGGGTCACCAGCCCGGAGACTGCCTGACGCATGTCATTCCCTCCGCTCGGTGCCGTGTTGGCGGAGATCAGCTCGGCCAGGATGTCTTTGGCCAGCGTCTCGTGCGCGTTCTCTTCGCTGCCGGCTGGCAGTGCCAGGCACAACGCGATCACTGCCGCAGAGATCGATCTCGCCGTCATTCCTGCAGTCCTTCCCATTGCATCATCCTGTCCTTCGAGGGGCGTGTGAGTGTAAGGCCTGCCGGCTCGGCGCGTCCACGATGCGTCGAGCGAGCTTTACATGATGGAGCGTTCCTGACCGTCCCGCGGGCGGAGGATAGAATCGCGTGCTCGAAGGAAGCAAACGGCACACCAGGCAGACCGGAGGGCTCCGTGTACGAGAAGTGGAGGTACTGCGTGATCGCAGTCGCGATCATGCTGCTCGTATCGCCGGGTGCAGCGGCTGGCCTCGACCTGCGCAATGCCGTTGTCGAGCGCCTGGACAACGGGCTCAAGGTGATCCTGCTCGAGGATCGTAATTTTCCGGTGGTGAGCACGCAGATGCTGTACCGCGTCGGTGCTCGCGACGAATCCTACGGCCACACCGGACTCGCCCACTTCCTCGAGCACATGGCGTTTCGCGACTCCGAGCATTTTCCCGACACGGGTCTCGTCAGTTCCATCTACGCCGCCGGCGGCGAATGGCATGGCTACACGTGGACCGACGAGACGACCTATTTCGCCACCGTGCCAAAGGAACAGCTGGACCTGCTGCTCCGCATTGAAGCCGACAGGATGTCGCGCTTGCGCCTATCACCCGACGACATGGAAGCCGAGCGCGGAGCCGTGCTGGCCGAGATGCACATGTACGAGAACTACCCGACATCGATGCTCCTCGATGCGGTCATGTTCACGTCCTTCATTGCTCATCCGTATCGCAACAATACGATCGGTTGGGAAAGCGATATCGAAGCGCTCGAACATAGCGAGGTCGTTGCTTTTTACGAGCGGCACTATCACCCGGCGAATGCCGTGCTGGCCATTGTTGGCGACTTCGACCGGCGCAAGGTGCTCGCGCGGGTCAAGAAGCTGTTCGGCGCGGTGGAGAGCGGAACACCGACACCCTTGCCGCACACGGCGGAGCCGGTGCAGGACGGTGAGCGTCACGTGCGGTTGTACGCCGGGACGGACGTCCGGCGCTTCATGATCGGCTGGCGGGCGCCCTCGGCCAGTCATGAGGATTTTGCTGCTTTCCTGGTGCTGCAGGAACTGCTGGGCGCGGGTTCCGGAGTGAACTTCCGGCAGAACGACTGGGGCACGCCACTCGACGAGGGCGCGCTGCTTGCGGGCTTGGCCGACGACGTGACGACCTGGTACCCGCCGTCCGCCCAGGATTACATCTTCATCGTCGGCGGCACGATTCCGCTCGAGGACCAGGAGTCACGGTTGGAACAGGCTCTTGAAGAACGCATAGACACGGTGCGTCACCGGTTACCCGACCCGTCCGCCCTGCAGGCCGCAACAGGCAGGGTTCTCGAGGAACTGGTCTACGACGTGGAGACAACCGAAGACGCCGCGCACCAGCTGGCTTTCTTCGATGGATTGGGAGCATTGGATGCGCTGCTCGAATTGCCGCGGCGCGTGAAGGCCGTAACCGGCGCGGACGTGCAGCGAGTCGCTCGCGAATGGTTGCTGCCGGAGCGCCGCACGATCGGCTGGCACGTGCCGGACCCGAACCCGGAGAGGCAGTCCGTGGCGGAGGCGCCCCGCGCGGGAACCGCCAGTGAGCCCGCAGCGGGGACGCCCCCCGGCGCGCCGGACAGGCAGCCGGTACCAAGGCCTACGATGCGCGAGCTTCGCGGCGGTATTCCGGTCATCCTGCAGCCATCGGATCTCTCGCCGGCCGCTTTTCTGCAAGTGGTGCTGCGCGGCAGCGACGCCGATGGCGAGGGTGTGCGAAGGAATGTCCCGATCGCTGGTCATTCTTCATTCGCGTGGCGCTTCCTTCCCGAAGACCTGCGGGAAACTCTTGCGAGGGCACGCGAGGCGGTCTCCGGCGCAACCCTCGGCGCTGCCGGGAAAGCGGATGCACCTGCGGACCCGGAAACGGCAATCGAGCAGGTGTTTGCATCCAGGATGTATGCCGATGCGCCTTCGCGGGAGTCGAACAGCCTCTCACCGGCACTGATCGTCGTCAGCGGCGACGTCGAGCCGGAGGGGATGCTTCAGCTTCTCGATGAAGCCTTCGGCGGACTGGCGGCGCCGCAACATCATCGTGCCAGTGGTGGTCCTGAGGAAAACGACGGCGGGTTGGTAGAGGTACACCTGGAGCGGCCGGTGGCGCAGGCGCAGCTCGGCTACATCGTCGCGGTCCCGGGTCCCGGAAACGAGGCGTCATGGGCGCACCGGATCCTGCTCTACATTCTGAGCCACGACTACGAAGGACGCCTCGGCAAGGAAGCGATCTCGAATCGCGGCCTCGCGTATTACATCGACAGCCGCTATCGCTCGGACGGCGCAGGTGCCTGGATCACTCTCGCGGTAGGGGTGGATCCCGGGAAGCTTCCTGATCTCAACGATTTGCTGCAGGCAGAACTGGCACGGCTGGAGAAGGAGTCCCCGTCACAAGCCGAGATAGAGGAGGCAAAGCGGCATTTCATCGGCCGGGCTCTCTCTGGCTCGCAGAGCAATGCGGAACTGTCTTCGACGCTCGCAGAGCAATGGCTCTGGTATGGTGAACTCCTGAGTGCCGAAGACCTCGAGCTTCGACTTCAGCGGATCGACAGGGCCGCGGTGCTCGATGCCGTCTCCTCCTTCATAGGCGGAACCACTGTCGTCGTCACGGAGTAACCCTTGAAAGACAAAGACCGGATTGACCCGATGAGGTCATTCCTCCGGTTTGCTAAGAGCAATCCGCGGTGCGCCTGCTCGCGGAAGGTAGATGGAGAGGACCATCGCGAAGATGAGGATCGAGAAGGTGACGAGCAGGGAGACTGCCACCGGGATTTCGATGATGTCCATCAGTAGCAACTTGCTGCCAATGAATACGAGCAGGAAAGAAAGCCCGTAGGACAGGAGATGAAAGCGCTCGTGCATGTTTACCATGAGGAAGTACAACGCGCGCAGGCCCAGCACGGCAAAGACGTTCGACGTGAGTACGATAAACGGGTCGGTCGTGATTGCGAAGATGGCGGGAATCGAGTCCACCGCGAACAATACGTCGACGACGCCGATCAACAGGATGACGAGCGCAAGCGGCGTCAGCGCGCGCTGGCCTTTGTCGGTCGTCAGGAACTTCTCCCCGTCGAAATCCGGTGAGATGTGCATGCGCCGCCGCAGCCATTTCAGCGTTGCGTTCGAATCCAGGTCCGGTTTTCTCGCACCGGCGTACCACATCCGTATGCCGGTGTAGACGAGAAAAGCGCCGAAGATATAAAGCACCCAGTGAAACTGGCCGATTACCCAGGCGCCAACCAGGATGAGAACCGCGCGCAGGAACAATGCGCCGAGGATGCCGATCATGAGCACTCGCTTCTGGAACTCCGGCGGCACCCCGAAGTACGTGAAGACCATCAGGAAAACAAAAACGTTGTCGACCGCGAGGGCCTTCTCGATGCCATAGCCTGTGAGAAACTGAAGCATCTTGTCGCGTGCAATAAGTTGCGCCTCGGGATCGGGCCCGGTGCCACCCAAGTACCACCAAAGCCACCCGGCGAATACAAGGCTCGAGAGAACCCAGGCAAGCGACCAGAAGACCGCCTCACGCATCGAGACCTTGTGCGGGCCCTGCCTGTGCATGGTGGTGAAGTCGACGAAGAGCGCGACCACCACGACCAGCACGAAGAGCAGCCACATGAATGGCGAACCGATGGATGTCATTGGGGCGAGCCTTAAGGGCGGTTGGCGTGAACCGTGGGTAGCTGATCTATGCCCATGCCGGTCTTGCCAGCCGCGACATGTGCGCGGACTGCAGTGCCGGGTAAACCGGGTTGGCGCCGACCAATCCGGTCCTCCGTGCTGACGACACTGCAGGAGCGCACGGATGCGCCCCGGCTACTCCCCTTGAGAGGCGGGCCGATTATAGCGCTCGCCGGAGAAGTCCATACGTGCATTTTCGGGTTGTTCAGGTGTGGTCTCGAAGGTAGCCGGCCGGGCTAATCGCAGGGACGGCTGCATGTGGTCTTGCGGGAGCGTTCTGGCGCTTGCCGGCTGTGCGTCAGGGGGTTACTTTTCGGACGATGTTCCACCAGATCGGAGGGGTGCGATGGATGAGGATCTCGATCAGATGACCCGTGACGCCCTGCTTGATGAAGTCAGGAAGCTTCGGCAAGGCATCCGCGAGCATCGTGACGGCAGCATGCACGCTCTTTGCTGGCACCATCCGGCACTATGGGCCCTGTTGCCCGGCGAAACCGATCCTCTTCCCGTGGTGCCGGAATGGCCGGAGTTCCTGAAGGGCTGCATCCGGTATCGGCAATCCCTCGATGAGCAGTTACCTCGTGCGCCGAGGAGTAACCGGCCGTACGAGAATCGTTGAGATTGTCTGTACCGCGGTAGCCAGGTTCGTGAAGCGAATGCCGACGATACGCACGACCCGCTTGATCCTGCGGGAGTTCGAGCTATCCGATGCGCCGGATGTGCAGCGGCTGGCCGGCGACTATTCCGTTGCGGATACGACGCAGAATGTCCCTCACCCCTATCCCGATGGCGCGGCCGAAGATTGGATTTCGACGCATGGGCTCGCTTTCGAAGCCGGTGACTCCGCGACCTTCGCGGTGGTGCTTCGGCAAGGGGATGCCCTCGTCGGCACCGTGGGCATGAGGTTCGATCTGCGTTCCGACAGCGCGGAGATCGGCTACTGGATCGGGCGCGCTTTCTGGGGACACGGCTACTGCACGGAAGCGGCGCGCGCCTTGCTGCAGTATGCCTTCGGCGAGCTCAATCTGAACCGTGTGTACGCCTCGCACCTCCTGCGAAATCCCGCCTCGGGCCGGGTCATGCAGAAGCTCGGCATGACCAGGGAAGGCCTGCGGCGGGAGCATGCGAAGAAATGGGGAAAGTACGAAGACCTCGTCGACTACGGCATCCTGCAGAGAGAGTGGCGGGATCGGGTACAGGATTCCGGCTGACGACCAGTGGAAATGGCGGGCTCGCGTGAGCCCGCCACCCACTGCACTTACAGGAACGTGTACGTCAAACCAAGCGTGATCATCGCGACTTCGTCGGTGTTATCGACCTCGAAGCGCTCGTACTCGAGCCGGGCAGCGAGACTTCCCAGGCGCGCCTGGACTCCGGCGCCGTAGGCAAAGTCGGTGCCGGAATCGCTGTCGTCGAAGTCGAGGCCGCCGATGTTCACCGCTGAATCGCTGTCCCAGCG
>DATGQI010000048.1:0-3171 GCA_035304285.1 Woeseiaceae bacterium
GCGTCGGCACTAGCGCGGAGGGATGGGTCAACGATGCTCTTCGTTTCTGGGCTCAGCACATCGATGAGCCGCGCCGGGAGGATGGCTCGCAACGAACGTCCGACCGTTGATCAGAACGACTGCGGGAGCAGTCCGCTGCTGATGGCAAGGCGCGAGGAGCGCGCATATTGTTGATATGTAAGCGACGAGCAACGCAGCCAGCCGGGATGCCCCGCCCGCGAGTTAGGTGACCCTCATTCCGGTCGGCAGCCGCATCTCGTCTAGAGAAACCGGCACTACTACCGATCACTCGGCGGCTTCTCGGCCGGCGGATGGAACGGGGCTTGCAGTCTTCCGCCTCATGCGGATGCCTGTAGCCCGCCCGCGTGCATGCGCCTAGACCCAGAAAGCGTCTACCTTCGACGGAGGCTGCACGACGCCTTTCAGCGGTCACGAATCAAGCTCTTGATATGCAATTCCTTATCGACTTCCCGCATTGGTCACTGGCGCTTCTGCCGATCTTGATACCGGCGGGTCCTGGGATACTGAGCGTGCCGCGTGAACACTTGGACCTGAAGGAGGTTTGCGATGAAGAAGCCAGCCGACATGAGTGATTCGACGACGGGCGCCGGCGCGCCTGCTCCGAGCGACCGCAACTCTCTGACGATCGGGCCGGACGGCCCGATCCTGCTGCACGACGTGCACTTCATCGAGCAGATGGCGCACTTCAACCGCGAAAAGGTGCCCGAGCGCCAACCGCACGCGAAGGGCGCGGGCGCCTTCGGCGTATTCGAGACCACGCAGGACGTATCGCGCTATACGAAAGCTGCGCTGTTCAAGAAAGGCGCGAGAACCGAGATGCTGGCGCGTTTTTCTACGGTCGCCGGCGAGATGGGCAGCCCTGACACTTGGCGCGACGTGCGCGGCTTCTCGCTCAAGTTCTATACCAGCGAAGGCAACTACGATCTCGTCGGCAACAACACGCCGGTCTTCTTCGTGCGCGACCCGATGAAGTTTCCGCACTTCATCCGCAGCCAAAAGCGCCTGCCGGATTCGGGACTGCGCGACAACCACATGCAGTGGGACTTCTGGACCAACAACCCGGAGTCGGCGCACCAGGTGACGTATCTGATGGGCCCCCGCGGCCTACCCCGCACGTGGCGCCACATGAACGGCTACGGGTCGCACACTTACATGTGGGTGAACGCGGCGGGCGAGCGGTTCTGGGTGAAATATCACTTCCATACTCGACAGGGCATGGCGTTTTTCAGTAACGCAGAGGCGCAACAAATGGCCGGCTTGGACGCGGACTATCACCGCCGCGATCTTTTCGACGCCATCGCACGCAAAGATTTTCCGAGCTGGGTATTGTCGGTACAGGTGATGCCGTATGCCGACGCATACAACTACCGACTCAACCCGTTCGATCTGACGAAGACCTGGCCGCACAAGGACTATCCGCTGATCGAAGTCGGCACGATGACTCTCAACCGCAACCCAGAGAACTTTTTTGCGCAGATCGAGCAAGCTGCGTTCTCGCCGGGCAACACGGTACCGGGTATCGGTCTCTCGCCGGACAAGATGCTCCTCGGGCGCGCCTTCGCCTACAATGACGCGCAGCGCAACCGTATCGGCACGAATTTTCATCAGCTGCCCGTGAACCAGCCGAAAGTGCCCGCGCAAAGCTACATGTTCGACGGCCAGATGGCCTACCACCACAGCGGTAACGCACCGGTCTACGCACCGAACAGCGGCGGCCGCCCGTGGGCCGATCACACCGGAACTGTCGCGGACGGATGGGAGGCGGACGGCGAGATGGTACGCAGCGCCTACACGCTGCGCGCCGACGATGACGACTTCAGCCAGCCCGGCATCCTCGTACGCGAGGTGTTCAACGAGGCCGACCGTGAAGGGTTGGTGGAGACGGTTGCCGGCGGCCTGCTCGGCGGCGTGCGCAGCCCGGTGCTCGAGCGTGCGTTCGAGTATTGGAAGTCCATCGATGCCGACGTGGGCCGGCGCATCGAACAGAAAGTGCGCAGCGGCAGAGCCAAGGAGCCTGCAGCCGGCATGGGCGAGGCCTGACCGGCTCGCCGCCTCCGCACGCGGGAAAGGCGCCTCGAGCGGCGCAACGCTCGAGGTGCGCCGCTACGGCCTGCAAGTCGTCGGCATCTGCGAGGGCTTGGAACCATCTCCGCCTTCGCAAATCCAGTTGACCTGGTCGTCCTCGTCAAGCAGGAGGCTTCGCCGCACTCACTGGCGAGTTCGACCCCAATAGCCGGCCACGCGCTAATCCCGGATCAGGCGTTCTCGAATAAGCAAAACGAATGGCAGCACAACAACGGGTGTAAACAGATACGCGAGAGCAGATCCGCGCAGCTCAGTCAGCATTATCCCAAGACCTAGAACTAAGCTGAACGCGAAGCCGACGTTACGCTGCCTCCGCCGAAATGACGCCTGTTCATGCTCTGTGAGCATGACTGGCGATGACCTCGGGTTCACGATCGTGTTCCCGACCCCTACCGCAACGAGACTGCCGAAAAGCAGCAACGTCACTGCCGAGGGGACGGTTTCAGCGCTCACGAAATTGGCAAACACAGAAGCTGACAGGAGCACTCCGAGCGCAGCCGCGATCACGCGCCAGAACTTTCGTTCTCTCTCTGTAGGTTTCATTAGCATCAACATACAAGGGATACCGGGCGTCGAGGCACCGCGACGGCCGCGATTCGGCCCGCGGGACCCAGTAATAGTGTACCCTCCTTTCCGGGCACCGCGTACGAGGACATCCGGGTCGAAGGCGAGCTGAAGTTCAGGGTCGCGACCCTGTTCGCCGGCGAGGAGCTCGACGTTTCGGTCTTCGAATCGACCCCGGCAAAGACCGATCACCGCAATCGCCC
Organism: Woeseiaceae bacterium; assembly: GCA_035304285.1. Lineage (GTDB taxonomy): Bacteria > Pseudomonadota > Gammaproteobacteria > Steroidobacterales > Woeseiaceae > IDS-8. The sequence goes on from DATGQI010000048.1 coordinate 2,874, forward strand.
GCTCGACGTCGACGAGTTCGTATACGTGCTGAGCGGCAAGCTGGTTCTCACGGAGCAGGACGGCACCGCGCACGAGTTCACGCCCGGCCAATCGGTCGTGCTGCCGCGCGGCTATGACGGCACGTGGGAGATGCAGGGCAACTATCGGGAGATCGCGATCGTCATCGCGAAGTAGCCTGCCTTAATCTTTCCGCGGGGGACTCGCGCCGCCGCTTCGGGGCACGTGTCTTGCACGCCCTGCCTCCGATTGGGAGCCGGTCGCCACGGACCGAAGGAGGGGGGGGATGCCGACCACGAT
>DATGQI010000049.1:0-16642 GCA_035304285.1 Woeseiaceae bacterium
AAACCAGCAGCACGGCGAAAGGTGCCATGATTGGTGCGGCTGCCGGTGCGGTTGTCGGCCTCGTGTCCGGCGATGACGCCGTAGAGCGGCGGCAGCGTGCGATGATCCTCGCCGGTGTCGGTGCGCTGGCCGGTGGTGCAGTAGGCAACTACATGGATCGCCAGGAGAGCAAGCTTCGCGCGGAGCTGCAGGGTACCGGCGTCAGCGTTACCCGCATCGGGGACAACATCACGCTCAACATGCCGGGCAACGTTACGTTCGCCACGGACAGTTCCGACCTGAGCCCCGCCTTTTTCGACGTGCTCAATTCCGTTGCAAAGGTGATGAAGGAGTACAACAAGACGGTCGTCGAGGTTGCCGGCCATACCGACAGCACCGGCAGCGACTCCTACAACCAGAGCCTTTCCGAGCGTCGTGCCGGAGCCGTCGCGCAGTACCTTCGATCACAACAGATCGCCAACGAAAGACTGTTGACGGTCGGCATGGGTGAGGCTCGTCCGGTGGCTGACAACAGCAGCGCTGACGGGCGCCAGGCCAACCGCCGCGTAGAGATCACCATGGTGCCGCTGACCAGCTAACGCTTGAACCGCATCCTGGATAAGTTTGATACCGGGACCTGGATCGAAGGGACGGGTCTCGTACGCCGGCTTATTGCAGACGACAACGACGGCGCACGGCACCAGCGCTTTATCCTGGATTTGCGCAACGGACAGAGCCTCCTGATGGCGCACAACATAGATCTCGCCGAGAGGGTGCCCGTGGGGCTGGGGGATCGGATCCGGTTTCGCGGCATGTACGAATGGAACGAGCTTGGCGGGCTGGTGCACTGGACGCACCATGACCCGCTGGGCATCGAGGACGGCGGTTATATTCGCTACCGCGGCAAAGTCTACGGGTAAGGAATGCTGGGAATTGCAACGAAATGTCGCCCGCGGGTCGGGCTCCTACAGCGTTCTAATCCAAGATCTTCGCTATGCTCGGAACAGAGCGCTGCAGGAGCCCGTCCTAGGGGCGACAATCAATAAGCGTAAACTTAAGCAGAGCGCGATTTACGCTTCCATTGCAACGCGCAGTTTCTTGATCGCGTTGTTCTCGATCTGCCGAATGCGTTCTGCGGACACTCCGTATTCGTCCGCCAGTTCGTGCAGAGTCTGCTTCTCTTCAGCGAGCCAGCGCGTCTCCAGGATGCGGCGACTCCGGTCGTCGAGATTCGTCAGTGCTTCACTCATTCGACTGGTGGCGTCTTCGTGCCAGTCCATGTCTTCCATAAGCACCGCCGGGTCCGAGTCGGGGCTCGGCAGGTAGGCTGCGGGAGTGAACATCTGTTCGTCGTCCGCGTCAGGACCCGGATCGAAAACCGCGTCGTGTGAACTCAGGCGCCGTTCCATCTCCGTCACTTCCTCCGGGCTCACTCCGAGGTCGTCCGCGACAGCATTGGTCTCGTCGTTAGACAGCCACGCCAGGCTCTTCTTGTTCTTCCTTAAATTGAAGAACAGCTTCCGCTGTGCCTTGGTCGTTGCAACCTTCACGATGCGCCAGTTGCGCAGCACGTATTCGTGTATCTCGGCGCGGATCCAGTGCACGGCAAAGGACACCAGCCGAACGCCGTAGTCCGGGTCGAAACGCTTCACGGCTTTCATGAGCCCGACGTTGCCTTCCTGGATCAGGTCGTTGAGCGGCAGTCCATACCCCCTGTATCCCTTGGCAATGTGCACCACGAAACGGAGGTGGGCCATCACGAGATCGCGCGCGGCCTCGAGATCCTCCTCGTCGCGATAGCGCCGGGAAAGCGCCTGCTCATCTTCCTTGGTGAGGACAGGAATTGACCCGACTGCCTGGATATAGGCATCGAGACTACCGACCGGGCCGGCCAGGGCCAGGTCGCGGTTAAATGTCGCAACTGCCGTCGTCATGTCTGGTGGTTCCTCCCTAGTGGATGGCAATTTTAGCACTCGCCCCCTTAGAGTGCTAACTGCTGCCTTGGTTCCGCCCCCAACAGCGAGCGAAAAATTTGTAGGATCAGCTACTTATCGGTAATGCGCATGCCCGCACGGGCTGGAAGTGAAGGGTCAGCGCGGCTCGATCCGGCGCAGGTGACGAGCCACCGCCAGCCAGGAGCCGGCGAGCCCGAGGGCGACTCCGGTACCGACTGTAATGAGGCTCTCGATCAGGCTTAAGGACAGGATACTGAACGAACTGTCGTATAGACCGGCGAGTCTGCCGACAGGTTCCCGGAGCGCGAACATGCCATAAGCCACCAGCAACAGCGCCAGTATTCCGCCGCCCAGGCCGTACCAGAGGCCGGAATAGAGAAAAGGCCTGCGCACGAAGCCGTTGCTGGCGCCTATGAGCTTGGTGACTTCTATTTCCTCGCGCCGATTCTGGATGTCGAGACGGATGGTGTTGCCGATGATCACGACGATCGCTGCCCCGAGGAGCGCGGCCCCTATGACGATAGCCCGCTGCACCATCTCCAGGATGGCGTGGAAGCGCTGTACCCATTCGGTATCCGCCTGCACGAAGTCGGTTTCGGGGAGGTTGCCGAGTTCCTCGTGCATCAGTGTCAGCGATTGCTCGGTATTGCCGGGGGCGGGTCGAACGACGATTGTGTGCGGCAGGGGATTGACGGACAGGTGATCCAGCGCAGGCCCGAAGCCGGACTGCAATTTGAACTCCTCCAGGGCTTCATCCGCCGGAATCAGCGTAACGGACTGGATGTCGGCGCGCTGGCCGATGATCCCCGCCAATCGCACTGCTTCTTCAGCGGGCGTTCCGGCTTCGAGGTACAGCGAGAAGTCGAGAGCATTGTCCCAGTTGCCGCTCAACGATTGCACGTTCTTGATGATCAGGTGGGCAGCGGCCGGCAGTGCGAGCGTGACTGAGATAACGAGCACGGTCATCAGGCTTGCGAACGGTTGCCGCACCAGCCTGCCCAGCGAATCTCCGGCTGTGGCGAAATGCCGGCTCACCCAGCGACGGACGGGGCCCGCCGGCTTTGCCGGGATGAAAGCGTCGCTGGTGCGGGTCACTGCCATCGTTGCGTCTCGGTGCCGAGGCCGCCAATTTCCCCGATGCCGATCTCATCGGCATACTCGGCGACGTAATCTTCCTCCTGGTCAACCTGGAGGGTGCCGTCCTCGAGCGCGATGCGCCGGCAGCCGAGCTGGTCGATCAGCGCTATGTCGTGGCTGGCGATCAAGAGCGTCACGCCCACTTCATTGAAGCGGCGGAAAATGCGCATTACTTCGAGCGAGAGGTCAGGATCGAGATTGCCGGTCGGTTCGTCGGCGATCAGGAGCTTGGGACGGCTGACGATTGCCCGTGCGATACCCACCCGCTGTTGCTCGCCTGTCGAGAGGGTTTCGGGATTCCGCTTTTCCTTGTGCAGAAGTCCCACCTGGTCGAGCGCGGCCCGGACTTTCCGCCCGGCGTCCCGGTGGCTCACGCCCGCAATGATGAGTGGCAAGGCAACGTTGTCGAACACCGAGCGGTCGTAAAGCAGCTTGTGATCCTGGAACACCATCCCGATCTGCCGCCGGTAAGCAGGGATCCTGCGGCGCGAGACGCGGCGCGTGTTCTGGCCGTCGACGATCACCTGCCCGCTCGTCGGGCGCTCTATGAGCGCAATCAGCCGCAGCAGTGTGCTTTTTCCGGCGCCGGAGTGGCCGGTGACGAAGACCATCTCGCCCTTGTCGATGGTCATCGTCAGGCTTCTGAGCGCTTCCTGGCCTCCGGGAAATCTCTTGGTGACTTCCTCCAGCCGTATCACGGCCTGGAACCCTTAGGCTCGGACCGATCCGCGAGCAGCGCGTCAGCGTATTCAGCGGCGTCGAACGGCTGCATGTCGTCGACGGCCTCCCCGATGCCGATAAAGCGGACGGGAATGCCAAACTTGTTCGCGATGGCGATCAAGATCCCTCCCTTCGCGGTCCCATCCAGTTTCGTCACAGCGATTCCTGTTACATCGAGCGCCGCATGAAACTTCTCCGCCTGCGACATCGCATTCTGTCCCAGCCCCGCATCCAGGACGAGAAGAGTTTCGTGCGGGGCTGACGAGTCCTGGCGCGCGAGTACCCGCTTGATCTTGGCCAGTTCGTCCATGAGCCCCTGCTGGCTTTGCAGGCGGCCGGCGGTGTCGGCGATCAGGACATCGATGCCGCGGGAGCGTGCCGCGGTGAACGCGTCGAAAATCACGGCCGCGGGATCGGCGCCATGCTGTTGCGCGATTACCGGTACGTTTATGCGCTCGCCCCACATCCTGAGCTGTTCCACGGCCGCGGCACGAAACGTATCGCCGGCCGCGAGCATCACCGACATTCCCTGGTCACTGAGCCGTTTCGCCAGTTTACCTATGGTGGTGGTCTTGCCCGCGCCATTAACGCCCACGACCAGGATGACGAAAGGCTGTACCTCTTCTCGCACCTCGAGCGGCTGCTCGACCTCCGCCAGGATCTCCGTCAACGCCTTGCGCAGGCCTTGCATGAGCGCGTCGACGTCCTTCAACTCCTTGCGCGCCAGGCGGCGTCGCAGGTGTGCGATGATGCGTTCGGTAGCCTCGACGCCGACGTCCGCCATTACGAGCCTCGACTCGAGCTCGTCCAGCACGTCGTCGTCTATCTTGCCGCCGGGAATCAGATTGGCGAGGTCGTACGTGAGCCAGCTGTTACCGCTGTTCAGCCGCGCCCGCAACCGTTTCACGAATCCTTCGCGCGGCGCCGTAGAGTCTCCGGATTTATTTTTCCTGCCAAACACGATGAAATGCGAAGCTCATGACCAGACGACCGTCTACTTCCCGAAAACCGGGCGCGGCGCCGCCGGGCCGCGTGCGTATTGTAGCGGGAAAATGGCGAGGTCGTTTCCTGCCCGTGCCTGACGTCGAGGAGTTGCGGCCCACTCCCGAGCGCGTGCGCGAGACGCTTTTCAATTGGCTCGCGCCGCGCATCGAAGGCTCGCGTTGCCTCGATCTTTTTGCGGGAACCGGCGTGCTCGGCCTCGAGGCCCTTTCACGCGGGGCAGCGGACGCGATCCTGGTCGAGCGAAACCGGCAGGCTTCTGATGCGCTCCGGAAAAGCATCGAGAAGTTCGGCGCAAGCTCTGCCAGGCTGGTTGCGGGCGACGCATTGGACTTCCTGCGGAATGCGGACCCCTTGCCCATGGATATCGTCTTTCTCGACCCTCCGTTCGCCGAAACGTCCGCAGCCACGGTTATCGATCTGCTTGGCAGTCGGGGCTGGCTCGGCACACATGCTTCGATCTATTTCGAGCAGGATGCGGCGAAACCGCTCCCCGAACTGCCCGCCGGCTTTACGGTGCGGCGGGAAAAAAAAGCAGGTAATGTCCGCTACCTGCTTGCCGATGCTGAAAGGCCGCCGCCGGAGGATCGGGCGCCATAAAAGCAAGAAGCTGATCCAAAGCTTAAGTAAAGGAGCACGTGATGGCCGTTTCCGCCATGTACCCCGGAACATTCGACCCAATCACGCTAGGTCACGAGGACCTGGTGCGGCGCGCGAGCCGCCTGTTCGACAAGGTTGTCGTCGCCATCGCCGCAAACCCCGGGAAGGAGCCGATGTTTTCGCTGGAGGAGCGGGTGGCACTGGCAAAGTCCGTTCTGGAGGATTTTGATGGCGTCGAGGTAACGGGTTATGCGGGCCTCACGGTGAATTTCGCCAAGGAAAACGGTCTCCGCGTTATCGTGCGCGGACTTCGCGCCATATCCGACTTCGAGTACGAGTTCCAGCTCGCCAACATGAACCGCCACCTGACAGACGAGGTGGAAACTGCGTTCCTGACGCCGACGGAGACATATACCTACATATCATCGAGTCTCGTCAGGGAAATCGCGGCTTTGGGTGGCGACATCAGCGAGTTCGTGTCCCCCACCATAAAAAAGGCGCTCCTCGAGCGTTGCGGCCGCACGAACCAGTCGTGATGGGAGTCGCCCCGTGGTGGCCTTCCGACTCCGGGCTTTGCGCAGTGGCCGGAATCGGACGCTGTAGGAGCCGTCCCACGGGCGACCCCGTTACCGTTGGCAATGCCCGCAGTAAAACGTGGAACGCTGCCCCAGCACCGAGACCGTGAGTGGACGCCTGCAATTGATGCACGGCAGGCCGTCGCGCCCGTAGACGTTCAACTGCTGGCTGAAATAACCCGGTTCGCCGTCCCCACCGTGAAAGTCACGCAAGGTCGTGCCGCCGGCCTCTATCGCTCGCTCGAGGACCGCCCGGATCGAAGCACTAAGCACCAGCATGCGCGGCAGGGCGATACGGTCAGCGCGGCGCTTCGGGTGTATACCCGCAAGGAAAAGCGCCTCGCTTGCATAGATATTGCCGACGCCCACCACCACGGCAGAGTTCATGATGAACTGCTTCACGGGGATTCGGCGTCCGCGGGCCTTTTGCCACAAGTACCTGCCGTCGAAATCCGGGGTAAGAGGCTCGGGACCGAGATCCTTCAGGAGGGGATGGGAATCAGGTTCGGTGGTCCAGAGAAGAGACCCGAAGCGGCGCGGGTCGCGAAAGCGCAGCGCTTTACCGTTGGAAACCTCGATATCAACGTGATCGTGCTTGCCGGCAGGCTCGTCGGGGCGAACAATGCGCAGGCTGCCGGACATGCCGAGGTGAAGCATCATTGTCCCGCCGTCGGTGTCGAAAAGCAGGTACTTGGCGCGGCGGCGCAATGACCGAATGAATTTTCCCGGCAGGAGGGTGTCTATGTCCAAAGGTACAGGCCACCGCAGCCGCCGCTCCCTGACAGTGACCTTTCGGACCTGTTGCTGCTCAAGCCATGGGGCTATGCCGAGGCGACTGGTTTCTACCTCCGGAAGTTCAGGCATTTCTGTCCAGTAATGTGACCGGAGCCCACTATACAGCGGCCGGGAAAGCGCGAGAATGACTTCACCTTTTCCCAAAGCGCCTCCTGGAAGGCGCTGGTATAGTGACGCTCACGCATTGCCTTCCTGTAAACCCCTTAATAAGGCCAGGCGGACATCCGCCGTATCCCGCTGACCGCGGGCGAAATGCAAATTGACGAGTGGAACTGACGAATGGAATACCTTTACGGAGTGCTGAACCTGTCCTTCTGGGGCTATGTCATCGTGACGGCCCTGATGGTGCAGATAACGATGATGGCGGTGACCCTGTACCTGCACCGCGACCAGGCGCATCGCGCCATCAACCTGCATCCGGTGCTCCGGCATTTCTTCCGATTCTGGATCTGGTGCACATCCGGGATGTTGACCAGGGAATGGGTCGCCGTGCACCGGAAACACCACGCGTACTGCGAAACTCCGGACGACCCGCATAGCCCACAAATATACGGCCTGAAAAAGGTACTGCTGGAGGGCGCGGAACTTTACCGTGCCGAGAAAGACCGACCCGAGACTATCGAGAAGTTCGGGCGTGGCGCACCTGACGACTGGCTGGAAAAGAATATTTACCTGCGCTTCCCGTGGGGCGGCATATTGCTGACCTTCGTCGTCGATCTCGTGCTGTTCGGTGTGCCCGGTATCACCATCTTCGCGGTGCAGATGATTTCAATGCCGCTGTTCGCGGCCGGAGTGATCAATGGCCTCGGACATCACAGCGGCTACCGGAACTTCGAGTGCGATGACGCTGCAACGAACCTGCTGCCCTGGGGCGTGCTGGTTGGCGGCGAGGAACTTCACAACAATCACCACGCGTTTCCGACATCCGCGAAGTTCTCGGTCCGACGCTGGGAGTTCGACATCGGCTGGCTATACATCTGCGTATTCCGCGCGCTGAAGCTTGCGAAAGTGAACAAGGTGGCGCCGCGGCCGATGCTTAAGCCCTCTGCCCGACAGCACGTCGATATCGACAACCTGCGGGCGATCATCGTGAATCGCATGCACGTGCTCCGCGACTACACGAAACAGGTCACGCTGCCGGTGCTGCGTCGCGAACAGGCGGCCGCCGCCGGCGATGCGGCCTGGCGGAAGGCGAAAAAGCTGCTCGTGCGCCAGCCGAAGCTTCTGGACGAGCGAGCCAGGCACAGCCTGAGCCAACTGCTATCCGACAACGCAACCCTTCAGACCGTGCACGAATTCCGCGAGAAGTTGCGGACGCTCTGGAGTGGCGCCAACGTGAGCAATGAGCGACTGCTGCAACAGCTGAAGGACTGGTGTGCGGAAGCTGAAGCGAGCGGCATCAGCGTCCTGGAAGATTTCGCGGCACGGTTGAGATCCTACCACCTCGCCAGCCGTTGACTTTGGTGTGTGTCGCCCGTGGGACGGGCTCCTACAGCCTGCTATCCGAACTCGCTTGAATAGAACGCTGCAGGAGCCCGTCCCACGGGCGACCGTGAAACCAGGCGGCAGGCGCGCTTGACAAAAAAAACCGCCGGAAGGCGGTTCTTTTCCACGCGAAACCTGAAAGCAGATCGTTATTTGATCTTCGCTTCCTTGTAGACCACGTGCTTCCGTGCCCGCGGATCGTATTTCTTTGTCTCCATCTTGTCCGGGTGCAGCCGCTTGTTCTTGGTCGTGGTGTAGAAGTGGCCGGTGCCGGCGCTGGATACGAGTCTGATTTTCTCACGCATGTCGGCTGTTCCTATACCTTCTGCCCTTGAGCGCGCAGGTCCGCAAGCACCTTCTCCAGGCCGTGCTTGTCGATAAGGCGAAGTCCCTTGTGGGACACGCGAAGGCGCACGAACCGTTTTTCCGATTCGAGCCAGAAGCGCTTGCTCTGCAGGTTGGGCAGAAAGCGGCGGCGCGTCTTGTTGTTGGCATGGGAAACGTTGTTACCGCTTTGCGGACGCTTTCCCGTGACCTGGCAAACCCTGGACATGTCAGTTAAGTCTCTGATTCGTTGGATGGTTGGTGCAATGTTGCCCGCGGAGGCGGACAAAGAGCGGGACTTTATACCAGCCTCTGCCGGGTCTTTCAAGGGTGCGGTCCCTTCAAGGGTGCGGTCCCTGCGAGGGCGCGATGACACGCATGCCCGAAGCGTCAGATCATGCCGCGACTCGCCATCGAGGTGCTGATGCCGTCACCGATGACCAGGTGGTCCAGCAGGCGGATGTCCACGAGCTCCAGGGCCGCCTTGAGACGGCGGGTAATGCGCTCGTCGGCCTGGCTCGGTTCGGCGACGCCGGATGGATGATTGTGGGCGAGGATGACGGCCGCGGCGTTCACCGACAGCGCCTGTTTCACCACCTCTCGCGGGTAAACGCTGGTGCCGTCGATGGTGCCGCGGAAAAGCTCCTCGAAGGAGATGATGCGGTGGCGATTGTCGAGATAGATGCAGCAAAAGAGCTCGTGCGGCAGGTCGCGTAGCCGCGCCATCAGGAACGCCTCGGTATCCGCGGGGCTCCGGATTGGAAGGCCTGCGGGCAGCGCTTGCTCGTAATACCGTCTCGCCAGCTCCGGGATGACCCGCAGCACCGCCAGGCGCGCCTGGCCGACGCCTTCTTCGGCCGCGAGTTCACGCCGGGTCGCGACCAGCAGCGCGCGAAGCCCGCCAAAGCGCGCGAGCAACCGGCCAGAAAGCTCAATGGCCGCTTTGCGGCTGCAACCCTGCCGGAACAGCACCGCCAGCAATTCCGCCTCCGACAGCGACCCTACCTCCGCTCGAGGGCGCACCGACGGCGGCAATTTCGCCTTACCCGGAAAGTCGGTAACCACGGACGCTCCTAGTCCACCATGGAAGCAACAGGACCAAGGGCCACCTTGGCCGATGCCGGTAGCGCGAGCAATCGGCAAATCGCGGCAGCGCCAACAGATTAGAAAGGTTCTGTATTCCCACGCCACGCCGGGCTAAGCTGTGCGCGGTTTTCTCAATACATAGCCATGCAAAAACTGAACATCGTCCTGGGCGTCACCGGCAGTATCGCCGCCTATAAAGCCCCCGAAATTGTCCGCAAGCTCCGCGACCGCGGCGCCACGGTGCAGGTGGTGATGACGCAGGGGGCATCAAGGTTTATCACGGCGACCAGCCTGCAGGCTGTGTCGGCAAGGCCGGTGCGCGACAACCTGTGGGACGAACAGGCCGAGGCGGCCATGAGCCATATCGAGTTGGCCCGGTGGGCGGACATCGTCCTTGTCGCACCGGCTTCCGCCGAGATCATATCCAGGCTCGCGGCGGGCTCGGCCGCGGACCTGCTGACGACCGTATGCCTGGCGACAGAAGCGCCGTTGATGATCGCGCCGGCCATGAACCGCGTGATGTGGGCGCACCCGGCGGTGCAGGCGAACAGCGGCATTCTCGAAGGCCGTGGTGTGACGATCCTCGGCCCGGGCCTCGGCGGACAGGCCTGCGGCGAATTCGGCGAGGGCCGCATGCTGGAACCGCGGGAAATCGTTGAGGCCGTGATGGGTGCGCAGGCGGAGGAGTCAAGCCGATCGGGAAGTGGCGAAGAGCCGGTGCCGCAGACCCTCCGGGAGCGCACGGTGATGATCACTGCAGGGCCGACGCGGGAAGCAATAGACCCGGTACGCTTCATCAGCAATCACAGCTCGGGAAAGATGGGCTATGCGCTCGCCGAAGCCGCTCGAGCGGCCGGCGCCAGGGTCATCCTGATCAGCGGGCCTGTGAACCTGCCGCCCCCTGCCAATGTCGAGCGCGTCTGTGTGGAAACTGCCGAGCAGATGTTCGCGGAAACGCACAACCGGATCGACGGTGTCGACATCTTTATCGCGGCTGCGGCCGTCTCGGATTATCGTCCGGCCAATACCCGGGAGCAGAAGATCAAGAAGAACAACGCCGAACTCAGGCTGGACCTGGTCAAGGCGCCGGATACGCTGGCGTCCGTCGCCAGGCTCGACGACCGGCCATTCACGGTAGGATTCGCCGCCGAAACCGAGCGGCTGCGTGAGCACGCCCTGGCGAAACTTGAGGGAAAGAACCTCGACCTGATCGTGGCGAACCAGGTTGGCGGCGGCCGCGGCTTCAACGCCGATGATAACGCCGTCGAGGTTTACTGGAAGACAGGCGAACGCTCTTTCCCGACGATGAGCAAACCGGAACTGGCAAGGGAACTGGTGCGGTTCATCGCCGGCCAGTTCGAAGCATCCCGCGGAACGGGTACGGCAACCGAACTGCCCACGCTGGCACGTAGCCCAGCGTCCAGCGAATGACCGGAAGGAAACCCTTGAGATCCATCCAGCTGAAAGTAATGGACGAGCGCCTTGGCGCGACCATCCCGCTGCCCCAGTACGCGACCGACGGTTCAGCGGGGCTCGACATGCGCGCCTGCATCGACGATACACTGGTCGTGGCGCCAGGAGATACGGTGCTGGTACCGACGGGTCTCGCGATCCACATCGGCGATTCCTCGCTTGCCGCGGTGCTGTTGCCCCGCTCGGGCCTCGGCCACAAACATGGCCTGGTGCTCGGGAACCTGACGGGTCTCATCGATTCGGATTACCAGGGACAGGTGTTCATCTCCTGCTGGAATCGAAGCAGCAAGGCCTACGAGATTCAGCCGGGCGAGCGCATCGCGCAGATGGTATTCGTGCCGGTCGAGCAGGTGCGCTTCGAGATCGTAGCGGAGTTCGGCGAAAGCGAGCGCGGCAGCGGAGGCTTCGGGCATTCGGGGACGGGTTGATGTTGCCGATGGCGTGACCCGGTTCGAGGGGAATGTAGGAGCCCGTCTTACGGGCGACACCACCCGCGCAGAACCCGAACGTTTGTCGCCCGCGGGGCGGGCTCCTACAGCGGTCTGTTCAAGCGATTGCGTGGGCTCCTACAAGCCGCGCTGGTAAGACGTCGCGTGTTACTCCAGGCCCTTCAGCGCCTTGAAGCGGTTGATGTCGCCGTCGAACCTCGCGACGATGCTTTGTTCGTCTTTCTGGAAACGCTCGAGGTTCTGCTCGTGGCGCGCGATAGTTTCGGTGGTGGTCGCGATGTCGGCTGCCAGGGCGGGGTCTATCATCGGCGCATCGGGATCGTCGCTGTAAGGCATGAATCGCGCCGCCTCTTTCTGCAGCGAATCCAGCCGCTTCTGCAGATTGCGAAGATAGAGTTCCGTTACCCGGCCCTGCGCCTGGAAAAGTTCCACACGACGGTCGCGATGCATTACGATCTCGTCGACTGAAAGGTAAGTGGCGAGCAGTGCCTGGTCCTGCCGGCGCCGTAGCTCGCGCTGCGCTTTCAGCTCCTCGGCCTGCTTTTCAGCGGCGATTTCCTCGTCGGTCTTCTTACCCCTCAGTACGTCCAGCGTGACGCCGTGTTCGTTGACAACCTGCTTTTCGACCTCTGCGTATTCGGCCGGAATACTGTCTCCGTAATGAACAGTTCCATCCTTGTCCACCCAGCGATACAGCTTCTGGTTCTCGGCGGCGAATGCCGCCTGTGACAGGAGGAGCAGGGACGCGGCTGTAAGAAGCAAGATTCTCATCGGATCACTATCACATACATGCCAGACGTCGAAGTAGGCACTGGTTCGCGAAAACGCAGCTTAGTGGCGCGCAAAGCCGCTGTAAACCTTCCCGTTTCAGCAGGAGTGTCAGTGGCTTGCGGGGACGCCAGGGAGACGGCGACCCGGATCAGGTACTGACGGAGCCGGCGTTGATCCCGTAGGTGTCGCGGTACCTGACCACCGGACGAAGGTACTCGCCGAATTCTTCCGATTCCTCGAGAAGATCAATGAGGTCCTCGAGGCGGACGATGCTGATGACCGGAATGCCGAGCGTCTGCTCGAGTTCCTGCACTGCCGATCGTGAATCCTGCCCGATTTCCTCACGATCCAGCGAGATCACCAGGCCCGCCACTTCCGCGCCCGCAGCGGTAATGATCTGCTGGGCCTCACGCGTGGCCGTGCCTGCGGTGATGACGTCGTCGACGATCAAAACCTTGCCGCTCAACGGAGCACCCACCACGATTCCGCCCTCACCGTGTTTCTTCGCTTCCTTGCGATTGAACGTGTATGGCACGTCCACATCGTGGTGCTCGGCGAGAGCTGCGGCCGCCAGCGCGACGAGAGGAATTCCCTTATATGCGGGCCCGAAGAGCATGTCGTACTCGACGCGCGAGGCAGCGATAGCCGCAGCGTAATAGCGGCCGAGCTTCGCCGCTGCATAACCCGTGCTGAACAGTCCGGTATTGAAGAAGTAAGGACTCACACGTCCGGATTTCAGCGTGAACTCGCCGAAGCGAAGCACGCCCAGCTCCAGTGCAAGATCGAGAAATTCCTGTTTGTATGCACGCATGTTGGACTCGGATGCAGCTTCTGTATTATTGCCCGTTGATCAACGCGCAGCGTGGCGGCGAGTATGACATACCGCAATTCGATTTTCCGAAACGCGGGCAACGCCGTCGACAAGTGGCGCCTCCGGCTTTTCATGAGCAGTTGTCGCAGCATGCAGACACCCGCGAGACTCACCAGAAGAACAGGACGTTAAAATTGTTTCGTGTAATCACTGTGAACGTGAATGGTATTCGTGCCGCTGCGCGAAAAGGCTTTTTCGACTGGCTCTCCACGCAAACGCCGGACGTCGTTTGTATCCAGGAAACAAAAGCGCAACACCACCAGCTGGAAGATCCCTGTTTCGCGCCTGATGGTTACCATTGCTACTACGAGGACGCTGTTCGAAAAGGTTATAGCGGCGTTGCAATCTATTCGCGCCATGAACCCGACACTGTCGTTCGCGGGTTCGGTGTTACCGAATTCGACGATGAAGGCCGGTATCTGGAGATTCGCTTAGGCCCACTCAGCATCGTTTCCGTCTACCTGCCATCGGGGTCGGCGGGCGAGCTGCGGCAGGCTTCGAAGTTCCGCTTCCTGGATGCCTTCGTTCCGCATCTCAACGGTCTTCGAAACAGCGGTCGCGACTATATCCTCTGCGGTGACTGGAATATCGCCCACAAGGAAATCGACCTGAAGAACTGGCGCGCCAACCGGAAAAATTCCGGCTTCCTCCCGGAGGAGCGTCAATGGCTCGATGAACTCTTCGGCACTCACGATTTCGTGGACGCTTTCCGCACCATCAACAACGAGGCGGAGCAATACACCTGGTGGTCAACCCGTGGCCGCGCCTGGGACAAGAACGTGGGCTGGCGACTCGACTACCAGATCGTGACGCAGGGTTTGCGTGACAAGATAGCGTCCGCACACATTTACAAGGACCAGCGCTTTTCCGACCACGCGCCGTTGATAATGGACTACCGTCTCGAGCTCCCCGGCGCGGCTTCCACGTCGACCGTTGCCGCCAAACGGGCGATTTAAGTTGTCGTTTTCCCGGCCGTTCCGAGCGCGCTGTCGATGAGACCTTTCCGGATCATGAACCAGAACAGAAAAATGCCCGGCAACGCCAGCACGGTGGTAAGGAGATAGAAATTTACGTAACCCATCGCGGAGATGAGGCTGCCGGCGGTCGTGCCGGTCAATACGCGCCCCAGGACGCTTGCCGCGGCTGAGATCAAGGCGTACTGAGTTGCCGTGAACTGCAGGTTGCAGAGCGCGGAGAAATACGCCACGACAGCAACGCCGCCGTAGCCGCTCGCGAGGTTCTCGAAACCTATGGCGGCGGCAAGGCCCAGGTTGCTGTGCCCTGCCGCCGCCAGCAGCGCGAAACTCAAATTGGATACGCACATCAATACGAGGGCGAGCAGGACCGATCGCTTCAGGCCCAACCGCGTATACAGAATTCCACCGATGAAGATCCCGACGAGAAATGCCCAGAAGCCGAAGCCGACGTCGTACACGGCGATTTCGTCGTTGGCGTAGCCGAGGTCGTTGAGCAGCAGCCGCAAGGTGAGATTCGCGAGCGTGTCGCCGATCTTGTGCACAAGGATGAAAAGCAGCACGAGCAGGGCGCCTGTGCGGTTCAGGAACTCGACAAACGGCCCGACGATGGACTTCCACAGGATCGCGATGCTCTGCTTCTCGTTGATGACGACGTGCCGCGTCGGCTCGCCGACGATCAACCCGGTCAGCATCGCCGGGAGCGCGAACGCTGCGCAGGCGAGGTACGCGGCGGCCCAGCCCATACGTGCCGCGACAACGAGCGCCAGGGCCCCTGCGCCCGCCGCGCCGATGCGCCATCCGTACTGGGACATGCCGGAGCCAACGCCCAGCTGATACGGCTTCAGCGTCTCGATGCGATAGGCGTCGATGACGATGTCGTAGGTGGCGCCGGCGATGCCGACGAGTACCGCCGCGATGATCGTGGCCTGGATGCTGGCCGCGGGATCCACGAGTGCCAGGTTTACGACTGCTGCGATCACGGCAGCACCGGCCAAAAGCAACCAGGACACGCGCTGGCCGAGCCTGCCGAGCACCGGGATGCGCACGCCGTCGACGATCCACGCCCAGAATACCTTGAGGTTGTAAACCAGGAAGGCGAGGCTGAACGCGGTGATGGTCCGCTTGTCGATACCGTCCTGTGCGAGCCGTGTGGTCAGCGTGGCGCCGATCATTGCGTAGGGAAAGCCGGACGAGATGCCGACGAAGAACGCAGCAAGCGATTCCTTCTCGAGATACGGCCGGAGTGCAGCCCAGATCCCGCCGCTGCCGGAGGCGCGCGGGCGCCCGGCTTCATTCACAACTCGTATTCCCAGGACAGTTTAAATTTTGTTAGTGAGGCTTTGGCCATTCGAATGCGCCGGCCGGAACGCGGCCAGCACGCAACCTACGCTATCCGCGGGATCGAGGCCAGCCCGGAATCGAAAGCCGTAGGAGCCCGCCCCGCGGGCGACATCGGGTGTCAATCACGCTGTCGATGGTCGCTCGCGGGGCAGCGCCCGCTTCCGGCCGCCTCTAGCCCGGACTATTCATGAACCGCTCGCGCCCTTGCTTGATCCTTGTCCGCACAAGAAATTTTCCTCCCTCGGAAATACACACTGGTATTCCGCTCGGTCGGAAAATTCCTTGTGAGAACAAGTCTCTGCCCAATCATCGCGGCGGTTCATGAATAGTCCGGGCTAAGGCTTCCGGTTTCCCTACTCGGTCTGGTCCAGGAACTCCAGCGGATCGTGCCAGCCTGGCGGAATCTCGGATCGATCCTTGCCCAGGAAATCTTCGGGATCCATGTCGAGCGAGCCGGAGAAGTCCTCGGGCGCACCAACGGACTCTATGAGGAGAGCAGGCCAGCTCTCCAGGTCGACCTCGTCAAGAGTTCCGTCGAAATGCTGCAGTTCTACCGTCCCGTCTTCTTCGTCCACGGCGACTACTTCGAAGAGACTACCCTGGGGATGCCGGTACCAACTTCCGATCAACGGATATTCGATAGCCATATTGTCAGCTCCTGGCGTCTATGAAGGATCGTCGCGCAAAATTCAGCGTTGCTGCAGATTAGTTATAGGGTCACGGGAGGGGATGCGCAAGTCGAAAGCCGGCCCTTGCGAGAGTTGATTTCGAGGCTTACCCGCCAGTCTCTTGATGGCACTGGCTAATTTCGAATGAGTTGCCATTCAAAGATTTTGTGCCCGAGCGCCAGCCCTCGCCGCTCGAACTTCGTGGTCGGCCGGTCGAGAGGCCGGTCCCCGTTATGTACGCGGTGTTCCCTGATACGGAACTGTTCGCTGGCGGCGACGACTTCGCCGATATGCCCGGCATAGTTCTCCCAATCCGTGGCGATGTAAAAGGATCCGCCTTCGACCAGCTTTGTCGCGATCAGCCCGAGAAATTCTTCCTGCAGCAGGCGCCGCTTGTGGTGCCGCTTCTTGGGCCAAGGATCCGGGAAGTAGAG
>DATGQI010000050.1:0-5042 GCA_035304285.1 Woeseiaceae bacterium
CTCGACAGCTTGAAGCAAAAAGGCCTGCAATTTGCGCCCCCTCCCCCCGACACTTACTATGAGATGTTGGGCGAGAGGCTGCCGGGGCACGGGGAGCCGCTCGACGCGCTGCACGAGCGAGGAATTCTCGTCGACGGCAGCACCGCAAGCGGCGAACCGCGCCTCTTGATGCAGATATTCTCGCAACTGATGATCGGCCCGGTGTTCTTCGAGTTCATCCAGCGCAAAGGCGACGACGGCTTCGGCGAAGGAAACATCACCGCCCTGTTTCGATCGATGGAAGAAGATCAGATCAGGCGGGGGGCATTACCGCTCAGGGAATGAGCCTCGGAAGGGTCACCTGCAATGTCAGCCAAGGGTAAACCCCTTGCGCGATATCGTGCTTGCGGCCAGTAAAGCGCGCAGAGACGAGAGGGATCATTCATGTCGAGCACTGCGCGTAGCGCAATCATTCTGTCGCTGGCTGGCGCTTCGTTGGGTTTTGCAGCGCCGGCCGCAGCGCAGGCAGACCGCACCGCGGTGCTCAACATCCTCGTGGAATGCGCGAAGATCGATGATCCCTCCGCACGGCTCGCCTGCTACGACAACAACATACGCAGTGCCGGCGCCCCCGTCCGAAACACCATTCCCGACCAAGTTCGCGGAGTGACTGGCGGCGCTGCCCCCGTCGAAAGCCAAGGGGCGCAGGGTTTTGGCTACGAACAGGTTCGCGCAGCCGATCCTGCGCGGTTCAGACCGGCTCCTGGCCAGCTTCAGGAAATCCAGGCGCGTGTCACGGCAATCGTGCCGCGCGAACCGGGAATCTATCTGGTAACGTTGGAAGACGGGGCGCAGTGGGTCTTCGCGGAAGGGGTGACATCGCAGTTCCGGTTACCGCGCCGCGGTGACTCGATAGAGATTGAGCGCGGCTCGCTGGGCAGCTTCCTGATGCGGATCGATGGCCAACCGCCTGTACCCGTTCGGCGGTTGCGCTAAGGCCGGTAAATCTCGGCGAAAGCCCGCTCCCTTTCCAGCTGCGCGTCCGCGTTGCGCCTGATCTTGTCGAAGGTTGCCAGGAAACGGACCCGTTGCTCACCGGCCAGAGGGGCCAGCAGAAACTCACTGCGCTCGCGCCCTGCTTCGTGAATCACCCTGTGCAACCGTGCTCCTTCGGCGCTTGGGCGAAAGCGTCCATGCCGCCGCCCCGGCTTGCCTTCACGAACCACTAGGCCGCGCTCCACCAGCGAGGTCACGGTGCGTCCTGCCTGACTGTGGTCGCGAGAAAGGCTGGCAACCAGCGCATTCCAATCCACCGGCGGATCGATGCCAATTTCGGACAGCACGAAGGCTTCGAACCGTGACAAGCCGGTCAGTCGCTTGAAGGCGAGCGACCCGCTGCGGCTGAAGTAGGCGCTAAGCGTCATGAGCGGAGCGATCACACGCGAGCGGTCGATCTCGACACTCTCGACCCGTCGCCCTTCGCCTTCGTTTCGAGCGGCGGAAGCGGAGTGCCGTGCTGCCGCCCCGCCCCCGGCGAGCCGCCGCTCCTCGTCATAGAGCGCGATCGCCTGGTCGAGAAGCTGCTCGATCGTGTCGTAGAACGCTGACAGCTCCTCTTCGGACACATTCATCGTGAGTTCGCGGTTCCGCAGCTCGGCCATACGCACCAAACGCTTGGCGAGACGCTGGCCATCGCGCGTCAAGTGCAGCGGAGCGCGAATCTGCTCGCGCTCGATCAGACCGAGTTCCAGCAGGCGCCTCACCGACCGGCTGACTTGCGCCTTGTCCACGCCGACCGCGCTGGACACATCGGCGGGCACCTTCGGACCCCGGTCCTGCAGGAGGAAGAGAATGCGGCGGTCCAGCTCAATCAAATACTGCTCGCGCGCATAAGCAAGATCCGCGCTTTCCCGAACCTTGCGGAGCAGCTGCCACAACTCGCTCTGGATCATGTGGGGAGGAGCGTCGGCCGAATCCACGCTCATCCCCGGGACGGCAAGCGCGCTTTCGATGCCGTTCAAAATCATTTCGAGACGGGCCGCGAATTTCGCGGGCGACGCCGCGATCGCCGCTTGGCCCCGAGTCCCGCGCGCATAGGCTTCGACGATTTGAAGGGCGTCGTCGGCCAGCGCTCCTAGCTTTCTGGTCAGCGAGAGTTGGAGATCGTCTTCGACAGGGAGGCCCTGCCAAACCGAATGAGCATAGCGCTGCAATAGCGGGCGCCATTCCGCGCCTGCTGTATAGCCATCCGCCTTACCCGTCTCCTTCGCGCCCCCTGGCGGCACGGGTTCAATTTGCATCTATGCGGCCTCTCCCGACCGTTCGTTATCTCCGCGTATGGTATAGGCTTTTTCCTGCTTGAACAGCCAAGGCGAATCTTCATCTTCAGGGAGAATTTGCCGCATGTTCCGGAAGGCACTTGCTAGCTTACCGCTCGCAGTATAGGCGGCCCGATCGCGCCAAACACGCACGTGGCATCATTGACATAGTCTAGATGTACTGTGTGACAAAAAAACAAACCTTTTCCACGAATTCTAAAGCGATCCCCGTCCAGTCTGGACATTATCAATCGCGCCGCATAGGGCCGGCGCTGACGAACCCGCGCATTGAGACGGGACCGTCCTGGGTCGGATTGCTGCAGGCTCCGCCAGCGCAGTTTTCAAGTGCACCGGCGTTGGCCGGGGCTGAGGAAGCGTGCGCGCTCTGCGGTTCCGATCCTTGCTCTCGCGCCGGCGTCTCTGCTGGCCGAGACATTTCGATAGGGAGTGAAACGTGAGAAGCTTGCACAATCAAGGGATCTTCAAAGCCTTGCTGCTCGCCGGTGGCGCCAGCAGCTTCGCCTTGGCCACGCCGGTCGTGGCGCAGGACGGGGCTTCCGTCTCGGCCGACAACGCTGGTCCGGCCATCGTCGTGACCGGTTCGCGTATCGCGCGGCCCGACTACAGCTCCAACAGCCCGACGGTGTCGGTTGACGAAGCGCTGCTCGAGAACACCTCGACCGCCGCGCTGGAAACCAACCTGAACCGGCTACCGCAGTTCGTTCCGGCGCAGACGCCGACTGCGGGCGGCGACATTCAGCCGACGGCGACTAACACCCCAGGCGCCGCGACCATCTCGCTGCGCGGCATTGGTGCAAATCGTAACCTGGTGCTTCTCGACGGTCGTCGCTCAACTCCTTCGAACGCCTCTGGCGTGACGGACATCAGCACGATCCCGGCCGCCGCCATTGAGCGCGTCGAGATCATCTCCGGCGGTGCCTCGGCTACTTATGGTGCCGACGCGGTCGCCGGCGTGACCAACTTCATCCTGAAGAAGAACTTCCAGGGCCTCGAACTCGACGCCCGCACGTCGATCTCCCAGGAAGGCGACGGCTTCGAGTACCAGATCTCGGGCATCATGGGCGCCGACTTCGACGATGGTCGTGGTAACGTCAGCCTCGCGCTGTCGATGAACACCCGCGAGGCCAGCTACCAGCGCGATCGCAGCTGGTACCGCGACCTGTGGGACAACCCCAACATCGGTGGCAGCCAGTTCTTCATCGATCGGCCCGGCGTGCAACTCACCAGCGGCAACCCGGTCGACTCGACCCTCTTTTTCAACATCTTCAATCAGGCCAATCCGGCCGACACTCCCTTCGATCCGGTAACCGGCACTTGTGGTTCTCCTCCTAATGTTGCGAACCCGATCAGCAACGGTGCATGTTCGCCCTTCGACCTTGCGCCAATTTTGGGACTTCCCGATCCGCTTCTGGTGAACTTGACGCCGAGTGTTCTGAGCCCTTTTCCGGGCGGACCGCAGGGCTTCGCCGTCTTCACCAACCCAGACGGCTCGGTCTTCACAGGCACAGATTTCGCCCAGCGCGGTGGTGCCTATCGGTTCCAAGGCCTCGGCCGGAATGGGTACAAGCAAACGGCTGCCGGCACGATCGCCCAGAACAACGAAGATCTCTACCTGATCCTGCCGCTTACCCGGTATAACGCGTTCGCGCGCGGTAACTATGAGATCAACGACTGGCTCGGGGTGTTCGGGCAGGCGCTGTTCAGCCATGTCAGCACCTACACGCGTAACGAGCCGGGCCCGATTACCACCGGCTGGGACGTCAGCATCCCATACGGCAACCAGAT
This sequence comes from Woeseiaceae bacterium, assembly GCA_035304285.1. Lineage (GTDB taxonomy): Bacteria > Pseudomonadota > Gammaproteobacteria > Steroidobacterales > Woeseiaceae > IDS-8. The sequence continues at coordinate 4,104 of DATGQI010000050.1, forward strand.
CTACATGGGCGACGCGGCACGGGGGATTGCACCTTCGCTCAACCCTGACGGCACCACGAACGCCGACTACCTGGCCGGCGGCCGTTACGGTCTGAACTGCCCGACGACCGGCGGTTGCGCGACTTCGGCAGTATTTCCCGTCTCCTCGGAATTGCAGCAGTTGCTGCTTTCCCGCCAACGGAGCGCACGTCCGGGTGATGCCGAATACATCGCACCCACGGCTGCTAACCCCAATCCGACCCAGCCGATTGTCTCGGGTGCTAATGATCCCTTCGAGCTGACCACGCTGATGCCGGATCCGCGTGAAACCTTCACCGACGTGATGACCTACAACATCACGACCGGCTTCGAAGGCTCGATCCCGGGCACCGACTGGACTTGGGAAGCGTTCGTCAATCACGGTGAATCACACACCTTCGCGCGCCAGACGGGCATCTATTCGTTGATGCGGACTCGCGCGCTGCTGAGCTCGCCGAACTTCGGCCGAGGGTTCGAGTTCCAGGGTAACCAAGAGTCCGGCGGCTTCGGTGCAGCGACTGGCCAGTGCACCAGCGGTGTCAACTTCTTCGCTCCGCCGACCGGTGGCTTCAGCCAGGACTGCCTCGAAGCCATGCGCGCGGATCTGAAGAACCGTTCGAAGTTCCGCCAGACGATCGTTGAGACCAACCTCCAGGGCGGCCTGTTCGAACTGCCCGCCGGAACGGTTCGCGCCGCGGTCGGTGCTAGCTATCGTGAGATGGACTACGAGTTCCTCAACGATACGCTGACCACTCAGGGTCGTTCGTTCCTCGACCAGGCGCTCGGTATCTATCCGAGCGGCGACGCCTTCGGGTACATCGACACCCGCGAGGTCTACGGCGAACTGCTGATCCCGGTCCTGGCCGACATCCCGTTCATCCAGGAGTTCAACCTGGAAGTCGGCGGCCGTATTTCGGACTA
>DATGQI010000051.1:0-5605 GCA_035304285.1 Woeseiaceae bacterium
CGGATCATCCCGCGCGTATCGCGGCCGTAGGAGCCGGCCTCGGAGCGGAAACACGGAGTGTGAGCTACCAGTTTCCGGGGCAGGCTGTCGGCCCCGAGTATGCTTTCGCGGACGAGGTTGGTCAGCGGCACCTCGGCCGTCGGAATGAGGTAAAACGGAGGCTCGCCGTCCGTCCTGAAGAGGTCCTGCTCGAATTTCGGGAGCTGACCTGTGCCCGTTAATGCCTCCGCCTGCACGAGATAGGGTACGTAGGTTTCTTCGTACCCGTGTTCCCTCGTATGCACGTCCAGCATGAACTGGATCAGCGCACGCTGCATCTGTGCGAGGCCGCCGCGCAGAACCGCAAAGCGCGACCCCGATATGCGGCTGGCAACCTCGAGGTCCAGCATCGTCAGTCTCGCGCCAAGATCGACGTGATCCCGCACTTCGAAAGAAAACGACGTGGGGTCCCCCCAGCGGCGTACCTCGACGTTGTCGGCCTCGCTTTGGCCGAAGGGTACGTCATCTGCAAGCAGGTTTGGCAAACCCAGCTCGACTACTTCCAGTTCCTGCACCACCTTCTGCAGCTCCTGTTCCGCTGCGTCCAGCTGGTCGCCCTTGTCCTTCACCGACGTGAGCAGCGCCTGCACATCCTCGCCCCTGGCTTTTGCCTGCCCTATCGCCTTCGCGCTTACGTTCTTTTCATTGCGTAACGATTCGGTTTCGGTCTGCAGCACCTTGCGCCGGTCATCCAGCGCCCGGTACGCCGCAACGTCGAACTCGAAACCTCGCCTGGAAAGATTGGCGGCAACCTCTCCGGTGGATTGTCGTAAGAGCTTCGGGTCAATCATCTTTGCTTTTTTCTTTTCCTGTGCGTTCGTTGTCCGCGTTACGCTCCGTCAGCTCGGCGTTCCTTGCCAGCTTCTCGCGGATCTTGAGTTCCAGTCCGCGGGGCACAGGATCATAATACCTGCGCGGCGGCATGTCGTCCGGAAAGTAGGTTTCTCCCGCCGCAAACGCATCCTGTTCGTCGTGCGCGTAGCGATAGCCCTTACCGTAACCGAGTTCCTTCATCAGGCGTGTCGGCGCATTTCGCAAATGCATGGGCACTTCGAGCGACCCTGATTCGCGGGCGTCGGCCATAGCTCTGTTCGCCGCCTTGTACACCGCGTTGCTTTTCGCCGCGCAGGCGAGGAATACCACGGCCTGCGCGAGCGCCAGTTCGCCTTCCGGGCTTCCGAGCCGCTCGAGCGCATCCCACGCGTCGAGGGTGATACGGAGCGCCCGTGGATCGGCATTGCCGATATCCTCGGAAGCGACCCGGACCATGCGGCGTGATATGTAAAGAGGATCGCAACCGCCATCGAGCATTCGCATGAGCCAGTACAGTGATGCGTCCGGATCGGAACCGCGAATCGACTTGTGCAACGCGGAAATCTGGTCGTAGAAGTATTCGCCTTTCTTGTCGAAGCGGCGGCGTCCACCGGTTGCGACAGCTTCCGCGATAGCAAGATCGACCCTCTGTTCGCCTGCATCCTCCGGCGCCAGGTCCGCCGCAAGCTCGACGAGATTCAGGGCCCGGCGGGCATCGCCGTCCGCCGCAGCCACGATGAGACGCAGCGCATCTTCGTCGGCTCGCACGATGCGCGAGTCGAATGCCTGGGAGGACCGCTCCAGTGCATGCCTGACGATCTGAAGTAACGCATCCTCGTCGAGGGCCTTCAACACGTACACCCGCGCGCGCGAGAGCAAGGCATTGTTGAGCTCGAATGAAGGATTCTCGGTGGTTGCACCGATAAACGTCAGGGTTCCATCTTCCACGAACGGGAGGAACGCGTCCTGTTGCGATTTACTGAAGCGGTGCACTTCGTCAAGGAAGAGGATGGTGGCGCGACCGCTCATCTCCCTGTGTTGCCGGGCTTCAGCCACCGCGGCGCGGATGTCCTTGACACCGGCCATGACAGCTGACAATCCAATGAAGTGAGAGTCGGTGGATGCAGCAATGATGCGCGCGAGAGTAGTCTTGCCGGTACCGGGAGGCCCCCAGAAGATCATGGAGTGTGCGCGGCCTTGCTCAATGGCCCTGCGCAGGGGTTTGCCCTCGTCCAACAGGTGATGCTGACCGAAAAAGTTATCGAGGGAGGCAGGCCTCATGCGATCTGCCAGCGGCCTGCCCGCCTGCTTGCGATGGTCCTCGTCGCTTGAAAAGAGATCGTTCACCTCAGGCACCTTGACGTGCGGGATCGATCGGCTTGGCCGACTCCCCCGTCACGATCTCGCAGCAATCCATTGCTCGACCCTCAGGCTCCAGCCGCCGACGCCAGCCCTTGCGATCAGCAGCCCTGCCAGGACCCCTATCGCATCCGCAACCAGGTCCATCAGCTCTGCGCTGCGCCAGGTGGTCAGCATCCGTTGGCAGACTTCAATGAACGCGCCGAATACCAGCATTCCGACGGCGATGCGCCAGTAGCTCTGTTTCGCATACTGCCCGCTGAACCAGATCGTCAGCAGCATGAACGTGATGGCGTGGAACCACTTGTCTGAATGTGCGATACGCGGATCGCGCATTTCATCTATGAAGCCGATCGCAGGCATGAGCGTCGCCGCCAGGACAATGACAAGCACTGCAATTCCGGCAAACTGCCAGCGCCTTGCATGGCGAAGTGGAAGCATCTGGTGGCCTTAACCGGGAAAGGGAAAGTGGGGTCAGTCTTCTAACGGCGTGCCGACCACATCGACTCCGCCCGGTGGAACGAAACGGAATCGTTCGGGATCGATAGGCTCGTTCAACACGACATCGTGCATCGCGACCAGAGTCGTCTGGTCCAGGTTATCGGCGAAGATCATGCGGGTAAGCGTACCATCGCTGAACCCGAGTTCGACGCTCTCGAAGTTGCTGTCCGTGTCTCGTGGCAGCAGCCGTACCCACTCTGTCCCGCGATCCTCGAAACTGCCGTCGTAAGTGAAATCCTCGAGCACGTCACGCGTCCCGCCCAGCAACAGCGCCGGGGTGCTGCTCAGCACTTCAGCCTGCGGTTTCACCGTTACCTGTGCGAGATCGACGTCATAGCTCCAGACGTTCCGCCCATCTGCGACGAGAAGTTGCTCATAAGGCTGTTCGTAGGACCAGCGCAGCTGGCCTGGACGCCTGATCTCGAACGTACCGCTGGACGATTCGACCACCGTGTCGCTCGCATCGACCAGCGACTGCTCAAAGCGTCCACGCATGGTGTGGACACTCTCGATAAAGTCCTCGATGAGCGCCTCGCCATTGACATCCGGCGGTGGAGCGCCAGCAGCGCTTGCGCCTGCCGCCAGTAAGGACGCGGCGATCAGGCCGCCGAGGGTGGTGTGCATGACAGGCATAGGTCAGGGTCCCTTGTCGTAGAACAACGGTAGTGCCAGGCGTCCACTCAGGCCTTCCGGCCAACAGGCTTCGAGCTGGGTCAGTCCTTGGCGACCGGGGGTACCAGGATCTCGCGCGCCCCGTTGGCCTGCAGTGGACCGACCAGCCCCGCCTGCTCCATGGTTTCCACCATTCGAGCTGCACGGTTGTAGCCAATCTTCAGCCTGCGCTGCACCCCGGATATCGATGCCTTGCGCGTTTCCACGACAATCTGCACGGCCTGGTCATAAAGTGGATCCTGCTCGGCATCTTCCGCATCACCCGGCATGGAATCCAGCCCGGTAAGCCCGGGGGTTGGACTCGTCGGGGACTGCAAAATTTCCTCGATGTACCTTGGAGCGCCGCTCTTGCGCAGATTCCTGACGACAGCGTGTACTTCGTGGTCCGCAACGAACGCGCCATGAACGCGCGTAGGCAGCGAAGTTCCGGGAGGCAGGTAGAGCATGTCCCCGTGGCCCAGCAGGTTCTCCGCCCCCATCTGGTCGAGAATCGTCCTGGAGTCCACTTTCGCCGAGACCTGGAACGCGATTCGCGTCGGGATATTCGCCTTGATGAGGCCGGTGATAACGTCAACCGACGGTCGCTGTGTGGCAAGCAGCATGTGGATGCCTGACGCCCTGGCTTTCTGCGCCAGCCTCGCGATCAGCTCCTCCACTTTTTTGCCGACAATCATCATCATGTCGGCCAGCTCGTCGATGATTACCACGATGAACGGCAGGGGTGTCAGCGTCGGTCGTTCGATGGGCTTCTCGTCGTCCTCGAACGGCGGCGGCACGAACATTGGATCGGGGATCGGGGATCCTGCTTCGATCGCGTCCTTCACCTTGCGGTTGTAGCCGCCGATGTTACGGACGCCAAGAGAAGCCATCAGCCGGTAACGCCGGTCCATTTCCGCCACGCACCAACGCAGCGCATTGGCCGCTTCCTTCATATCCGTCACGACCGGAGTCAGGAGATGCGGGATACCTTCGTACACCGACAGCTCGAGCATCTTCGGGTCGACCATGATGAGCCGCACGTGCTCCGGCGTCGCCTTGTACAGCAGGCTCAATACCATGGCGTTGATCGCAACGGACTTTCCCGAACCGGTAGTGCCGGCAATCAACAGGTGCGGCATGCGTGCAAGGTCCGCGACAACCGAGTTACCACCGATGTCCTTGCCGAGCGCGAGCGTCAGCGGAGATGCAAGCTCATCGTAAGCCTTCGACTTCAGTATCTCCCCCAGCGTCACCAGTTCACGGTTCTCGTTCGGTATCTCGAGACCCACGTAAGACTTCCCGGGGATGACTTCGACCACGCGAACACTGACCACCGACAGCGAGCGCGCAAGGTCCTTCGCAAGGTTGGATATCTGGCTGACCTTCACACCCGGCGCCGGGTCGAGCTCGAACCGCGTGATGATGGGACCGGGCGATACCGACACCACTTCGACATCGATGTTGAAGTCCTTGAGCTTCAGCTCGACCAGCCGCGACATCGCCTCCAGCGAATCCTCGGAATAGCCCTTCTTCTGCGGCGGGGGATCATCGAGCAGCGACAAGGGCGGCAATTCACCCGCCGCGGGCGGCTCGAACAGAGGTACCTGGCGTTCCTTCTGTGCGCGCTCGCTGGGTTCGAGCGGGGCTATGACCGGCTCTATCCGGGGCGGAGTGCGATTGGCGGTGCGCTTCTTCTCGACTTCGACTGTCTCCTGCCGTGCCGCAAGCTTGCGTCGCCCCTCGGCACGATCGCGGAACTCGCCGAGCTTGACCTGGAACGTCTCCCACGCGGTGAGGCACCAGCGGCCAACCCGATCCATGATGCTGAGCCAGGAGATGCCGAGGAACAGCGACAGGGAGGCGAGCCACAAGAAGAACAGGAGCACGCTCGCCCCGAGCAACTTCATCAGCGAGGCCATGCCTCCGCCAACCACCTGTCCTATGATCCCGCCTGCGGATTCGCGAAACCCGATTGGCGAGAAATGCAGCGTGGCCAGGGCGCAGCTGGTTATCAGCGTTGCCAGGAAGCCTGCGAAACGCAGTGCGAAATCGGCCCGCGTCAGGTGCTCGCTGGTTCTCTGCTCGCGGAATATCATCCAGCCGAAGTAGAACACCATGACGGTGAACAGGTAGGCGGGACGACCGAAGAAATTGAACAGCAGGTCGGCTACCAGCGCCCCGACCCGGCCAACGCTGTTGTTGATTTCTCCGGAGCCGCTAGCCTGGCTGAAACCGGGATCGG
>DATGQI010000052.1:0-5547 GCA_035304285.1 Woeseiaceae bacterium
CGTCGCCCGGCGCGGTCTCAGGCGCATCTTCATGGGCGCCACCGCCGAAGACATCCTCGGCGTCGTCAAATGCGATGTGATGGTGCTCAAGCCGCAGGGCTTCGGCGGGTCATTGCAGACGGAGCTGGAAGAAAGCGCGGCTGCCAGGGGCGAAACCGCCATCGAGGAAGAACAGACCGCCTGACGGCTCTCGTGGACAAGCGGGCGCCTCGGGAGGCGCCCGCCGTCGTTTCTCCCTTACCAGGCGTAATCGAAACGCAGGCCGATGAGAGGTTCCGGCTCGTTGTCGTCTTCCACTTCGATGCCGCGGCGGTAGTCAAACTCGGTGTCGTCGCTCGACGATGCGCCCGTCAGGTTGATGACATCGAGAAAGGCCGTGACATCGATGGGGCCGAATGCGCGGCGATAGTCGACGCGGGCATTTATCAGGCTGTAACTTCCCTTGCGGCCGACATTGCGTTCGATGATCTCCTTCGAATAGCGCAGCGGCTCTCCTGGGCCCAGCACGTCGGGGTGAATGATGAACTCCTCGTCCGGCCGACCCGAGAGATACTTGTAGCGCACGGCGACCTTCCAGCGGTCGTTGATTTCCCAGGTCAGGCCCAGGGTGCCGACATGCTTGCGGCTGAAATCCGCGGGCACCTCGCCGCGGCCATCCTTGCGGTCGATGACCGCATCGTTGTAGGAGTAGGTCGCGGTGGTGTAAAGGCCTTCGCGAATCATGCCATTGACGACGAAATCCACGCCGTAGGATGTGCCGTCACCGATGTTCGCGAACGTTCCGCTGGAGCGATCCAGGTCTACCACCAGGTTGTCGAGATTCTGGTAGTAGGCCTCGGTCAGCAGCGACCAGCGGTTGTTCGGGAAGTACTCGAACCCGAGACTGCCGTGGGTGATCTTCTCGGTCTCGAGGTCGTTCGCCTCGTTGGCGGCAAGTTCGAGGAACCTCGGCGACTGATGGAAAATGCCTGCGGTCGCAAAGTACCTGACCTTTGCACCCGGCCGCCAATTGATGGCAAGCCGGGGCGACGCAAAGCTTTCGTCCGCGAAACCGTCCCGTTCGAGCCGCAGGCCCGTACGGAAATCCCAGTCGCCGAGATCGAAGGTCTGCTCCACGTAACCTGCATAGCTCGTTTCCCTGCGGTTCAATGAGGAGTTGATGTTCTCGGGAGTCAGCACGATGTAACGCTGATCGGGGTCTTCGCGGAAATCATCGTAGTCGTAGACGAACCGGATCCAGTCGCCATCCAGTACGGTTTCGTAGTTCAGCTCGATGTCCATCACGCGAACGCCAGCGCTGAACAGGCCCCATTTGTTCACCGTCTCGAAGTCGCTGCGCCAGCCTATCTCCGTCTCGTCTTCGCTGATCGTGATGATGTCTTCGCGTACCGGAAAGGCGGAGGCGGGCGATCCCTCCGGCGCGAGATCGGGAAATGCCTCGCCCTCGGAGCTGATCTTGTCGCTGGTGCGATAGTAGATCCTGTTGGTGAGGACGGCCTGTTCGCCGATCAATGAGCGCAAGGTGAAACCGTAAAGATCACTTTCCTGCTCGGTATCCTGGAGCGAAACATCCTCGAAGTTCGGCGACTCGAAGACGTGAGTCACGTCGCGCGTGTAGTCCTCGTGCGTATCGATCAACAGGACTTCGAAGGTGTGGTTCTCGTTGATGGGCATCACCGACTTCACGATGATGTCCCTCAGGACCGGGTCGCCGATGTCGAGCTCTTCGATGGTTTCGAACAGCTTGCCGAAATCCAGACGCCGCGCATTGACGAGCAGGGTGGAGTCCTCGGTGAGGCCGGCAGGGCCGTCGTAACCGACTTCATAGCCTGCAAGGTCGTAGCGAAAACTCGCGGAAGGGCTGGGGTTGCCGTCGGCGACTTCCAGCTTGAGCAGCGAACCCGCCCGGCCGCCGTAGGCCGCGCTCCACCCGCCGGGGGAAAATTCCGCGCCACCGATGACATTCGGCGCGAAGATCGAGAAACGGCCGCCGCCGCCGACGTCTTCCTGTTCGCCGAGCGAGGCGTCGAAGTGCACTGCCTTGTCGAAGGGAAAATCATCGACATAGATCAGGTTATCCCGTGGCCCGCGGCCGCGTACGCTGAAGTTCGCGAACTCGCCAGTGGATGCCAGGCCGGGCAGGCCGTCCAGCGAGAGGAGGGGATCCGCGCCACCGCCGACGGCGCTTCGCAGCGTTTCCCTGTCGAGATAGGTGCTGTTGGCTGACGCAAACGCCTCGGCTCGCGGTCCCTGGACCTCCACCTCGGCGAGTGCGATTGCGCGCTCCCTGAGTTCGAACTCGATCTTCACATTCTTTCGAGTGATCACGCGGATGCTTGGCGCGTACGTCGAAACGAATCCGTCCTTGGCAACGTTCACCGAGTAAAGGCCCGGATCGAGCTGTTCAACAAGAACGCGGCCCTGAGCGTCGGTTTCCACGGATTGCGTGGAGCCGGTTTCGCGCTCCGTAAGCGTGATCTGCGCGGCGGGGAGCGGCCGGGCGGTAATCTGATCCCTGACCACGATGGTCAGCGCACCGGGCGCCTCTGCGGCGTGGACCGGATATGGAAAGGCGCTCAGGAGCACCGACAGAGTCAACCACGCTGCCTGCCTCAAATGCCTGTTCATGCCGCTATCCCTCGAATTGGCCGTATTCGTTCGTGTTATTGATGTGCCACGCCGGGAGATTAGCAACGATGTTCTCAAAAAGCGCTAGCGGCCAGTTCACCGCAAGGGAAATGCCGTAACCGCATGGAACTGCCGCCAGATCGGTTCGCCAGCCATTCAATTGCGCCTCGTTTGAGTCAGGCTCCGAACCTTGAGCGGTAATGAGCGCGAAGCAGGTAATCGCGGAGAGCATGCCATCTCTTGTAAATTAGGAGTTTCTAAAATAACATAATGGAGTCTGGTGCCAGGAGCGCAACATGATTGAGCCCGTCGAGGCGTCAAGCGAAGAAATCGAGCAGATGGCGGCGCATGCGCGCGAGGCCCAGACGATCCATTACCAACTGGTCCCGGGACCAGCAATGCGCATTGTCGCCACGCTTCACGACATTTATTGCGGCCATGATTGAAAGCCTTCCGATTACCGTTCTACTGGGTGCCGCCATTGTCGGTCTGACGTTGGGACTGCTCGGCTCCGGCGGTTCGATTCTTTGCGTTCCGGTGCTGGTATATCTCGCGGGATTGCCGGAAAAAACGGCCATCGTCAGTTCCCTTGCCATCGTTGGCGCAGTCGCCTTGGTGGGTGCGTTCGACAACGCCCGCCATGGAACCGTCTCGGTCCGGCACCTGTTGTGGTTCGGCGTGCCTGGAATGGCGGGCACCTGGCTGGGAGCGCAGGCTTCGGCCTGGGTTTCAGGCAGCGCGCAGTTGCTCGTGTTCGCGCTGGTGATGATGCTGGCGGCGATCTTCATGCTGCGCTCATCGCGAGGGAGCGAGAACGCCGGGCGGGCGGCGCCAGGCAGGCTCGTCGTGAGTGGCATCGTCGTTGGCGCGATGACCGGTTTCGTAGGTGTTGGCGGCGGATTTCTGATCGTGCCGGCGCTGGTGTTTTTTGGCGGGATGGCCATGCAGGGCGCGGTCGGTACCAGTCTCGCGATCATCGCCTTGAACGCCGCCGTCGGCTTTGCCGGGCACTACCTCTTATTCGAGGAGGGCGGTCTCGAACTCGACTGGACACTGATCGGTGTCTTCATCGCCGTTGGCGTGGTCGGAAGCCTGCTCGGCGGGAGGCTGGGACGAAGGCTGCCGCAACGAATCCTGCGCCGCGTTTTCGCGGTCGCGTTGATTCTCATCGCTCTGTTCATCGGCGTCGAGACGATCCTGGAGACCCACGCCGATGCCGATCACCTGACCGCCGCTGCGTATCTCAAGACGAAGATGGGCGCCCCGGTGGCGATAGGTCGCGGCATTGTGATGCGACTGCCACTCAACCAACCGGGAGTCGTGCAATGACAACCTGGATGACCGCCCTTGCCGGCGGCGTGATGATCGGGCTCGCGGCGACCCTGCTGTTGTGGCTCAACGGTCGCGTCGCGGGCGTCAGCGGAATACTCAACGGCGTGTTGTTTCCCAGCACGGGCGATACAGCCTGGCGCGTCGCGTTTATCGTGGGGCTCGTCGTGGCAGGGGGGGCTTACATCGCATTTGTGCCTGACGCACCGCAACCGCGCGACGATTTTTCTCGCCTCGGCTTGCTTGCGTCCGGCGTGCTTGTCGGTTTCGGTACCCGAATGAGCAACGGCTGCACCAGTGGTCATGGCGTCTGCGGCATCGGCCGCCTGTCAATGCGTTCACTGGCGGCCGTACTGGTTTTCATGTTGACGGCAATGGCGACGACCTTCGTGGTGCGTCACCTGTGGAGTTGACGATGAAACGCTACATCCTCGCGGCGCTTGCATCGGGTGCGTTGTTCGGCGCTGGCCTTGCCATGTCCGGCATGACCGATGCGCGACGCATTCTCGGCTTTCTCGATGTTTTCGGTGATTTCGATCCGACGCTGCTGTTCGTTCTTGGTGGCGCGGTCGTGACCACCACCGTGCTGTTTCGTTTCGTGCTGCGACGTGGCAGTCCGGTACTTGCCGAAACGTTTCATCTTTCGAATCTGCGTCATATCGACCGCCCCTTGCTGGCAGGCGCAGCCATGTTCGGTATCGGCTGGGGAATTGCCGGCTATTGCCCGGGTCCCGCGCTAGCCGGTCTCGGCGTCGCTTCTACCGAAGCCTTGTGGTTCATGCCCGCCATGATCGCTGGCATGGGCCTTCACCGCGTGCTGAAAGGTCGATAAGGAGACACCCATGAAGACAATACAACGCGCCGCACTCCTGCTTGCGCTGCTGTGGTCCGCAATGCTGTCCGCGAATGAAACCGAACTGCCGTCCATCCCAGCGGTCAGCTCGCCTGTCCAGGGCATCGTGACGGCGGGCAGGCTGGATGCCGACAATGTCCGGAGCGTTCACGAGGCTGGCATCCGCCATGTCATCGACCTGACGCTCGATGAAGAAACGCCGGACTTTGACGAAGCCGCGGCGGTGCGCGACGCCGGCATGCGTTACTCGAACCTGCCGGTCCAGGGCGCGAGTGGATTGACGCTGAAAAACGTCCAGGCATTCGACACACTGTTGCGGGAATCCGAGCGTCCGGTACTCGTCCATTGCAGCAGCAGTAATCGCGTCGGTGCGATGGCGGCCTTGCGAGCAGCGTGGATGGAAGGCAAGACGATGGAGGAGGCGATTGCGATCGGCAAGGAGTGGGGATTACGCGGTCTTGAAGACGAGGTCCGCAGACGAATCGACGCGCGATTCTGAACGGGCCTGGTTCTACCGTGCGCTGTACCTGCCGGCTCCCTGATCGCGGCGACCCTCGAGAATGCCGGCCGAATCGTTCCGGCCGAACGCATCCATGATCAGTCGTATCGCCGGGATGAAGCGATTGAGAGCAACGCGCTGGCCGTGCACATTCATCATGTACGCCGCTGGCCGGCATCAAGGCCAACCTGCAGGTCGCGGCGGCCTCCGAGAACGGAACACTCCAATATACCCGGCA
>DATGQI010000053.1:0-2732 GCA_035304285.1 Woeseiaceae bacterium
GGACTCGCACATGCGCCTCGAAGTGTACGAGCGCGGCGCCGGCCTCACGATGGCCTGCGGCAGCGGTGCGTGCGTCGCGGTGTTCGCGGCACTTGCCCGGGGGCTGACGGACTCGCGCAGGATGCAGGTGGACTTGCCCGGCGGCACGCTGGAGGTCGAGATCCTGGAGGACGGGACGGCGGTGATGACCGGCGATGTTGCGTTTGCCTTCAGTGGGTATTTGCCCAGCGTTTGAAGCAACCCCCTTTCCGAACCGGCCTGAATCGATGAGGGCAGCACTGCTCATGAACGCCGCAACGTCCGGAAGGAGTCGTGAGTGGCAGGGGGAGGGCTTGCCAGGACTGTCGCGAACATGGATGTTCGCGCAGAGCCCCCATGGATGGGTTCACGGCGTTCCTAGCCCGGATATCTCATCGGTTCGCGGGATTCTCGGGCAGCCATTAGTCCGCACAGCGGATTTTTCGATCGAGTGGAATACCAAGTGTATTTCCGAGTGAGGAAAATTCGCTGTGCGGACTAATGGCAAGCGAGAAACCGCGAACCGGTGAGATATCCGGGCTCAGCCCTCCCCCTGCCGCTTGCGACTCCTCAACCACCACGATGAACGCGTTCATGAGCAGTGCTGCCCTCATCGATTCAGGGCGGTTCGGAAAGGGGGTTGCTTCAAACGCTGGGCAAATACCCGCTGAACGCAAACGCAACGTCGCCGGTCATCACCGCCGTCCCGTCACGCAGGATCTCGACCTCCAGCGTGCCGCCGGGCAAGTCGACCTGCATCCTGCGCGATTCCGTCAGGCCCCGCGCAAGTGCCGCGAACACGGCCACACACGCACCGCTGCCGCAGGCCATCGTGAGGCCGGCGCCGCGCTCGTACACTTCGAGGCGCATGTGCGAGTGCGACAGCATTTGGGCAACGCCGACGTTCACCTGCTCGGGGAACAATGGGTCATCCTGGATTTGCGGTGCAAGTGTTTCTATGTCGATGGCGTCCACATCGTCGACGAAGAACACGAGATGCGGATTGCCGATGTTGAGAGCGACCGGGTCGCTCAAGGGGCCGTACTGCAGGTCGAGATGGCAGGTGTCGCGCTGCTCGCTCAATGGTATGTCGCGCCAGTCCATGCTGATGCGGCCCATCCCCGTGCTGACTCGCTGATGGCCGACCCGGCGGCACTGCAGGACTCCCGCGCGGGTCTCGAGGAGCACTTCGTCGGCCTTCTGTTCCTCGAGGAGCAGCCATGCGACGCAACGGGTGGCGTTGCCGCAGGCTTCCGCTTCCCGCCCGTCCACGTTCCAGAAGCGGGCGAAGGCGAGCGCGCCGCCAGCCTCGCCAGTTTCACCCGGCTTTTCGACGACGACGATCTGGTCTGCGCCGATGCCCGTTCGAGTGTCGCAAAGGCGCACCGCCTCCTCCGGCGCGGGCCGCCAGGGGTCGTCGCGTGCATCGACGATGATGAAGTGGTTGCGGATCCCGTGCATTTTGAGAAACGGCCGCCCGCGCGGCAGCATCTCGCACCATCCTCCCCGGCTGGAACGCTCATCCGACATGCAGTAACCTCGACCGCCAAATTCGTGCCGGTCATTCTATGCGAATTTCCCGCCGGCTCCTTTTTCCAAGGAACATTTATGACGCTCGCCTCCCGCGCCATTTCCCGCAGCCTTGTCCTGTTCGCCTTTTCGCTGACTGCAACAGTTGCTGCCGCCGCGCCGAAGTTTTCGGCGCTCGACGTCTTCCAGCTCGAATACGCGTCCGATCCGCAGATATCGCCTGACGGACAACAGGTGGTGTACGTCCGCCAGACGAACGACATCATGACCGACTCGACGAGAAGCAACCTGTGGATCGTCGACAGCGATGGCGAAAACCATCGGCCGCTGTTGTCCGGACGGTCGGACTACTCGTCGCCCCGCTGGTCGCCGGATGGCAGCCGCATCGCCTATCTTTCGGACGCCGAGGGAAGCCAGCAGCTTTACGTGCGCTGGATGGACACGGGGCAGACCGCGTTGGTGACCAACCTGCAGAAGTCCCCGCAGTCCCTTTCGTGGTCGCCCGACGGATCGATGCTGGCCTTCAGCATGCAGGTCCCGGTTTCGACGGAGCCGCTCGCAAAACCACCAGCCAAGCCGAAGGGGGCCGAGTGGGCGGAACCGTTCAAGGTCATTGACCGAGTCTACTACCGCGCCGACGGCGCGGGCTACCTGGAACCGGCCTATTCGCACATCTTCATCGTACCGTCCGATGGCGGCACCGCGCACCAGTTGACGCAAGGTGATTTCAACCACAACGGAACGGTGTCGTTCACGCCGGACGCCAGCGAGATCGTCTTCGCCGCGAACCGGCAGGATAACTGGGAGCACGACCCGCGCGAGTCCGACATTTACAGCATTGCCCTCGACAGCGGCGAGATGACCCGGCTGACGGATCGCGACGGACCGGACGGCCAACCGGTTGTCTCCCCGAACGGCCGCCTGATCGCGTACGTCGGGTTTGACGAACAAAACAGGGGCTACGAGAACTCCCTGCTCTACGTCATGAATCGCGACGGCTCGAATGTTCGCGCGCTCACGGCAGACCTCGACCGCGCGGTCGGCACGCCGCGATGGAACAGCAACAGCAACGGCATCTTCGTCAGTTACGACGACCGCGGCCTGCGCAGGATTGCGCTGGTCACGCTGAACGGCGACATCACGACCTACGATCACGACCTGGGCGGCGAAACGCTCGGCAGGCC
>DATGQI010000054.1:0-5647 GCA_035304285.1 Woeseiaceae bacterium
GCGTGCTGTTCCGAAGTGGCCGGAATCGGGCGCTGTAGGAGCCCGTCTCACGGGCGACAACAGTTGCGCGGTATTTGACGGAGGTCGCCCGCGGGGCGGGCTCCTACAACGCTTGCATCCTTACGCGTCGCAACACAAAAATAAAAAAAGGGGCGCCCGAAGGTGCCCCGATTTTTTTTCTTTGCCGCTTAACTGACGGCTTGTTATTTCGTTGTTGGTTATTCGAAGTCCGCGCGTAAACGCAGGTACCAGAAGCCGCCTTCGTAACCGAACGGAGAGCTGGTTGCGTAGATGTTTCCGCCGCCGATGGTGTTGTCCAGGTTGTACTTGTCGACCGGCGGATATTCGTCGAACACGTTCTGTGCGCCGATGATGGCCGCCCAGTTGTCCATGAATCTCCACTCGGCTTCGACGTCGAACAGCCATGAGCCGGAGTAACACACGTCGTTGAAGAGCACGCCACCGCTCGGGCCGGTATTCGGCTTGGCTTCGCAATCGAGCGTATAACCCGTGCCGTCGGCGCCGCGAGGCGTAGGATCGCTGGAGAAGCCGCTGCTGATCCAGTCATCGTAGTAGCTCGCGCGAACCAGGAAGCGGAAGTCGCCGAGGAAGTGGTTATAGGTAAAGATGCCACGATTTCTCGGGTTGTAATGCTCGAGGTCCACCACGCGGTTGCGGCTGACTTCCTCGCCCGCGTCCTTGACTTCCGTCTCGGTCCAGTTCCATGCCGCCGTCAGGCTGCCGTTGCCGGCGTTGCCGAAATCGGTGTTGTACGTGACCACTAAGTCGACGCCCGTGGTAGAGGTTTCGAAGTCGTTGGTATAGAACGAGACGGAGCTTAAGGACTGGGCTCCCGGTACACCGAGTTCCTGCAGGCAGCGCGCCAAGTTGTTCTGCGGAGGCGGGAGCGCTGCCGCATTCGGACAGTTGACACCCGGGGGTACGGGTTCGCCAGCAATGTTGATGGTGCCGGTAGAGGCGATGCGGTCTTCCAGATCGATTTTGAAGAAGTCCGCCGTCAGGCTCAACGTGTCCGAGACATCCCAGACCAGGCCGGCCGAGAAGTTGGTTGCATCTTCGGGCTGGAGTGGCTCGCCGCCCAGGAACTGCGCGATCTCGTTGGTCGGCGGGATCTGGCCCCGCTGCTGCAACTGCCCGTCCACCGTGATACTCGACACCTTGGTTATGTTGGACTGGCCGGGCGTCGGTGCGCGGAAGCCGGTACTGTAGGAACCGCGCAGCGCGAATGCGTCCGTAATTGCCCAGCGTGCCGCGATCTTGCCGTTCGTGGTATCGCCGAAATCCTCGAAGTCCTCGAAGCGCACGGCAAGGCCCAGCGTGAAGTTCTCAACGACGTCTGCTTCGACTTCTCCGTAGACGGCGATATTGGAACGTCCCCAGACACCTGCCTGCGGCGGGTTGAAGCCTGCAAAACCGTGCGCGCCAACCGACAGGTCCGGCAGCACCGTAACACCGTCCGAGTAGGTGTTGGTTCCTATGCCGCTCTGGTACGCAAAGCGGCCCTCGGCCCAGGAGTTCTCCTCACCGAGGGTGACCTCGAAAACCTCGTCACGATACTCGCCACCGAACGCGAAGAAGATATCGGAAGCGAACATGTCGTTTGCAATCGGCAGCACGAAGTCCATGTTGAAGTTCGTTTCGGACTGTATGTACGAGCCGATATCGAATTCGCGCTGCAGCTCGCCGTTAATGATGTTGTCCGGACCCATCGAGGGGTTCCAGGTGTCGCCCAGGAAGAACTTGGCGGCGTTACGACCGTAGCTGGCGCTGAAATCGTAAGACATACCGCCAAAAAGACCGCCGTCAAACTCACCGCGGATGCCGCCGACGATACTGGCATCGTCCAGCTTGGCGCCAAAATTCGGGTTGTAACCACCCGGTAAGAGCTGGTTCAGTACCCAGCAGTTTGCAGGCAGCGCAGCGATCGCCGCGTTGTCGGCCGCCACCACAGCCGGATCCAGCGGAACGCCATTGCTGCCCGAGCCGGGGCTTGGAAGCGCGGGACAGTTTGAGACCACGCCCATGTCACCGCGCTGGATGTTGGTATCAATCACGGCGCGAATGCCGCCGCTGGTGTAAACGGCGTCCCGGTCGTTCGGGTTGCGATAGACGAATCCGTCCTCCGTCTCACGTCCGCCGACGTTGCCGAACAGGTAGACCTCCTGGCTGTCGGTAAGCTGGATGCCCGTGTTGATGAAGAGATTGTAGTTGTCGCGATACTCGGGAGCACCGAACTCCTGGGCGTAGGGCTGAATAATGTCGTTGTTACCCGCGGCAATGAGCGTGGCGGCATCGGTCCGCTGCACGCTCCGAGTGGTGCGGTCAGCTTCCCCATAAGAAAAGGTCACGTTGGCAAAGCCATCCGGCCCGAGCGGCAGGCCGGCGTTTGCCATGACCTGGTACATCGTGCCATCGCCTTCGTAGAACTCGCCAGTGCGTGCTTCGACGGAAAACCCCGATGCGGCGTCCTTCAGGTGGAAGTTCAGCACGCCTGCAACGGCATCGGAACCGTACTGTGCCGAGGCGCCGTCGCGCAGGATTTCCGTCTGTTTGATGGCCATCGAGGGGATCGCCATGATGTCGGCGCCCTGCGCGCCCGCCGCGAGCGAGCCGCCCAGTTCAGCAATGACGCCGGAGCGGTGCCGGCGCTTGCCGTTCACCAGCACCAGCGAGTTGTCCGGGGGAAGGCCGCGGAGCGTCGCCGGCCGCACGAGCGACGCAGCATCCGCAATCGACAGGCGCGTGACGTTGTATGACGGTACTGACGTTCTCAGCATGTCGTTCAGGTCGAACGTGCCCATGTTCTCGAATTCCTCACCGCTGATCACGTCGATCGGCACGGAGGATTCCGACACTGTGCGCTCCGCGCGTCGCGTGCCGGTTGTGATGATTTCTTCGATCGATTCGTTGTTCGCACCTTCCTGCGCTTGAGCAACCGGTCCAACCCCCGGCGCCACAAGTAAAGCAGCAGAAAGGGGCAAGAACCTAATTAGCTTAGGAACCTTACGCATCTGGTGTCTCCCCCGATTGTTTTGGATTATCTGGTTATGGTCGCGCCGCGATTGCTCATCAAACAAACAGGCGGCCGCAACACGTTGGGATTGAACCACCGTCGTCAATGAAAATAAAGCATTGGCCACTATCTGCCCTGCTTTTTTTTAGTTTCACCTGTTATGGTGGTGGTGAAATGGCGACATTGGACCAACTACGGCATTCAGCGCCAATGAACGGCTGTAGCCCATAATGTGGAACTTGGTCGCGCGGATGTTGCGACCACACCACAAGGCTATCCGGGGCGCGTTTCCTCCGCCGTGACCGCTCCGCCTTTCCTGAATTTGGAAATGACAGAGGCCGCTTCCAGCATCACCAGCAGGCTCGTAACAAGCACGATGGCGTCAATGACGACGAGGAGATAGTTGCCGTCGCGGAAGAACTCGAGCAGCTTCACCGCGCCTGCCCAGAACGAGATGACCATGACGAAAATCATCGGCAGCAGGGTGTAACGCGCGGGCCGGCCCAGCTTGATCAGCATCACGCTGATGACGAGCAGCGTCAGCCCCGCGAGGATCTGGTTGGTCGAGCCGAACAGCGGCCAGATCACCAGCCCACCGCTGCCGGAACCGCCTCCCGCACCAAACGCGAGGAGCAGGCACAGGCCGACGGCAACGAGGGTAGCGGGCACGCCCCTGTTCAATGCCGGAATGTCATAGATGGCACCCCATTCCTGGATGATGTAGCGCTGCAGCCTGACGCCTGTGTCCATAGTGGTGCCGGCGAACAGCACCAGCATCGTGGCGAGCAGCGTCTGCGCGATGCCGATCGGCAGGCCCCACCCGGCGTTCAGCAGGTTGGCGCCGCCCTCGATAAACGCGCCCTCCCCGGCCGAACCGAACCTGTCGTATATCTGGTGCCAGAGATCCGGTGTCGCGGCCAGCGCGGCGCCGCTCACGGCGACGATGGTGATCAGCGCCAGCGAGCCTTCGCCGACGGCACCGAGGTAGCCGACGAAGCGCGCGTCGGTCTCCTTGTCCAGCTGCTTGGAGCTGGTACCGGACGAGACGATGCCGTGAAAGCCGGATACCGCGCCGCAGGCGATGGTGACGAACAGCAACGGCACCAATGAGGGTGCGTCCTCCGGCAAGCGATCGTTGAAAGCGGGTGCGGAGATGTCCGGCATGAACAGGAACACCGCTCCGTAGAGAAGAATCAGCCCGACGAACAGCTGCATGCCGTTGATGAAGTCGCGCGGCTGCAAGAGCATCCACACCGGCAACATGGAAGCTACTGCCGCATAGATGAACAGGATGATGATCCAGCTGGACTGCACCGACAGCGGCCCGATTTCCGGAAGCTCTATCGGCATGGCGCTGCCTGCGAGTACGGCGGCATAAAGCAGAATGACTCCAGGAATGGCCACGGCCAGCAGGTTGAATCGGCGCCGGATCAACTGGCCGACGATCAACGCGACTACGATGGCGGTCCACGCCGGCACTACCGCTCCGGGCGTACCGACGAAAGCCCTGGCTATGACGACGCCGAACACGGCATTTACCATCAGCAGCACGAGGAAGATCACCACCATGAACAGCGCGCGCGTGCGCTTGCCGATCACGGCCTCGGACAGCGCGCCGATCGATTTTCCCTGGTGCCTGTTCGACGCCCACAGCGCGCCGGCGTCATGCACGCCTGCGAAAAAGATCGTGCCGAACACAACCCACAGCATTGCAGGCACCCAGCCCCAATAGACTGCGATAGCCGGCCCCACGATCGGAGCCGCACCGGCAACCGACGTGAAGTGATGGCCCCACAGGACGTACTTGTTGGTCGGGACGAAGTCGACGCCGTCGTTGACCTGGTGCGCCGGTGTTACGAAATCCGGGTCGAGCCTGAAAATCTTCGTGGCGATGAACTTCGAATAAACGAACCAGCCGAAGGACATTCCGATAATGCCCAGCACCACTATCATCACGGACTGCATGGATTTCCCCTCGTCGTACGAACGTACGCCTGCGCACCACGCGCGACGGCTGTTAGCTGCGTTGTTCCCGCCGCTTAGCGCGCGAGCTTAACCTGAAGTGACGCGTGCGCGAAAGCAAACGGCGTCCACAATAGCGTGCATCTGTTTAACTTTAGCGCTTCCGCTTCCCTTTAACCGTCGCCCGTGGGACGGGCTCCTACAAAGCCACGGACGATTTTCGGTAAAGGCGATAGCCGACGATGGCTACGGCCGCCGCCGCTACGAGCATCATGAGCCACTGCACGGCAGTGCCGAGTACTGCCGGGCTGAGCCAGGCCACGTCGTATTGCGCGAACGCCGATGCGCGATCGGTCATCCAGTGCCATCCGCTGTGCGCGAGCAGCGCGGAGAGGATGATCGTGCCGATGCGTTCGGCGCGCTCCGAGCGAAACACGATGTTCAGCACCGGCACGACCAGCAGGATCACCAGTAACTGGCCAAGCTCGACGCCCAAGTTGAACGCCAGCAGAGAGGTCAGCAGGTGCGAGCCGGCAAACTGCAGTGTCTCACCGAGCACGAACGAGAAACCGAAGCCGTGCACGAGTCCGAAAGCGAACGCGATGATCCAGCGGCGCTGCCACCTGGTGCCGACGATGTTTTCGAGTGCCA
>DATGQI010000055.1:0-2884 GCA_035304285.1 Woeseiaceae bacterium
GACCAGGCCCCGCTCGCTGAACAGTTTCAGCGTGTTGTACACCGTCGCCTTGGACACACGGCTGCCACCTTCGCGCAGGCGCTCGAGGATCTGGTCGGCCGACAAATGCTGCGGCCGCTCGAGCAAAACCTCCGCCACCTCCACACGCTGAGGCGTCGCGGTGACGTGATGTTGCTCCAGCTTTTTGAGGATGTCCGCTCTGGACATAGCGCCAAATCTGACTTCAAGGCTACCGGAAGCTTACGAGTATAGACCAACCAAGCGCCCTAAATCTGCATCCGGGGGCTTGGATTTCGCGGTGAATCGGCACAAATAGCTGCGAAATCGCACTAGTCTCCGTTCGCGCCGCAGACCTACCCTGCTCCCGTCGAACAAGGAGGTTTGATATGCGGCGACTGTCGAACGCGGGCGGCTACAGCCTGTACGAACTGATCATGACACTCGCGCTGGCGGCGCTGATGCTGACTCTCGGCCTGCCCTCCTTCGGCTCCCTGGTTGCCGACAAGCGGCTGCGAGTGGAATCGGACGCACTCTTCCACGCGGTGCACCTGGCGAGAAAAGGATCGATCGTCCGCCGGCGCGTGGTGTCCTTGTGCCCCAGCGCCGACGGCGAATCCTGCAATCCAGGCTATGACTGGTCGAGCGGCTGGATCATCTTCGCCAACGTAGACCGCGACGAGCCGCCGCAGGTCGACGAGAACGAGCCGATCATAAGCCGTCATTCCGTCGACGGCTCTGTGCTTGTCCTGGCCAACCGCCGCGGATTTACACTCCGCTCGACCCATTTGCGGGCGACGAACGGCACCTTCGTGATCTGCGACCGTGCAGGACGAGCGACGCCGCGGGCGTTGGTCATCAGCTACACCGGCAGGCCCCGGGTTGCCCGCGCAGACAGCCGTGGCAAGCCCTATAAGTGCACAGATTAAGTTAAACCATCATGTGGAAGTTCGACCGCTCGTCGGCTCGCGGCTGCCGCTCGTCGGAAACTGACTGGTTTGGAGAAGGCCGGTGCGTATATTCCGCGCATGAACCGACCAAAGCAGCACGGCTTTACGCTCTACGAACTGCTCATTACATTGCTGGTCATCGGCATCGTCCTGGTGATCGGCGTGCCTAACTTAAGCGACTTCACGCGTAACAGCCGTATCACGGGGACCGCCAACGACCTGCACTCGAGCTTCATGGTGGCTCGGTCGGAGGCGGCGCGGGCAAAAACCAATATCACGATTTGCGCGAGCGCAGCGCCGATGTCCGCAGGAGCAGACTGTGACGGCGCCTCCTTCGACGGCGGATGGATCATCTTCATCGACGAGAACGGCAATGTTCAGCGCGACGCCGCAGAAGAAAACGTCCTGAGGCGACACCCGCCCGTTCATGAAACGGTGAACATCCTCACGAATCCAGCTTCGACGTACTTCAGCTTTGCTGCGAACGGCCTTGGCCGCGGCGATGTGGGCGTGGGCGAGGCGTTCGAGACTGCAATGATTTGCGACGAACGAGGTCACCAGATTGCGGCCGGCGGCAGTTCGGCCGCGAGACGCATCGTTGTTACCCCGCTTGGACGTTCGGTCGTGATCCGGGATTTCAACTTGATCGATGCCGCGGGCGGATGTCCCTGAGCACTTCAAGCATATGGCACCCGCACACAATGCTACGGAGTTAGCAATGCGAATAAGAAAAACTCCCGCGACAGATCCCGCTACGATCCGTGGGTTCTCGCTGGTCGAAGTATTGATCGCGCTGATCATCATGTCCGTCGGGATGCTCGGTATCGCGGGGCTCTACGTCCACAGCATGCAAGCGGGCCGAACTTCGTTGTTCCGGCATCACGCGGTCACCCTCGCCGGAGACATCGCAGACCGGATCCGCGCCAATCCTCTGGGCGGCGTCGCGTATGCAGGTGGCGGCGCCAACAACAACTGCGTGGCCGGAGGCATCAATTGCACTGCAGCCGAGATGGCAGCGAATGACATTTTCCTGTGGGCCGAACAAGCAGACGCCACGCTCCCTGACGGCGAAGTGGCCGTGGTTTACGAGAACGCTGCCGTTCCCTCGACTTACCGCGTGACCGTCACGTGGAGGGAAGCAGGATATGAGCAGGATCCTTCATACGTCATTACTTTCCCAGTTTTTGAAATGTTGTAACGGTCATGAAACGTAACAACTCCAAGCACAGGTACACCCGTCTGCCACGCAGGCAAATCGCCGGCGTCACCCTCGTTGAATTGATGGTCGCGTTGTCCATAGGTTCGTTCCTGATCATTGGTGCCGTGCAGGTCTACAACCAGAGCCGGCAGGCATTCGTGATCAACGAATCGATTGCACGTGTACAGGAAACGGCACAGTTCGCCCTGGACACCATAGAAGCCGACCTGCGCATGGCCAGCAACTGGGGCCGGAGCAGCCGCGGCGATTCCATCGAAGGCCGTTCTCTCGAAGGCGATCCCGACCCGCTCGGGCTGTTGCCCGGTTCGGCGAAGACCTGTGGCGACGACTGGGCACTGGACCTGGCGAGGCCGGTGGTCGGTACCAACAACGCCTATTCGCTGCCGTGCCCGGCCAACAATGGCGCGCAGCCACAGTCCGATACGATCACGATCCGTCGTGCTACGGTCGATCCGCAGCCCCTTGAGAATGGCCGCTTGCAACTGCAGACGACACGCGTTCAGGGAGAACTGTTCGTCGATGACGCGGTTCCCGCCACGTTCGACCCACTGACATCGGCCACGCACAACCTGCTTGTGAACTCCTACTATGTCTCCGCGAACTCGGATCTGATTGCTGGCGTCCCTACCCTGCGGCGTCACACGCTGACGGTAAATGCAGGCGCTCCAGCCATCGAGGACCAGGAGGTAGCCCCCGGTGTTGAAAACCTGCAACTGCA
>DATGQI010000056.1:0-9324 GCA_035304285.1 Woeseiaceae bacterium
GGCTGTCGCCCGCAGGGCGGGCTCCTACAGCGCTCTATTCCGGCGCACTCCACAATGTGCGCCGGGGTTCGACCCATGCATTTACTTGTGGCCGCTTTAGAGCCAGTATATCCAGCGATACCGCCCATGCTGAAAGTAACCCGCAATCAATGGCTGCTCGTGCTGCTGGTCGTCCTGATCAGCCATGCCGCGTTGACCATCCATTCCGGCACGCACCTCGCGCTGGACAAGCAGAATTGCGAGCTTTGCACGCAGCAGGCGAATCTTGCGCATGCGGTACCGCCCGACGTTTCTTCGTCATTCGACTTCCGCCAGTTCGCGCCGCAGGCTCTTGCCCCAATTCCGGTACCCTCAGCCGAGGCATTCGTCCCTTACCACCAGCGAGCGCCTCCGCGTCACGCCTGATCGTCACAACTGCAGCCGCAACGACTCGTCGCTGCGGCAATCTATATCAGTTTGATCAGGAGGCGACGCGATGAGCATCGACTTTAGAAAAGGCATCCGAACTGCATGCATATGGATGCTCGCCCTTTCAGGCACAGCACTGCTATGTGCAACCAGCGCAAACGCGAACGAAGCGGATGATCTGGATGCGCTGCGCAATGAATTAAACGAACTGCGCGACGACTACGAAGCGCGCATCTCGAACCTCGAACAAAGACTTGCCGTAGCGGAGCAGAACGCGAGGCAGGCAAACACCGCCGTGGCCCAGCTTGGCACCGCCCCAGCTCCGGCAGCGCCGGCATCCCGCGCTGACGCCACCGGCAACTCCGCTTTCAACCCTGCCATCGGCGTCATCTTCCAGGGCCAGGCATGGAACTACGGAAACGACCCGGAAGACTACGCGGTGCAGGGCTTCCCCTTCGGCGGAGAAGCCGGCCCCGCAGGAGAGGGTTTATCGCTGGGCGAAACCGAAATCAACATCAGCGGCAACGTCGACGACAAGTTCACAGCCTGGCTCACCGTGCCGGTAGTGATCGAAGACGGCGAGTCCGGCATCGAGATCGAGGAAGCATGGCTCGAGACCTTGAGCCTTCCCGGTGGCTTGTCAGCAAGGTTCGGCCGCTTCTTCTCGGGTATCGGCTACCTGAACGACAGGCATGCGCACTCCTGGGATTTCGTCGACCAGCCGCTTCCCTACCAGGCATTCCTTGGCGACCAGTATCTGGACGACGGCGTCCAGCTTCGCTGGATCGCGCCGACCAACCAGTTCCTGGAGTTCGGCGCCGAAATACTGCGCGGCGGACGTTACCCGGCAGCGGGAGCGGGGAGTTCCGGCGTCGGCGCGCGCAGCGTCTTTGTCAACACGGGCGGCGATGTCGGCACCGATCACAGCTGGCTCGCCGGGCTTTCCTACCTCGATGCAGAAAGCATCGACAGGCCTTCGGGCGACGAGGACGACCCGTTCCTGTTCACCGGCGATTCATCCACGACCATCGCGCAGTTCGTCTGGAAGTGGGCTCCGCAGGGGAACTGGCGCCAGCGGAACTTCGTTTTCCAGAGCGAATACCTGTGGCGTAACGAGGATGGCGCGTATACGCTGCCCGGCATCGGCATGCTGCGGTACGACATCGACCAGCGTGGATGGTACGCGCAGGCCGTTTACCAGCCGTTTCCCCAATGGCGCTTCGGCGGCCGTTTCGACACCCTGTCGATGGACGACCCGGGAATTGGATTTGCGGGAACGGGCCTCGCTCTTCCCGACGACGATCCAAAGCGTTTGAGCTTCATGGTCGACTGGTCGAACAGCGAGTTCAGTCGTCTGCGCCTGCAATACACGCGCGACCAGGCGGGTGCGAGCGACGACAACCAGTTCGGGCTGCAGTACACCATGAGCATCGGCGCGCACGGCGCGCATTCCTTCTAGGCGGGAGCACGATAATGATCAGATACATTGTATTCCTGCTCATTGCAGTCACGCCCTTGTCATCGCATGCGGAGATCGAAATCTTTGCCTGCGAACCGGAGTGGGCCGCGCTGGCAGAGGAAATCGGCGGCGACCTGGTGGATGCAACGAGCGCCACGACGGCGCTGCAAGACCCGCACTACATCCAGGCGCGGCCGAGCCTCATCGCAAGGGTGCGCAACGCCGATCTCGTCGTGTGCAGCGGCGCGCAACTGGAAATCGGCTGGCTGCCCGCCCTGCTGCAGAAGGCCAATAACCGCAACGTAACGCCCGGTAGCGATGGCTACTTCGAAGCCAGCATGTACGTGCAACGCTTCGATGCAACCGGCAGCGTCGATCGTGCGCAAGGCGATATTCACCCGCAGGGCAATCCCCATGTGCAAACGAACCCGCACAACGTTCGTCTCATAGCCAGCGCGCTCGCGGAACGCATGGAGCAACTCGATAGCGAAAACGCTGGCGCATATCGATCCGGTCTCGTGGATTTCACCCGGCGCTGGGATGAGGCGATTGACAGGTGGGAGGCTCGTGCAGCGCCACTCGAGGGTTTGCGGGTCATCACGCATCACAAGTCCTGGGTGTACCTGGAACGCTGGCTGGGGCTCGAGGAGGTTGCGAACCTCGAACCGGTCCCGGGCTTGCCACCGACCGCCGGTCACCTCAGCCAGCTGGTGCGAACCTTCGGTGACAACGGCGCAGACGTCATCATAAGGGCGCCCTACCAGGACGAGCGCGCATCCAGGTGGTTGCACGAGCGCACCGGCATCCCGGCTGTGCTCCTGCCGCTGACGGTCGGCGGCACGGAGGAAGCGACTGATTTGTTCGCGCTCTTCGACGACATCATCGCCAGGCTGCTGGAAGCGACGCAGTAATGGGAGAGCTTATCGACTGGTCGATCATGGGCCCGGCTATCGCTGCCGGGTTCCTCGTCCTCAGCACGCACGTGCCGCTTGGCCAGGAAGTTTTGGATCGCGGCATCATTTTCATCGACCTCGCAATTGCGCAGATTGCCGGCCTCGGCGTTATCGCTGCCCACGGGCTCGACTGGGAGCAGGACGGTTTTGAAGTGCAGATCGCGGCGGTCAGCGCAGCACTGCTCGCAGCGGCAATACTCAACTGGACGGAGAAGCGCTGGCCGAGAACGCAGGAAGCGCTGATCGGGATTTTCTTCATCCTCGCAGCCACTGGCGGGATTCTGCTGCTGGCGAACAACCCGCACGGCAGCGAGCACCTGAAGGAATTACTGGTGGGCCAGATCCTCTGGTCAACGTGGACCTCGCTCGCGCCGATAGCAGTGCTATATGCTGCGCTGCTCCTGGTGTGGTTCCTGTGGCGCGACAGGATAGGCGCGCTCGGGTTTTACGTGACTTTCGCCATCGCCGTGACGGCTTCGGTGCAAATCGTCGGCATTTACCTGGTATTTGCCTGCCTGATCATCCCGGCAGTTGCCACGTCGCGTTTGCGCCGGGGAAACCGCCTGTTCGTCAGCTACGCCATCGGAGCCGTCGGGTTTATTGCAGGAATCATCCTGTCGTTGGTTTTCGATCTTCCGACCGGCGCCATCGTCGTCTGGGCAATGGCAGCTGTGGCGCTTGTCGCAGGGTTCTCGTTGTCCGAGGCGAGGGCAAAGTAGGAGTCTCACGTTCAACGGGAAAGTGACGCTATCGGCCGGGAGTTTCCTGGGACGGCACGATGTGGTAATCGCGATTAACCTTAGCGAACTCGCCCGCATGGCGGGCTCCTACAGCGCTACTGTCACCACGCACAGCGGCGCGTCGTTAAACAAAAAAGGCCGCGTTACCGCGGCCTTCCGTGAGATCGAAGTTCTTCAACCTCGTGATGCTATTCCCCGATGAACAGCAGAACGCGGGGAACTCATCGTGGTGACTCAATCAAATAACGAAGGCTGCTCCATTACCCGATTCAATATCCAGAGGTTGCATCGATACCCTCGTAATCTCACTAGACATTGGATCACCTCCTTGAAAGTTGTTAGCCCGGGGATGAGTATCGTATCAATCGTCACAAAAACCAAGCACCAATTTCACAAAGCCCAAACGCTCTATAAAGTTCCTCAACGTCCCGCAATATGAAACTCGAACGTTCCTTCTACCTGCGCAATGACGTTGTGCAGATCAGCCGCGAGCTTTTGGGAAAGGTTTTATGTACCCGGATCAACGGCGCCGTCACCAAGGCTGTGATTACGGAAACGGAAGCGTACGCAGGCGTCGGCGACAAAGCGAGCCATGCGTGGGGCGGACGGCGCACAAAGCGCACTGAACCGATGTTCGGGGAAGGCGGCACCGCTTACATCTATCTTTGTTATGGCATACATCACCTGTTCAACGTCGTGACGGCAGAAGCCGGAACGCCGCATGCAATCCTGGTCCGGGCCGGGCAGCCGTTGGAAGGCGAGGCATTGATGAAAAGGCGGCGAGGGCCGCAGGCGACGAACAAGACCCTGCTTTCAGGTCCGGGATCCGTCGCGCAGGCACTTGGCATCACCACCCGCGCCACCGGCACGGACTTGCTGGGCGCGCGTATCTGGATCGAGGAGCATGAAATCTGCGTCGATCCAAAACGGATCGAGATCGGCCCGAGGATAGGCGTCGCCTACGCCGCGGAAGATGCGGCCCGCCCCTACCGTTTCGTGGTTCGTGAGTCGCTTGCAAAATTTGCTGCTCCCAAGGCCATGGATGCTGGCCGTCGGTAGTCCGGCAAGCGACAATGTGGTGCGCATCGGAGTTACTCGCTTCGATACGGGAACGGATGCAGCGGGCTGCAGCGCACTGACGTGCAAGTTGCGGTGCGACCATTTTAAAGGGAGGAATAAATGAAAAACCTGTCAGTGTGCCTGTTTATCGGAGCAACCGTGCTGCTGTGTGCCGTGGCGTCTGCGGAGGAACGACCGAGGGCCCGCGACATCGGCCTGGTGGTCGGCATTTTTCCAACCGGCGAGAAGAATGCGATTACCGATGTTGATGGTGTCCTCGTCGGCCATGCAACTCGCATCGAGGGCGATGACATTCGCACCGGCGTCACTGCCATCGTGCCGGGACCAGGCAACCTCTATACGCGCCCGGTTCCCGCGGCGGTTCACGTCGGGAACGGCTACGGCAAGCTGATCGGGGTAACGCAGATCCGCGAGCTCGGCGAGATCGAGACTCCGATCCTGCTTACCTGCACCCTTTGCGTGTGGAATGCCGCGAATGCACTGAAGGAGTGGGTGTACGAACAACCGGGGATGGGCCAGCACACCGTGAACCCGGTAGTGGGCGAGACCAATGACGGCGACCTCAACAACATGTGGGCAGACCCCATCCAGCGTGAAGAGGTACTGGAGGCGCTCGGGAATGCGAACGGCGGCGCAGTCGAAGAAGGCAGCGTCGGCGCCGGCACCGGCACGCAGGCGTTCAGCTGGAAAGGCGGCATCGGTACGAGTTCACGTGTGCTCCCGGAATCCTTAGGGGGCTACAAGGTTGGCGTACTGGTGCAGACGAATTTTGGCGGTGTGCTGACGATGAACGGCGCACCGGTCGGGCGTGAACTGGAAGACTACTCTTACCGTGATGCTCTTGACGATCCTGCCGCTGAAGCGCACAAGGACGACGGCTCGATCATGATGGTGGTCGCGACGGATGCACCCCTGTCTTCGCGTAACCTGGAACGTGTCGCGATGCGTTCCGTCATGGGGCTGGCGCGCACCGGTTCCTTCGCGAGCAACGGCTCCGGCGATTACGTGATCGCGTTCTCGACGCACCCGGATGTCCGGCGGCCGCGCGGCAGCGGCAACCCTGTCGTCACACCGTCACTGACGAACGAAGCGATGTCGCCGCTTTTTGCGGCAACCGCGGAAGCGACCGAAGAAGCCATCTACAACGCAATCCTCAAAGCCACGACCGTGGAAAGCTCACGCAGCACAATGGAGGCAATACCACTCGATGAGGTCACGCGCATCCTCGAGAAATACAACGTCCTGAACTGGGACGAGAACCTGTCGCCCCGGCGCTAACCCTGTAAGGGCCCGCCATCCCTGCAGGAGCCCGCCATCCCGGCGAGTTAGCTGACGCTAAACGCACTCGCCCATGCGCCCCCGTATCGCCTTGCCGGTCACCGGCACGGGGTTTGACAGCATCAGTCGCTCAGCCTAGTCTCTGTCCGCCCGCGATCGCAGGCGCCCGTCGCTACTGTCACAGGAGACCAGGAATATGAAGATGCTCGTAGGATATGACGGCTCGGAGTTTGCGAAGCGAGCCCTTGAACGGGCCATGTCGCTCGCGGGAGCCGCGGGAAGTGTGACGGTAGCGACTGTGACCGCATCCAACGCGCAAGCCTCCGACATGGTGGCGCAGCAGCGGTTGCTTTCTGAAGCTAAGGACCTTGCCGGTCGCGAGGTCAAGACGCTGGAACTCAGCGGTGATACCGCCAAGGCGCTCATGAAGGCGGCAAGCGACGCAGGGACGGACCTCCTGGTTGTTGGCTCCCGCGGACGCGGCGCGGCAGCAAGTCTCCTGCTCGGCTCGGTAAGCTCGACACTGGCACGGGAAGCTCCGTGCGACGTCGTCATCGTGCGCTAAACCTTCGAAGCCGGGTGCCGAAGCGTTAGGACCTTCCACTTGCTTCGGCGAGCTTTGCGGGTTCCTGCTGCAGTACAGAGCCTCTGCCCTGGGCCTATGAACGGATCGAACGCAGCGGTAACATAAATCGTCCTGCTGTCACGCATTGCCCGTAACGGAGGACGCTCCCGCCTTGGCGACAACCGTACCCACCGTTCCGAATCCCGAAGAGCCGTCCCGCACGATGGACGACCGCCGTGCCCAGATGTACCCGATCCTGAGTGATGCTCAGCTGGATGAACTTTCGCCGCACGGTAGCGAAGAAACGTTCCTGCAAGGGGAAATGCTTTGGGATGTCGGCGATCGCAACACGCGGTTTTACGTTGTACTCCAGGGCGAACTGGAGATCGTGCGTCGCGATCCCTTCGGCAACGAGACCGTGCTCGTGGTGCATCGCCGCGGTAGCTATGCCGGTGAAACGGCGCTGCTCTCCGGGCGTGCCGCGATGGTCGCGGGACGAGCCGGCACCGCCCTCACGGTACTTGCGATACCCGTCGAGCGGCTCCGCGATCTCATGGTGTTCCACTCGCAGCTCGGCGAGCTGATCATGCGAAGCTTCATCCTGCGGCGCGTGCGCATGGTTTCGGACGAGGTGAGCGACCTCCTGCTGGTCGGCTCCCGTCACTCCGCGGACACGATGCGCCTGCAGGACTTCCTGACGCGGAACGCCCAGCCCTACAGGTTCTTCGATCTCGAGACGTCGGGCGACATGTGCGCGCTTCTCACACGTTGCGATTTCGGCCCCGACGATACGCCACTGATCATAACGAGCAAGGGCGAGCCGCTGAAGAACCCGTCGCTTAGAACACTGGCAGCACGTCTCGGGCTTTCGCTGAAGCTCGATGCGCAGGAAGTGCATGACGTAGCGGTAATCGGGGCTGGTCCGGCGGGGCTGGCAGCCGCGGTGTACGCAGCATCGGAAGGCCTCGATGTCATTGTCGTGGATTCGGTAGCACCTGGCGGGCAGGCCGGCACGAGTTCCAAGATCGAAAACTACCTGGGCTTTCCTACGGGGATCTCCGGGCAGGCGCTGGCCGGCAGGGCGTTCATGCAGGCGCAGAAGTTCGGCGCCCGAATTGAAATCCCGGCAAGCCTGACCGGATTGCACTGCGGCAATCCGTTCCACGAACTCGAACTGGACAGCGGCGAGCGCATCCGCAGCCGCATCGTCGTCCTCGCCTCGGGAGCGCGATACCGGAAGCCGGCCCTCAAGCGCCTGGAGGCGTTCGAGGGCGCCGGCGTCTACTATGGAGCGACATACCTCGAGTCGAAACTCTGTCACGGGCAGGAAGTCGCCATCGTCGGCGGGGGCAATTCGGCCGGGCAGGCAGCGGTGTTCCTCGCCGAAAGCGCGGCCAAGGTCTATGTGCTGGTGCGGTCGGAGGGTTTGGCGGCCAGCATGTCGCGCTACCTGATCCGCCGCATCGAGACGACGCGGAACATCGAGTTGCTGACACATACCGAGGTGACTGCGCTCGAAGGAACCTCACAGCTCGAGGCGATTCGGTGGCGAAACGGCAAGTCTTCTACCGAGACATCGCGGCCGGTACGGCACCTGTTCATCTTCATCGGGGCGTCGCCGAACAGCGAGTTCATCGCCGGTTCGATCGCGACTGACGAGAACGGCTTCATCTGTACCGGCGCGGAGGTGACGCGACCGGAATCGGATTACCCATGGACCATGGCGCGCCCGCCGTATCCGCTGGAGACCAGCTGTCCCGGCATCTTCGCGGTCGGCGACGTGCGCGCGACTTCGACCAAGCGCGTCGCATCCGCCGTCGGCGAAGGATCAACGGTGGTGCAGTTCGTGCACCAGGCGCTTTCGCAAGGGAGCGTCTGAAGGATGAGCAATCCTTACGACCTGCTCATTCTTGGCACCGGGACTGCGGCCAACGTGGTTGCCACGACCGTGCGCGCCGAGGGTTGGCGCGTCGGCGTGATCGACTATCGGCCATTCGGAGGTACCTGCGTGCTCCGTGGCTGCGATCCGAAAAAGGTGCTCGTGGGTGCAGCATATGCTGTGGACCAGGCGCGACGAATGCATGGCAAGGGCGTCGGCGGAACGACGCAGATATCGTGGCCTGACCTGATCGCGTTCAAGCGCACCTTCACCGATCCGGTGCCGGAGACGCGCGAGCAAGGTTTCTTGGAAAAGGGAATCGACAGTTGGCGCGGGAAGGCGAGGTTCACGGGACCTGCATCACTGGAGGTCGACGGGCAGTCGCTGCAGGCACGGAGAATCCTGATTGCGGCCGGCGCTGAGCCGGTCAGGCTTGGAATAGAAGGTGAGGAACACCTCGTTACGCACGAGCAGTTCCTGTCGTTGGAAAAGCTGCCCCGCCGGGTCGCGTTCGTAGGCGGCGGTTACATCGCAGCCGAGTTCTCGAACATCGCCGCGGTCGCGGGCGCCGAAGTCACGATCCTCCAGCGGGGCGAGCGGATGCTGAACCCCTTCGACCTGGACTTGACCGGCTGGCTGATGGAAGCGTTCGAGGCGCACGGTATCGACGTACGCACCAGGTCCTCTGTCGAGAGAGTTGAGAAGATCGGGACGCGTTACCGGATCCGCATCTCGACGGAAGGCAGGAGTCAGACCGTGGAGGCCGACCTGGTCGTGCACGCCGGCGGAAGGGCGCCTGCGCTCGAGGAGCTGGACCTGGACGCGGCCGGTGTGGAAACAAGCGACGGCAAGCTGTGCCTCAACGACTACCTGCAAAGCACGTCGAATGAAGCCGTCTACGCCGCAGGCGATGCCGCACAGTCAGGACCGCCGCTAACGCCCGTTGCCAGCCATGACGCTAA
>DATGQI010000057.1:0-4261 GCA_035304285.1 Woeseiaceae bacterium
ATTGCGCTGCTCCCTTGGAAATCGCCCCGATAACCGCTTCGACGTCCAGCCCTGCCCGCTTCGCGAAGTGCAGCGCTTCGGATAAGCCCTGGACGACGCCGGCGATACAGATCTGGTTGACCATCTTCGCCAACTGCCCGCTGCCGACGGGGCCGATCAGGGTGCAGGCCTTCGCATAGCTCTGCATGACCGGCAGGGCACGCTCGAAAACCGCCTGTTCGCCGCCCGTCATGATCGTGAGCTGGCCGTTTTCCGCGCCCGCCTGCCCACCGGAAAGCGGCGCATCGAGAAAGCCGACATTCTTCTCTGCCGCGGCCGCATGAACCTCGCGCGCCACCACCGCCGATGCAGTCGTGTGATCCACGATGATTCCTCCTCGTCGAGCGCCTGCCAGGACACCGTCCTCTCCGAGGATGACCGCCCGCACATCATCGTCGTTGCCGACGCAGCAGAAGACGATCTCCGCTGCCTCCGCGGCCCCGGCCGGCGACGCGGCTTTTCGACCCTTGTGCTGCTGGCACCAGGCATCCGCTTTGGACACCGTGCGGTTGAAGACAGTGACGTCGTGTCCCGACGCGGCGAGGTGGCCGGCCATCGGGTAGCCCATGACGCCGAGACCGACGAATGCAACTTTCATTTGATCTACTCCGTGAAGATTCTTTTAAGATTGTCGCGCGCGAAGGCGGATCAGGGAGCGCCGCAAAACCATCGCACGCGAAGGAGGGCTAGGCGGCGCTGCGCGAAGATTTCGACGCCTGCTGCTTCTTGCGCGGATCGAGCCCGAGAGAACGCGCGATGATTTCCCGCATGACCTCTGAGCTTCCGGCATAAATCCGCGACACCCTGGCGTTCAGGTACATGCGGCTGATCGGGTACTCGTCCATGTACCCTGCGCCACCGTGCAACTGGACGCATTGGTCCATCACCCGACCTTCCAACTCGCTCGTGAAAAGCTTCGCCTTGGCTGCGTTGTCGGCACTCAACTCGCTCCTGTTATGTTCCACCACGCACTGGTCCACGAAAGCCTGCGCCACGTCGATCTCGGTCCGCATATCCGCCATCTTGAAGCGAGTGTTCTGGAACTCCGCGATGAGCTGGCCGAACGCCTTGCGTTCCCGGATGTAATCCATGGTGATGTCGAATGCAGCGTCCGCAGCCGCGAGATAGCCCACCGCTCCCAGCAGCCGCTCTTCCGCCAGGAAGTGCATCAGGTGATAGAAACCCTTGTGCAGCTCGCCGAGCAGGTTTGCCTTGGGCACTTTCACGTTGTTGAAGAAAAGCTCTGCCGTGTCCTGGCTTTTCAACCCCATCTTCTTGAGATTACGCCCGCGTTCGAATCCCTGCATGCCGCGCTCGACGACGAACAGGCTGAGCCCGTGACGCGCGCTCGGGTCCGTCTTTGCGACCACGACCACAAGGTCCGCGTTGATGCCGTTCGAGATGTACGTCTTGGAACCGTTCAGCAGGTAGTGGTCGCCCTTGTCGTCGGCACGCGTGCGAATGCCGGCCACGTCGCTGCCCGCCCCCGGTTCGGTGATAGCCACGGCGAGGATGTGCTCGCCGCTGATGCACTTCGGCAGCCAGCGGGCCTTCTGTTCCTCGGTGCCGAGTTCCCCGATATAAGGACCTACCAGGCGGCTATGCAACGTCATGAAAAACCCGGCATCGCCATAGCGGGCGTTCTCCTCGATCAGGATCTGCTCGTAACGGAAATCGCTGACACCCGCGCCACCGTATTTCTCATCGGCCCACATCAGCAGCAGACCCTGTTCGCCGGCTTTGAGGAAAGCCTCGCGATCGACGATTCCCTGCTCGTGCCAACGATCCGTGTTCGGCAGGATCTCGTTTTTCATGAACGCACGGACAGAATCACGAAACATGTCGTGTTCTTCCTCGAATATGTGTCGGGTCATGTTTGGTGTCCTGATATTTCGATCCGTTAGCGGCCTTTGAACTCGGGCTTGCGCTTCTGGAAAAACGCGGCGACGCCCTCGGCGCAGTCTTCGCTTTCCTTTAACTGGCGTTGTAGAGGAGCCTCGACGTCGAACGTACTTGCCCAGTCGTGTCCGGTAGCGTGACGCATGGCCTTTTTCGTTGCAGCGAGGGACAGCGGCGCCCGCTCCGCGATGGAACGCGCCCAGGCAATAGTGTCCTCGAGCAGGGACGCGGCGGGCGCCGTCCTGTTGGCCAGCCCCAGCTGCACGCATCGCTCGGCCGGAATGCGTTCGCACTCGATGCTGAGCTGGAACGCGCGCCGGTAACCCAGCTGATGCACAAGCAGCCAGTTCAAACCACCGTCCGGAACCAGCGATATCGTCGTGAACGGCGAGAGCAGGAATGCATCCTCGGCCATGACCAACAAATCGCAGGCCAGCGCA
Organism: Woeseiaceae bacterium; assembly: GCA_035304285.1. GTDB lineage: Bacteria > Pseudomonadota > Gammaproteobacteria > Steroidobacterales > Woeseiaceae > IDS-8. The sequence continues at coordinate 2,379 of DATGQI010000057.1, forward strand.
TAGGACATGCCTATCCCCGCCGCCGAACCGGCCACCGCGGCGATGACCGGCTGGTCCATCTCCGCGATGCACTCGAAAATCGGCCGATACTCCTGCTGCAGCTGTTCCTCGACGCTACGGTCGCTGGAAAGGCTCCCTTTAAGATCCGCGCCGGCACTGAACGAGCGGCCTTCGCCTGTCAGCACGACCACGCGAACTGAGCTGTCTCCCCGCGCCTTCTGGAATGCCGCCAGGAGGTCGCGGCGTAATTCGGTGTTAAAGGAGTTCATCGCGTCCGGGCGATGAATAGTGATCACGGCAACGGCTTCGTCCCGTTTGTAGCGTACTGTGTCGAATTCATCCATCAGAAGTCCTTAAAGCTCGCCGGGCCTGCTCGCCGCGGCGAACCTGCCGTAGAAAGTTTCGCCGCTTGCCGCCATCGTGCGAAGTCGCTCCGGAACCTTGAAGCGAGCGCCGTGTTTTTCCGCAAGCCGGTCGGCCTCGGCAACGAAGGGTTTCAGACCTTCGGTCTCGATGAACGAAATCGTGCCGCCGGTATAAGGCGGAAAGCCCCAGCCGAAGACCGAGCCGACATCCGCATCCGCGGGATGCGTGACCACGTTCTCCTCCAGGCAACGCGCCGTTTCGATCGCCTGAACGTACAACAGGCGTTTTCGTACCTCGCCGCTGTCCGGCTGTACGGCCGCAGGCGGGAAATGCTCCTTCAACCCGGGCCAAAGCCGCTTTCGTCCCGATCCCGTAGCATCGCCGTAATCGTAGAATCCGGCGCCGGAGCGCTTGCCCTTGCGTCCAAGCTCCTCGACGAACAGGCGCAGCACACGGTCCGCCGGCGTCGCCACGTAGTCCTCGCCCAGGTCCGCCTTCGTCTGCTGCAGGATGTGGTAGCTCAGCTCCAGCGAAACCTCGTCGGTGACAGCCAGCGGCCCTACGGGCATTCCCGCGTGCTTCGCAACGTTCTCGATCAGCGCCGGTTCGATACCTTCGGCCAGCATCGTCATGCCTTCGCGACTGTATACGCTGAAAACCCGGCTGGTGTAGAAGCCGCGGCTATCGTTGACCACGATCGGCGTCTTGCGCAGTTGCTGCACGTAATCGAGCGCCTGCGCGACAGTGGTATCGCTCGTGGCCTCACCGACGATCACTTCGACGAGCGGCATCTTCTCGACCGGCGAAAAGAAATGAATGCCGATGAATTGACCGGGACGCCGGGAAGCTTTTGCCAGTCCGCTGATCGGCAAGGTCGACGTGTTGGAGGCGAAGATGGCGTCCGCCGGGATCACGGATTCGGCCTTGGCGGTGACATCGGCTTTGATCTTCCGGTCTTCGAAAACAGCCTCGATCACCAGCTCGCACCCTTGCAACCTGTCATAGCTGTCCGTCGACTCGATGCGCTTCAACGTTGCGGCCGCCTCCCCGCTATCCAGCTTCCCCTTCTCGACACGTTGTTGCAGCAGCACCTTCGAGTGCTCCTTGCCTGCGTTCGCCTTCTCCAACGTGGTGTCGAGGAGGACCACTTCCATACCTGCCGACGCGGAGACGTAGGCGATTCCCGCGCCCATCATACCGGCGCCAAGTACCCCGAGCTTTTTCACCTCGCGTTTTGCAGGTTCTTTGGGACGCCGAACGAGTTTCTCTGCCGCTCCCTTGTTGATGAACAGCGTGCGCATCATGTTGCGTGACACCGGGCTCATGAGCAGCGACACGAAATACTTCGTCTCGATGTCCAGCGCCTTGTCCATCGGCAACACGCTGCCTTCGTACACCGCCGACATGATGGCGATCGGCGCCGGGTAATTGTGATTCGTCTGTTTCTGCAGCAATGCCGCGCCGACCATCTGCGTCTGCACCGCGGCGGGATGCATCAGGCCCGCGCCGCCGGGAAA
>DATGQI010000058.1:0-4349 GCA_035304285.1 Woeseiaceae bacterium
CGGAATTTCGGCGAAGGCGCAGACAGGCGCCACCAATCCGGCTAACAAGAGCATCAGCGCCCAAAGCTGCTGTTTCATTCGAACCCCGGCGGCATGTCACGCAGCCGAAGCTTGATGGCTTATCGCGCAGCTTTCAAGAAAAGGGGCTCCTGAACCAGGTCGAAGCTCTTAAAGCTCTAGCGATCCACCTGGTCGATCAGCCCTTCCAGTATTACGGCGGTACGCTCGCGACGTTTCCCGACGGACCAGCGCAGCCACGGCACGGCAACAGCCACGCTCACGAGCCCGACGAATACTCCGCTGACGACGGAGAAGAATATGCCCCCGCCTTCCATCGCCGCGAAAGCGGCGGCGAGGATCGCCGCAACCCCGACGCAACTGCCGGCGGTGTAGAGCACTTCTTCGCGCTTGTTCGACAGGTCTGCTGCGAGCGTCACCAGCGACCACCCCGGTTCCGTTTCAGCGACCGCCAGTTCAACCTGGCGGGTTTCAGCGAGTGCGTATTCCTTGCCCGAGAAATTCATGAAGCGGTCGAGCCGGTCCATGATGCCGGCCGAAGCTTCCCACACCGAACGGGTGGGCCTGCGCCGAAGTGCGCTCAGCTTCTCGCGCTCCCGCAACAGCATCTCGACCTGTTGCTGGATGAGCGTCGGCTCACCCGCCACCACGCGGCGCACTTCAACACGTGCGTCGCCCGCGACCAGGTCCAGGATCCGGTTCCCCTGCGGCGGTTTCGGCGCAAGGGATTCCGCATGCACCTCCGCCATCGCGCGGCGCACATGCGCGGGCTCGAGGCCCACCTGCCTGCCGATTTCAACCACTTCCTCGTCGGTGAGCATCTGCGAGGCGCCATTGCCGCGCTTGTTCTGGATTTCGGCGGCACGCCGCACGATCAGGTCGAGATCCTCCGACGCAACCTGGCGGCGCCCCGGCCCGGCCTTCTGGTCCGTCGACTGGCGCCTGGCGTTCAGGCTCTCGATCTTCGGTGGAGTTGCGGCGGGCGCCTGCGAAGCGGCGGTTTCACCGGTTGTGCGCTCGTTCGTCATCACATTCCCCCTCTTGATCGTTACCGCTATAGCAAGGGTCGCTTGCTTCCCGAAATCGTACGAAGATCAGCAAGATGCATGCCACCTCCGAACGCAGCGGATTTCCTGCCCTGCCGGCAGAGAAACCGTCCTGTTGTCGGTTTTTTCGCCCGCTTTCTGGCAATGCTCGCTATTTTCTGGCGGAATCTGTCAGGAATAAATCGTCGGAGACTCGGGGAGATGCGATCAGGTATCGCCGGTGCGGCGTCTGCGGAGGCACCGTGGAGACGGAGTTCTATGGCTCATCAATGCCGAGGTCCCTGCAGATCTTCCGGCACAGTACGTCGCTGATCTCTGAATGACGCGGCACTGCCGACCGCCTGCCGGTCGATGGATTTCCCCACCACGAATGCCGCGCACCTTCTCTGACCTTCGTGCACCCTCGCTGACGAAGGTGCGCGAGGAGTTCGCGGCGTTTCACGCCTGGATCCGAACTTCCTCAAAATCCTCCCCGGCCGCTCGTCGCGCTTCTGATCGGTTCATCTCCAGCGCTTCAGCCAGGGCCGAACGGAGATTCTCCATCAGTTCTTTGCGCGACTTGCCCTGGCAGTTGATCCCGGGGATCTCCTCGAGCCACCCGATCCACCAGTGCCCGTCCCGCTGCACCACCGCCGTGTACTCGTTCATGCCGGTCATTCTACTGCTATCCATCGGGCACACCTAGCGTCGGTCGGCGATAGGGCGCGATTGTCGCTAATCGATTGCAGCGCGCCAGCCTCCAAATTGAACATTTCATAGGGAATGACGGTTGTACTGGCTTCTTCGCCTCAGATCCGCGTCAGGACGATCGGCGCGTGAATATCTCGCGCACTGTCTCGATCGTATCGGCATCGGCCGGGCCCTTGTCTTCGCGGTAGCGTTTCACCCTTGCGAATCTCAGGGCCATGCCGCCGGGGTACTGCGGGCTCGACTGGAGTTCGTTGAACGCGATCTCGACCACCAGTTCCGGGCGGACGTGCACCACGTGACCTTCGCGGCCGGTCTCGAGTTCGAGCAGGCGTTTGGTCTGCCATTCGAGCATCTTGTCGGTCATTCCCTTGAACGTCTTGCCGAGCATGACGAACCGGTTCTCCTCATCCCCTGCGGGATCGCGGGCGGAAAGGTGGAGGTTGCTGAGCCAGCCGCGGCGCCGGCCGCTGCCCCATTCCGCGGCAATGACGACGAGGTCCAGGGTATGGGCGGGCTTGATCTTGAGCCAGCCCGCACCGCGATTGCCGGCTTCGTAAAGGCTGTCGAGCGACTTCGCCATCAGCCCTTCGTGTCCCGCAGCCAGCGCCTGTTCGAGAAACCCGGCGGCGGCGTTGGAATCGGCCGTCACGAGCCTCGGGATGAGGTATGCAGGCGGCACGACTCCGGACATGCGCTCGAACCGCTCGAAGGCCGGCAAGTCGATCAGGTCGACGCCATCCACGTGCAGGCAATCGAAGTAGAACGCGTTGAGCGGAAGCGCCTCCCGCAGGCGCTCGACATCGAGCGTACGACCGAAGCGCCGCATCGTTACCTGGAACGGGTGTGGCGTGCGGTCGGCGCGCAACGCGATGACTTCGCCATCGAGGATCAGCGTGCGCGCGGGAAGTTCGAGTATGGACTCGATGATCTCCGGCATGCTCGCGGAAACATCGTTGAGCCGCCGCGTGTAGATGCGCACCTCGTTATCGAGCTTGTGTACCTGTATCCGCGCGCCGTCCAGCTTGTATTCAAATGCCGCTTTACCGAAAGCATCCAGCGCCGCGGCGGTACTGTCCGCCGTCTGCGCGAGCATCGGTTGCAAGGGCTGCATGAGTTCCAGCCGGAAGGCATCCAGTCCTTCCTGCCCTTCTGTAATCGCAGCTGCGGCGACCGACGCTGAATTTCCGGACAGCATCACTGCACGACGAACGTCTCGCAGCGGCAGTCCCGAGGCTTTCGCGATGGCATCGACCATCACCCCCTCCAGCGCTCCCTGCCGCAGCTCACCCAGCAGCAGGCGGGCGAGGAAGTCCTGCTCGACGGTCGTGGCGCGGCCAAAAAGCTCGGTCAGCAGCCTTCTGCGCTCGAGGTTGGATCCTTTGCCGGATATCGTCGCCATCTGCTCGAATGCAGAATCGACATCGAGGACCGCGAGGGTGGAGACGTCGCTTGCGCCGGCGCCGAGAGCTTGCCGCACGATTGACGGCCCGAGCCCGATGCGACCCTGGCGCAAGGCACCGATGAGATACCCGGCACCGGTCTCTACCTCGTCCGGCGCAAACTGGCGCAGGCAACCCTGGAGCAAATCGATCTTCCTGAGCCGGCTGCGCGTTGCGGCAACGGCTTCGGAAGTCTCGGCAAGCATCCTTAAAAGCATGAGTCGAGTGTATACCGCCGGAAGTATGCGGGACTCAGAGCGCTTCGTACTCCCCCGACTCCTCGACAATATAAGGCTCGCCCAGGAAATCCTCCTCGAACAGGTAGAGCTTCGTCCCTTCCGGTGCTTCGATCTCGGTGAATGCGCCTTCGAAGCCGGGGAACATGCGCGTAGCGATACCGTGTCGCTCGATGCGCTCGGCGAGCGCCTCGCGGTCGCGGCACTTGAAGCAGAGGGAGGGTTGCTTCAGGGCAATGCTCTCGCTTAAGCCCAGCGCGCCGCCTTCGACGTCGAAGCGCATGTGTGTCGTCGGTTCTTCGCGCAAGCGCAACAGGACCGGTGCCAGCGGTGCCCAGAATCGTCCCGTCCGCATGGCGTTTCTCACAGGCAGAACAATTTCGAACCATTCGCCGCACGCGGACATGCCGATATCTTCTTCCGGCGGCGAGAACGTCCGCGCCTCCAGCATGTTTATCATGTGCCCGTCTTCGTCGGTGAAGCCGAGTTCGTTGAACACGTCTTCGTCGAGTTTCAGGTAATCGAAGCGGAAGCCGTGATCGGTCATCGACCTCGCGTGACGCGCAAGGTCGGGATGGACGAAGGTCAGGGCCGGACTGTCCCGCAGGCGGTCATGCAACCCGATGCAGAGATCTCCGTCGCTCACCACCGCGTACTTGTGCTTCCAGACGTCGCCGATCGCAACCTCGGTAAAGCCCAACGACTTGTAGAAGCGAAGCGACTCGAGAATATCAGGCGAGCGCACGCTGAATTCCAGGAACCGGCCGAGAGTGTTCATGGTGCCGAACCAGAATCGACCCAACCGCGGGCGTTGTTCTCGATCATACTGCTCAGGAAAGCGACGTGGTCGGGCCGCGTGTTCAGCGCCGGTATGTAACGAAGCTCGCCGCCGCCCGCCGCGGCAAAACGTTCAGCGTTTT
>DATGQI010000059.1:0-5695 GCA_035304285.1 Woeseiaceae bacterium
ACAGGAACAGATGGATCGTGAGCGCGTGCGGCTTGCCGGCGAGGAAGCGCTGCAGAATGGCGTTACGTCGTTCCACGATGCCGGTGCATCGTTCGAGACGATCGACTTTTTCAAGAAGCTCGAAGATGAAGGTGCCCTTCCGATTCGCCTCTACGTCATGGTGCGCCGCCAGTCCAACGAAGAAATGGATGAACTACTGCCGCACTACAGGATGGTCGCCGAGGGAAATGATTTCCTCACTGTGCGCTCCATCAAGCGGCAGATCGACGGCGCGCTGGGCGCACACGGTGCCTGGCTGCTCGAACCCTACGAGGACCTGCCGGAGAGCGCGGGCCTGATGCTCGAACCTGTGGAAGAAATCGAGCGCACCGCCGAACTCGCCGTCAAGCATGGCTTCCAGGTCAACACTCACGCGATCGGCGACCGCGCGAATCGCGAGGTGCTCGACCTCTACGAACGTGTGTGGCAGGCGGCGGATGTGAGCGGGAATGGCCTTCGCTGGCGGATGGAGCATGCGCAGCACCTGGATCCTGCCGACGTGCCGCGTTTCGCTGAACTGGGTGTGATAGCCGCGATGCAGGGCATTCACTGCACGTCCGATGGGCCGTGGATCCCGACGAGGCTTGGCGAGGAGCGTGCGGGCGTGACGTCGTATCCATGGCGCGACCTGATCGAATCGGGTGCCATCATCGGCAACGGTACGGACGTACCGGTCGAACCCATCAACCCGATCGCATCCTTTTATGCTTCCGTTTCCCGCATGACCGTGGAGAACGAGCGCTTTTTTCCCGAGCACGTAATGACGAGAGACGAGGCGTTGACGAGCTACACGCTCAACAACGCGATCGCTGCGTTCGAGGAAGATATAAAGGGCACGCTGACTCCCGGGAAGCTCGCGGACATCGTCGTGCTTTCGCAGGACATCCTTGATGTCGCGGAAGAGAAAATCCCGGCGACGGAAGTAGACATGACGATCGTCGGCGGTGCTATTCGCTACCAGAGGTGAGCCAACGTGGCAGCCAACAGTGCCCGTCCGCTACTGGTCGCGATGCTTGTTGCAGCGCTTTCGACCGGTGCGGCGAGTGCTGCTCCTGCAAGTCCGTCCGCTGAGGGATGGCCGCATTACGGTCGTGACGCCGGAGGTACACGTTACTCGCCGCTGACACAGATCGATGCCTCCAATCTCGAGCAACTCGAGATCATTTGGCAGTTCCGAACGGGAGAGCTCGGGCAGGACGCGCTCCAGGGTGAGAAACTGACGTTCGAGGCGACGCCGGTTCTCTGGCGCGGCACCCTTTATTTCAGTACCGGTTTTGGCACCGCATTCGCGATCGATGCCGCGAGCGGACGGCAAGTCTGGCGGTTTGATTCCAAGGTGCCTCGGGATCTCCGCTTTGCGGAAATCACCTCCCGCGGCGTCACAGTCTGGGAAGACCCGGAGCGCGATAGCAGCGCCGCCTGCAAGGCGCGCGTCTATCTCGGCAATATCGTCGGCAGGCTGTACGCGCTGGATGCGCTCACCGGGGAGCCATGTTCCGACTTCGGGGAGCAGGGTGTCGTGGACCTCCACCTCGACGCGCGACCGCGCCTGGTCGGGCAGTACGCGGTAACGTCACCTCCGGCCATGGCCGGTGACCGGGTCATCGTCGGTTCGGCTATTGGCGACAACAGCGCTGTAGGACTGGAGCGCGGCATCGTGCGGGCGCTCGATGCGAGGAGCGGCGAGACGCTGTGGAGCTGGGACCCTGTCCCGACAGATCCCGCCGATCCGGCTTTCAGAACATGGAAAAGCGGCATCGAGGAGGCGGGTGGCGGAAATGCGTGGCCGCCTTTGTCTGTCGATGCTGCCAATGGACTGGTGTTCGTGCCGACGGGTGCGCCCTCGACCGATTTCTTCGGCGGCCTTCGCGAGGGGGACAACGCCTACGCGAATTCACTGGTTGCGCTTTCCATCCAGACCGGTGAAGTGGAGTGGTTCCGCCAGCTCGTGCATCACGACGTCTGGGATTACGACCTGCCGGCGCAACCGCTGCTGGTGGAGTTCGAGAAAGACGGGCGGGAGCACTCGGCGGTCGTCCAGGCCACGAAGATGGGCATGGTGTTCGTGTTCGACCGGTTGACGGGAGAGCCGATCTACCCGATTGAAGAGCGGCCCGTGCCGCAGGGAGGAATTGAAGGCGAGACGCTTTCCCCGACGCAGCCGTTCTCATCCTTACCGCCGCTCGCAAGTCACCGCGCAATCACCGAAGACGATGCGTGGGGACTTCTGTACTTCGACAAGCGCGGCTGCCGGAGAAAAATCGCGGCGCTTCGCTCGGAAGGGATCTACACGCCGCCGACGATCGGCGGCACTCTCATGAATCCGGGCTACGCGGGCGGCTCGAACTGGGGCGGACTTGCGTGGGACCCGAAGTCGCAGATGATCATCGCGACGGTGCTGGAGCTACCGATGTGGGTGCGCCTGACACCGCGCGAAGAGGCGCAACGGCAGATGGATGAGGGGACGTACGACTGGGAAGGCTACACGGAGATGGACGGCACGCCGTACGTCCTGAACCGCGGCACGCTGTTGTCGGCGCTCGAGGTTCCTTGCACGAAGCCGCCGTGGGGCAAACTGGTCGCGCTGAACCTGGGAAGTGGCGAGATCGAGTGGGAACGGCCGGTAGGCACCATCCAGGATATCGCTCCCGCCCCGGTCCCGAACATCGAGCTGGGCGTGCCCCTGATCGGCGGCGCGATCACCACGGCGTCCGGCCTCATCTTCGTGGCAGCCACCTTCGACAACTATCTGCGTGCCTTCGACACCGCGACCGGCGAAGAACTGTGGAAGGGCCGCCTTCCCGCCGGCGGCCAGGCAACACCCATGACCTACAGTATCGATGACCGGCAATACGTGGTCATCGCCGCCGGCGGCCACGGCGGTGCCGGCACGACCCGTGGCGACTACATTGTCGCCTTTGCCCTGCAGGAATGATTACCTGCCGTTGATGCCCTGCCGGCTGTGGCGAAGCTGGACTATTCCTGCATCACCTTGAGAAACACGTTCTTGAACGCGGGCTCGACCGTCATTGGCGATCCCCAATCATCGTTCCCCTCGATAACCACGGGACCTGATGGCGTTATCACGACGTCCCAGCCGATCGAGTGAATGCCGTAAAAGTGACTGTGGATCGCTTTGACCAATTCGACGCAGGCACGGTATTGCGGAACCTCAAAGCCCTCGAATATAACGCCGGAGGTCGGATGCCTCCTGACTCGCCCGCCATAGCCCGGTTTAAAGAAGCCCTCAGGCGCCAGGATTCCACTGGCCTGGTCAACGGCAATCACTATCCCTCCGGAACTCCAGTTATCCACGACCTTTCCGTTCGTACCCATCCTGATGTTGGCCGATATAAGGTCGACACGATCGTGACAGCGACACGTCACAAGTCGCAGCGTATTTATCGACGCGGCGTGCAATTCGGCCATCCTCGGATGCTGGACCAAGCGCTCCTGAAACAGGTACCGGCCACGCAGTCGCTGGCGAAGAGCGCCGATGCTGGCTTCTTCTCCATTGATTACTAAACGCCCTCCATCGATGCCGAGGCAGAAAGAGCCTCTTCCAGCGATCCCGGTCAGTGGCTTGCAGAACCACTCCTCATTACCACGCTCGCTCAGTTGCTCCAGCGCGACGCGCTCCATCGTGTCGAGCCAGGTCAACTCCCTGGAATCCCAGAGAGCGACGTTCCGGGGCGCCGGAAATTTAAGCGAGGCCAGGAACTGGGAGAAAATGAACTTGTCCTGCAGCAGGCACACATAATCGAAGTGTGTGCCATTTTTGCGGTTGCGATCGTTCCGCATGCGGCGGAAGTGCTTGTAGGGCAGGTACTGGTCGAGCGACGCATCCTTCCTGTCGAGGCCATAGCAAAAGTAGTATTGATTTGCCTCCCCGCTCTTTACCAGCCAGATCAGTTGATCCAGCAGCATTCGCGCCCGCCCCTTTCGGGGTAGTTCCGGGTAATACGACCGATTCAGCCTGGGATCAGTGATGGTCCGCACTGCATGGCCGAACTGTGCAGCGAAGGACTGAGCTTTTCGAAGCAGATACACCGGTTTGTAACCCGACAGCAGCTTGTAAATGGTTGTGCCCGCCAAGCCACAGAGCATTCGGTTCGGCCAAGTGGCTCCCGACCGATGGGTTCGGTACGTGCTGCGAGACACAAGCGTCGCGCCGATTATCGTACACCGAAGCGGCTGAGCGGCCCAATGTCGCAAGCCAGAAGTGAGACGCACGTCGGTAAACGAATTCCGGAATTGCCGTTGGAAGAGCGCGCTCGACCCGGCCGATGGACGTGGTGGTGAATCTAGCATTGCCCAGGGAAAGAACGCTCGAGGCTCCCTGTGCGCGAGGGTCGTGGACTAGGGAGCCAGCCGGGTTGGGCAAAGGCGCGCGGAGTTGGGCGCGAATAGCCGGCGGTGCAAGCGCCCGTAGCTCAACCGGATAGAGTACTGCCCCGCGAAGGCAGGATCACAAGTCCGAATCTTGTCGGGCGCGCCACTTCACATTCGCAAAGTGCTCTCCGGAAGTGCTCGTTGTACACCTGCGACGGTAGAGCGCGACAGGTAGGCGCGCAGATCGGCATCCCGCAGCAGGAGCGCTGTCCACATGAAGAGACCGAGATAAATGCTGAAGAGCGTATGACTGAATAGCGGGCTGTCGGCGCGGAGATGACTGGCCATCGCGCCGCCTAGCAGCCCGGTCATGAGCACGGCACCGAGCAGGCTGGTGCGGGGGATGATAAAGAGCAGGACGCAGGCGAGCTCGATGATGCCGATCAGGAACAGATACCGCGTCGGCCAGCCGAGTGCCACGAGCGAATCTATCGCGACGGCTGCGCCCATGAGCTTCGGCGCCACCGAGGCGCCAAGCAGGAACAGGGCCACCAGCCCCGTCATTATCCAGCCCGCCTTGACCATGATGAATCCTCCTTTCGCAGTTAGTGGTCGACCGTCCTCTGCCTTCGATGCCCTCGGGCCGTGCGGGGCGGAGTACGGGTAGTCGATTCGCAGCTGCGGATATCGACAAGCGATCTGCAGCCATTTCGTCGGCTTCATCTTCAGAACCGCTCGCGCTTTGCTAACCCACGGCGTGTTGCGGAAGCCGAATTGATTCTAACGGGGCCCAGCCAGGCAGAGTCACCTGGGACCGGATCCTGTCCCGTAAAGACGCGTCCGCTCCGGCTCACGGCAATGTAGTTCAACGAGTGTGGTTTAGGCCGCAAACGGCCGCGGACAGGACTGCAATTTCGCAAGCCAGGAGTGAGACGCACGTCGTTAATGGATACCGGAATTACCGTATGCCGAAGGACGCGCTGTGGTGACTTGAGCACTCGCGGAAAAGAACGCTGGAATCCCCTATGCGCGAGGGCGTGGTCAGAGAACCAGCCGGGGAGCTTCCGATTGGGCAAAGGCGCGGAGTTGGGCGATAATAGCCGCCGGTGCAAGCGCCCGTAGCTCAGCTGGATAGAGTACTGCCCTCCGAAGGCAGGGGTCACAAGTTCGAATCTTGTCGGGCGCGCCAAATACGAAAGGTCCATTCCGGTCACATGGTTGACACTTTATTCCGGACACATAGTTAACACTTTGTCCGGTACGAATGGATTAGGGGCCGGTTCGACCCGGCCCTTTTCTGTATCGAAGAATCCTAAATCATAGT
>DATGQI010000060.1:0-19767 GCA_035304285.1 Woeseiaceae bacterium
TTTCGAGGCGTTGGCGGACCGCGCCGCCGCGACTGGCGTATGTGCGTTCATCGTGCCGGACCTTCCGTTCGAAGAAAGCGCCGAATTGCGCGAAGTGTTGGAAGGGAAAGGCCTGGGGCTCATTCAGCTGGTGACGCCGGCGACGCCGCTGCCGCGTGTAAGAGCACTGGCGGATGCGTCCAAAGGATTCGTATATGCGGTCACTATCACCGGCATTACGGGTGGGGCCAAAGGCCTGCCGGAGGACCTCGCAAAGTACCTCGACTCCGTGACGGAAGCTTCTGCCCTGCCCGTGTGCGCGGGCTTCGGTATTCGCACTGCAGAGGACGTCCGCGACGTCGGCGAGCATGCCGCCGGGGCAATAGTGGGTTCTGCGCTTGTCGAAATGCTGGAGCGGGGCGAAGATGCAGCAACATATCTGCAAGCTCTTGCGAAGGCATGAAGAAAGTCACCTCGTCACAGTCACTGGTCATGATCAACCACTACAGGAACCTCCTGCAGAGCGAGGGCATCCGGTCTTTCATTCGCAATGAATACCTGGGCGCGATCGTCGGGGAAATGCCATTCGAGGAAGTGTGGCCGGAACTGTGGGTCAAAAACGACCTCGACTACGACCGCGCCCTGCAACTCATCGACAGCCAGAACCTTGCCAGCGAAAGCCCCACGACCCCCTGGAAATGCCGCGGCTGCGGCACCGAGAACGAAGGCCAGTTCGCCGCCTGCTGGAACTGCGGCACCGCCGAAACCGTCCCCGGCGTATAAGAACAAACCGCTGCAGGAGCCGGACCCGCGGGCGACAAGCGTCCGCACTCTGCGCAGGTGTTGTCGCCCGTAGGACGCGCTCCTGCAGCGATCATTCATCGACGTGCGTGCGATGGCAGCAAAATACGTGAAGCGCATCACAGACCCGTCCGCGACTTGGGGCCAATCTGGTTTTCCGAAAAAATGCCTCCGTGGAGAGTCGCATGAGGTCGCAAGCCGGCTTCACGTTTACCGAACTTCTGACGGCCGTCACCGTGATGGCCATGATGGCTGCCGTTGCCGTTCCGCGATATGCTGCCATCAACAGCGACACGCGCAGCCAGTCGGTTCGTTCCCTCGCGGCAAACGTACAGAGTTCGGCAACCTTGAGCCACAAGGTGTGGCAGGCGACGGGCCAGCCTGTACGCCTCAAGCTCGACGGCCAGACGATTGACATGCGCTTTGGCTATCCTACGGAATCCTCCATCGAGGACCTGGTGGTTATGAGCGGTGAGTTCCAGTTCACCGACGGTTACTGGAAGCACCGGGAATCCGAATCCGGCCAGGGATGCGCCGTGCTCTACATCCCGCCGCCGAATCCCAACACGGACGCGAGCGTCATCACCTACACCGACGGCTGCTGAGGCGCGTTCAGATTGTCGCCCGTGAGACGGGCTCCTGCAGCGCCTTTCCCCGAGCACGCCGTACCCTGACATTCGAGCAAGCCGTTCTTTGAAGAGCACGCTGTAGGAGCCAGCCCCGCGGGCGACAAGTCCTTCTCGAGCAAGCGGTGTGCCAGGGAGCAGGCTGTAGGAGCCCGCCCCGCGGGCGACAATCCGTCGGAGTCCGTGCAGGTGCTACGCGATGCGTTGCGACAGGAGTCGTGTTCCGGCGATTTCGCTTCGCAGGATTCCCGATACCTTCTCGGCTTGCATCGGCCGGCTGATCAGGAATCCCTGCGCGAGGTCGCACTCGCAATCCTTGAGAAACTCGAACTGCGTGATAGTTTCCACGCCCTCGGCCGCGACTTCTATATCAAGCCCACGGGCCATGGCGATCGCGGCGCGTACGATACGCTGGTGACTGCCGTTCTCGATGACATCCTGGATCAGCGTCTGGTCGAGGATGAAACTGTCGATGACTCCGGTGTCGAGCGAGCTGAAGGAAACATCCTGCGTGCCGAAGTGATCGAGCGAAAGCCTCACTCCCAGTTTGCGCAGGCCCTGCAGGGTTTCGAGCTCGGTGGACCTCGAGCGCACAAGATCGCCATTGCAGATTTCCAGCTCGATGCATCCTGCGTCCAGCGAAGTATTCACAAGCGAAGTCGATACCGCCTGCACCAGCCGGCCGTTCAAAAGCTGTTGCGGCGACAGGTTTATCGCCATCGCGAGATCCGGCAGCTCGTACTGGTGCTGCCACGCTGCGAGCTGTCGGCAGGCGGTGTCGATCACCCATTCACCGGCGGAGTGGATCAGTCCGCTGCTTTCGAGAATCGGCAGGAACCGGGCCGGCGGTAACAACCCGTACGTCGGGTGCTGCCAGCGCAGCAGTGCCTCCAGGCCGATCAACCGCCCGCTGCCCACCTCGATACGCGGCTGGTAGTGCAGCACGAATTCATTGCGCACGAGTGCATGCCTCAGGCCGAGTTCCAGTTCCTCGCGCTGCTCGAGCTGGGCGTTCAGTGCTTCCGAGAAGAACTGGAATCGTCCGCCGCCACGCCTCTTCGACTGGTACATCGCAAGGTCCGCAGCCTTGACCATCTGCTCCGAGTCTTCGCCGGCACCCGGATAGGTGGCGATGCCGATACTTGGCGTGGCATAAACCTCGCTTGCCCTCACGTGGTACTTTTCGGAAAGCACGAGCACCAGCTTCTGCGCAGCCGCGGCCGCGTTCTGCGCCTCGCCCAGGTCCTCCAGGCAGACGACGAATTCGTCGCCGCCCCAGCGACCCGAGAAATCGCCGATACGCAGGTGCTTCGTCAGCCGTTCCCCGACCTGCCGCAGGAGTTCGTCACCAACGTCATGACCCAGCGTGTCGTTGACCGACTTGAACCTGTCGAGGTCGATGAACAGGACGGCGATGGGATTCCCGCTACGGCGGCTGCGCCCGATAGCCTTCTCGAGCTGGCGCATGAAAAGGCTGCGATTGGGCAACAGGGTGAGCTCGTCATACTGCGCGCGCTTCTCCAGCTCGACCGTGCGGCGCACGACATCTGTAACGTCCCTGAAGGTAATGACGCCGCCGGCGAGAGAACGGGCGCTGTCGTACAGGCCTTGTCCGTTGATGCTCAGCATGACGCCGGCCCTTCCTGCCGCGCTGTCCGTCGGTCTGTCGTTCGACTTGTCGGCCGGGCGATAGAGGGCAACCTGGTTCGAGAACTTCTGGCCTCTTCTCGCTTTGATCAGCGGCAGCTCATCCACCTCGATTTTCGTCTTGCCGTCGGCGCCGGTACTGCAGAACTCCAGTTCCCATCGGTGCGGGGGGTGCTGTCGCGGTTTCAGGCCGAGGATGGAGCGTGCAGCCGGATTGATGTCGAGGACGTGGCCACGGCGGTCTACCACTATCACTCCATCGTTGATGCTCTGCAGTATCGACAGCATGGTCCCGTCACCGGCGGCAAGGCGCGCGAGGAGCCTGTGCCGCCTGACGGCGTGATCCAGGACTTCCTTCTGCTCCCGGTCGTCACAGTCGTCGACGCAGATGTAGCCCTGCGCGCCCATGCGCACCGCGGCAATTCCCTGGTGTTCCCTGTCGCGGCGCGTCAGCGCTACCAGCGGCCATTCGCGCACCGAGTGAAGGAAGGCCTGCAGCTTGTGCGCGGGCCTCAACGCGCTCGATCCGGCCTCGAACAGCACGAGATCGATGTCCTGTACGTCCGGTGGCAGGAAACAGGCGGAGTGAAGGAAGTTGCTGCAGCAGGATTTTGCCTGCAGGTGGGTCAGGTACTCCGGCGCAAACTGGTCGCTGCCGAGGTACAGAATCGAATGTCCTGCCATCTGCGCTTTCTTGCCCCCATCTTTCGCCTGTCCTTAAGCTTTTAGCTGCTTATTCTTAGGGACCAGGTTTCAGCATATGCCAGTTGTTTTTCTTGAGGTTGCAAAAGCTTTTTTGCTTCGGCAACGAAGGCCACGGGCATAATACCAGAACCTGTTCACGAATCAGTGATTTGGCGCATCGAAAGCGCAATCGGCTGGACAACCGGCTTCAAACCTTTAGCGCGCTGCAAACATCAAAGTACCAGAGAATGTGGAGAGTCAAGCATTGCAAGCGTGTAAGGCCACTGCTGTTCGCGAGACCCGCGAGGCGGCGCCGGTGACCATGGAGACAGCCAGTGACGAATCCGCGTGGATCGAACGAGCGCAGAAGTCGGATTCGTCCGCTTTCGAGTCGCTGTACAGGTTGCACGTCGATCGGGTGTACGCGCTATGCCTGCGCATGACGGGGAACACGGCCGAGGCGGAGGACTGCACACAGGAGGCCTTCATCCAGGCCTGGAGCAAGCTCGACCGGTTTCGCGGCGACAGTTCCTTCGGTACCTGGATGCACCGGGTGGCGGTCAACACTGTACTCGGGCGCATGCGGAAGTCGAACAGGGAACGCGACAGGATTCACGCAGTGAGCGATGTGGCGCCTCCTGCGGAATCGATCGGCGACAGCGGCGGATTACGCGACCTGGAAAACGCGATGAACGAACTGCCGAGCGGTGCCCGACACGTTTTCGTGCTGCATGCGGTGTATGGCTACAGCCACGAGGAAACGAGCGACATGCTCGGCATTGCAAGCGGGACGAGCAAGGCGCAGCTGCATCGCGCGCGCCGGCTGCTTGCACAGCAACTGAACTTGAGCTTGTGACGTCAAACCTGGATACAGGTTGGTGAAAGATGAACAGAGACGACCAGAACGACATTGACAACCAGATCGATTACGAGCGCGACCCGCTGATGCTGGCTGCGCGACAACTGCCGCAAGGCATCGCGCCGGGGCGCGACCTGTGGCCGGGCATAGCCGCGGGCATCGAGGAGCAGCGCGAGGCACCGTCCCGCCGTGGGGCTGGCTGGAACAGGCTGTTCGCACAGGCTGCCGCTGTGCTTCTTCTCATTGGCGGCTCCTCCGGCGTTACCTGGCTTGCGATGAAGCAGGATGCGCCCGCCGTAGCGACCGAGCCATCGGCCGAAGTCCTGAAATTCCAGCCTGTCGCCGGGAGCTTCGGCAGCCAGTACCACCTGGGCGCCGAGTTCGTGGAGGCGAGAAACAGTCTCGAAGCGAGACTGGATGAAGAGCTGAAGCGGCTTTCGCCGGAGACGCGGGCAGAAGTCGAGGCGAACCTGAACACGATTCGCGCCGCGATCGTGGAGATCAACCTGGCGCTTGCGAACGAACCGGATAACGCCTTGCTGCAGCAACTGCTTATGAACGCCTATCGCGACGAACTGGCAGTAATGAGCCGCGTCGATGGCATGGCGAGTTCGGTCATGCGCCGAAATGACATCTGAGTACAACTTGACGATTCGTGCCCGCTCGAGGACTCGTCCCGACGGCTCGCAATCAAGGTAGAGAAAACTATGAAAGTCACCGTGAAAATCCTCCTGGCTGCCGGCCTGACTGTGCTGCTCGCGGAAGCGGCCGCGGCAGAGCTCGTCGAACGCAGGCTCGAGGCTCCCCGGGATGCCATCATCAGCGTGCAGAATACGGCGGGTGCGATAGACATCCGCGGCTGGTCGAGGAATGAAGTCGAGGTCCGGGGCGATCTCGGACGGGACGTCGAGGAACTGGTGTTAGAACGCGATGACAGGGAAATACGGATAGAGGTCAGGGCGTCGCGTCGCAACAACCGCCGCATTAGCAGCGATCTCGACATACGCGTGCCTGAGGGCAGCACCGTCAACGTCTCCGGTGTCAGCACCAATATCGACATCGCAGACATAAGCGGCGACTTGCGAATCAGCGTCGTCAGCGGCGACGTTGACGTAAGCGGCTTCGGCTCCGACATCGAAGTCGGGACCGTAAGCGGCGACATCCAGGCCGGGGGCAGGGGGCAGACCGGCGACGCCCGCTTCAATACGGTAAGTGGCGACGTGGACGTGCAGGACGTATCCGGCAACATCAGCATCGAGTCGGTAAGCGGCGACCTCCTGATCGCCGACGGCGTATTCGAGCGGGTCAATCTCAACACGACTTCAGGAGACGTGGTGTTCAAGGCCGGCTTTGCAGGGAACGGCCGATTCGATCTCGATACGATCAACGGCGACTCGGACTTGACCTTCAAGGGGGATGTTTCCGCGCGCTTCAATATAGAGACCTTCAACGGCGAGATCAGGAACTGCTTCGGCCCGGAACCGGTCCGCACCAGCCAGTACACGCCGGGGCGGGAACTGAAGTTCACCGAGGGCGGCGGCTCGGGCCGGGTCACCATCTCGACCCTGAACGGCGACCTGCGCCTCTGCAAGGACTGAACCCACCACAACATCGGAACAGATCGCTGCAGGAACCCGCCCCGCGGGCGGCAACGGGTGCGCGCAGAAGGTCGACCGGCCGCCGTCCGAACGGCCAACCGGCTTTCTTAGGCCAGGGATTCGTTCAGCGTGGGCTCCCGCAGCGCTCTATTCCGGGGCGCCCGCTTGTTATTTGCTATGCTTTCAGCACTTCGCCAGGGGTAGGGACACATGGGCCGTGTGCTGAAAATACTGCTGATCGTCATCGCGGGCTTGATCGGCATCGTCGTTATTGCCGCCGTCGCGCTGCTGCTGTTTTTCGATCCCAACGACTACCGGGACGAAATCTCCGCACAGGTCGCGGAAACCACCGGGCGCGACTTCACGATAGAAGGCGAATTGGGCCTGACGGTGTTCCCCTGGCTGGCCGTGGAGGTTGGACGGAGCGTGCTCGGCAATGCGGAAGGTTTCGGCGAGCAGCCCTTCGCAAGCTTCGAGCAGGCTAATTTGAGCGTGCGACTGATGCCCCTCATCTTCCGCCAGGAAGTGTTGATAGGTACCGCCTCGCTCGATTCCCTCGTGTTGAACCTGCAGGTTGCCGCGGACGGCTCCAATAACTGGGAGGATCTTGCCGAAGCCGGCGAGACTGCTCCCGAAGAGCCGGAGCAGCCGGCGGGGACACTGGAGTCGCTCGACATCGCTAATGTGGAGGTATCCAATGCCCGCGTCAGTTATACGGATGCGCAGGCGGGCAGCAGCTATGCAATAAGCAACCTTTCGCTGGAGACCGGCCGCATCGCAGGTGACCTGCCGTTCGAGGTGGACGCGGAGTTCGATTTCGAGGCCGAGCCGGGGGAAATGGGTGGACACCTCGCGGTCAACGGCACCACCACGCTCGGCAGCGCCCTGGACAGGCTGGAGCTTCGGGACTGGAACGTCGCGGGCCAGCTCTCAGGCATCGCCGAGGACCCTGCGGATTTCGAATTCAGCGCCCGCAACATCCTCGTCGACATGAATGCCGAAACGGTAACCATGGGCGAGATGGACCTGGGCGTACTCAACCTGCGCATGACCGCCGACGTGGCGCCGTTTTCCTATGCAGGCACGCCCGAACCGCAGGCGACGGTGCGCGTAGAGCCGTTTTCGCTGAAGGAGTTGATGAGTGCCCTTGGGGTCGAACCGCCTGTCACGGCCGACCCGTCCGCCTTGAGCCGCGTCTCGTTCAATGCGGAGGCGGCCGTTGGCGAGACCGCCATGGCCCTCCGCTCGATGTCGCTGACTCTCGACGACACCACGCTCACCGGCCAGCTGAGCTATCCCCTGACCGAGAACGGGCTGATCGAGTTCGACCTCGCAGCCGACAGCATCAACGTTGACGCCTACATGGCGCCAGGTGAGGAGACCGGCGCGGAGCAGGAAACGACCACCGACGACATAGAGATCCCCGTGGACATGATCCGGGCGTTGCAGGCGCGCGGCAGGATAACGCTCAATAGCGCGACGCTGTCCGGCATGCTGTTCGAGAACCTGGAACTCGGCGTCGACAGTGTGAACGGGAAGATGCGCCTGCACCCGATCGCCGCAGAGCTCTTCGACGGCACGTATACGGGCGACGTACGCATCGATGCCTCCGGCGCAGCCCCCACCATCTCCGTCAACGAGAAGGTGGAAGGCGTCAGCCTGACCCCGCTCGCGCGTTCCATGTTCGAGCAGGAGAACATCAGCGGCACCATCGCCGGCAGCTTCCAGTTGAGCGGCACCGGCCAGAACCTGTCCGAGATTCGCAGGGACCTGGACGGCAACATGGCGTTCGAACTCGCCGACGGCGCGTGGGAAGGCACGGACATCTGGCACCAGCTTCGCTCCGCCCGCGCGTTGTTCAGGAAAGAGCCTCCGCCTGAGCGTCGCAACCCGCCGCGCACCGAGTTCTCCTCGGTCATTGCCACGGGTACGGTCACCGATGGCGTGTTCCGCAACGAAGACCTGCTGGCCGAGCTGCCGTTCCTGCAGGTGAGCGGCAACGGCAGCGTGGACCTGGCCGAGGCCTCGATCGATTACTCCCTGCAGGCGCGGGTCCTGGAGCGCCCGGAATTCGTCGGCGGCGCGAGCCAGTCCGAGCTGGACGACTTTACCCAGGCCGTGATCCCGCTGTCCGTCACCGGTTCGCTGAACTCGCCAAGCATCCGTCCCGATGTCGACGGCATGCTGAAAGCCGAAGTAAAGAAAGTCGTCGAGGAGAAGCGCGACGAGCTCAAAGGCCGCCTGATGGACAAACTTCTCGGCGGCGGCGAGCGAGAAAAAGACGGCGAAGAACCAACCAACAACGAAGAAGAGCAAGAAGAAGACCTCGAAGACCGGCTGAAAAAGCTGTTCGACAACTGAAGCCGGTGCCTTTTTTGAGCCACGTAGGAGCCTGCCATGCGGGCGAGTGCGATATGCGTAATCGCACTCGCCCGCATGGCAGGCTCCTGCAGCGCTCTATCCGTGCCTTGCGCTTGCTTTGTCCCTTGCTGCTCCTCTGTGCTTCGATCGACGCGGTGCCGGCTGACCTGCGCATGGTCGAGGTCGAGCGGGAGCAAAATCGTTACAGCCTCAAATCAGAGGCGTACTTTGCCGCCAGCCGCGACGATCTTTATCGTGTGCTCACGAACTATGACCTGTTCGTGCAGTTTTCCAGCGCTTACGTCGAAACGCGCAACGTGGAGAGGGACGAGCAGGGACGTCCGCGCTTCTTCGCGCGCATGCAGGGATGCGTCTTGTTCTTCTGCAGGGAATTCGTGCGTCATGGACACCTCGAGCTGAGACCGGGCTCGGAAATCGTCGCGATCACGGAGCCCGAGGGCAGCGACTTCAACTACAGCCGCGAACGCTGGCTATTGAAACCGGAGGGGGACGGCACGCTGCTGATTTACGATTTCGAAATGGAGCCCGGCTTCTGGGTGCCTCCGATCATCGGTCCTTACGTCATCCAGCGCTCGCTGCGCTCCGACGGAACAGACGCCATCGACCGCATCGAAGCGCTGGCACTCGGCAGGACGCCCAAACCGTGAGCGCCACTCCGGTCAACAGCTTCGCGAAGCAATTGCTCGAGTGGCACGAGAGTCACGGGCGCAAGGACCTGCCGTGGCAACAGGATCGCACACCGTACCGGGTGTGGGTTTCGGAGATCATGCTGCAGCAGACGCAGGTCGCCACGGTCGTTCCTTATTACATGCGCTTCATGGAGGCGTTCCCGGACGTGCTCTCGCTCGCCAACGCGCCGATCGATCATGTCCTGAAGCTTTGGGCGGGGCTTGGCTACTATGCCCGCGCCAGGAATCTCTACAAGGCAGCTTGTGAAATTCGGGACCGCCACTCCGGCCGTTTCCCGGGCAACTTCGAGGACGTAGTTGCGCTGCCAGGCATCGGACGCTCGACCGCGGGGGCGATCATGGCGCTTGCCTGCAACGAGCATCACCCGATACTGGACGGGAACGTGAAGCGCGTGCTGGCGCGATATCACACAGTCGGCGGCTGGCCGGGGGATTCCGCGGTGGCGGCAACGCTGTGGCAGTACGCGGAGCAACACACCCCCGATAAGGATACCGCCGCCTACACGCAGGCCATCATGGATCTCGGCGCCACCGTCTGCACGCGCACGCAGCCATCCTGCTTCCTGTGCCCCGTCTCTTCCGGCTGCAAAGCCTACGCGGCCGCGAGCGTTTCCGAGTTTCCGGGCCGGCGCGAGAAAAAGGCCAAGCCGCTGCGGCAGACGCACATGGCGCTTGCCTGCTGCAATGGCGACGTCTACCTGGAGCGGCGACCGCCATCAGGCATCTGGGGCGGGCTCTGGAGCCTGCCGGAATTCGACATGGAGGAACAGCTTCTTGCCTGGTGCAGCGCCCGACTCAACGCGGAACCGGTCGAGGTGGAACGATGGTCGACGCTTCGGCACACCTTCAGCCACTACCATCTCGATATAAAACCGGTGGCGCTGCACCTCAACTCGGTGCCGCAACGAGTTGCGGACGGCGCGTCCGGCATCTGGTACAACTACGAGACGGCGCCGGAGTTCGGCGTCGCCGCGCCCGTTCGAAAACTCATCGAAAACCTGAAGGAAAGATAGATGTCACGCATCGTCCATTGCATCGTACTGGGCAAGGAAGCGGAAGGGCTGGACTATGCCCCTTACCCCGGTGAACTCGGCCAGCGCATTTACGCGAACGTGTCGAAAGAAGCGTGGCAGAAATGGCTCGCGCACCAGACGATGCTCATCAACGAGTACCGGCTGACGCCAATGGAGCCGGAGGCGAGAAAATTCCTGGAGACCGAGATGGAAAAATTCTTCTTCGGCGGCGGCTCGGAGAAACCTAAGGAGTTTGTTCCGGAGTAATCTCTTCCTCGATCGACGGCGGGTCGTTCTCTTCCGTCCTGTCCAGCCAGCCGCCGCTGAACCCGGCGCGATTCAGCCCGCGGCGCATGTGCTCGTTCTCGCGCATTACGTTCCAGACGAACCCGGTGCGATAGTTTTCAATCATCAGGATGATGGGACCCTGGTCGATGCCGAGGTAGTCGTCGGCAACCCAGCCGAACCCGGGTATGACGCGGCCACGATGTACCTCCACGTCGTAGTTGAAGCTTGGATTGAAGGCGTCGAGAAAGCCGTACTCTGAATAGATGTGCTGGCCATAGCGGGCACGCATTTCGCGGATACCCTGGATCGACCGTTCCGGCGTGAACACGATCGACGATATCGCGGCGGTGGGTGCGATGGTCCCATCGTCGAACGACTGCCCGAGCCTGGAGTGAGTCGGGGGATAGCCGATGCCGCGGGCGATGTAACCGCGGAACTGCCGTTCCTCTCCTTCGTACATCAGGAGCGCGCGTCCCGGCCCGTCGCTCGCAGTCAATCCCCAGACGCCCTCGCCGTAGCCTTTCCAGCCCATCGGGTTCTCTTCAGCGTAAGCGTGCTGGGCGAGCGCTGCGCGCCGGCTGTTCTTGAAATAGTCGAGCCCGCGCCGCCGCATGTAGGCGTCCTGGATCTCGCGGAAGTCGATCCAGATGTGCGTGTACTGATGACCGAAGCCGGGGCTGAACATCAGGAATTCCTGCTGGTAGTAGCTGCCCCAGACCTCGTCATAGCGGTCGGTCCACGAGTTCCAGGCCTCCTGGTCCAGCGGATGTGTGGGTGATCCGAGCGCCAGCAGGTAAACGATCATTGCCTCGTTGTAGCCGTTCCAGTCGTACGCACTGAAGCCGCGCTCCGGACGCCAGGCAAGGGTAATGCCGGGCGCGTTCGCCTGTGCCCACGGCCAGTCGACGCGCTCGTAGATCTTTTGCGCCAGGTCGCGAATCTCCGCCTCCAGCGGGTGATCCTGGGTGAAGTACGACTGCGCGAAAAGGGCGCCGCCCAGGAACAGCGCTGTATCCACCGTCGACAACTCGGTGGTTCCCCAGCGCAGGCCGGTCTCCATGTTCAGGAAGTGGTAGAAAAAGCCTTTGTGCCCAACGGTGCCCTGCGGCTCCGGGCCTTGCGGGGCGTTCCAGAAAAAGCGCAGCGTGCGCACCGTCCGGAGCCGCGCCTGCTGGCGCGTGATATAGCCGCGTTCAACGCCGATCGGATAGATCGTCAGCGCGAAACCGATGGCCGCGATGGAGGCGAAGGGCTGCGAGGGCCAGCGATCGGGTATCAGTCCTTTTTCCGCGTTGGCAGTCTCCCAGAAGAAGCGAAAGGTGCGCGCGGAAAGATCGTCGAGCAGCGACTGGTCGTCCAGCCGCGGCGACTCCAGAGGTTGCTCGCCGGGCAGCGGCGTTTGCAGCAGTCCGTTGGCATTCGGCTGTTGCTGTCCGGCACCCCGGGGCTGTTGCTCGCCGGGTCGCCCATCCTGTCCAACCGTTTGCGCATCGATCGGTTGGGCGGACTGCGCCGGCTGTGTCGCTTCTACGGACAGGGCCGGCTGTGCCGCTTGTCCCGCCTGCACGACATCGGCCGCAGCAGGAGCGGTCAACAGCACGAACGCAAGCCACAAGGCCACGCACTTGGTAAGGAGCGGGTTTCTCAAGCTGTCGATGGCCATGCAGCGGCATTTACCTGCGCTGGAAACTGGTGCTTCGGGAGTCTGGTTGCCCCGCGAAGGAGAGGCAAAGTGATGGAACGCGCAAAAGCGAGCCGCATTCTCCACGATCGATTCCGCACCCGCAACCGATCGCCGACGGCGCTATGAAATCGCGCCTGCCGCCCGCTATTCGCGCGCTGCAGGAGCCCGCCCCGCGGGCGACCATCCCGGCGATCCCCTCTCAATAACGACCTCGATCACCGCCGCAGGCAATACTGCACCGAAAACAACCGCTCCCTGTCCGTCCACACCCTGTGGACCGAGAAGCCGGCGCGCTCGGCCATCGCCTCGAATTCTTTCAGCGTGTACTTGTGCGAACACTCCGTACGAATCGATTCCCCTTCCTCAAACTGAAACCGTTCTCCAGCGACCATGACGGCCTGCACAGAAGTACTCACCAGGTGCATCTCGATCCGTCCCGGCTCTTCCCTGTAAACCGCCAGGTGCCGGAATTTCTCGAGGTCGAAATTCGCCGAAAGCTCGTTGTTCAGCCGTCGCAACATGTTCAGGTTGAACCTGGCTGTTACTCCCGCGCTGTCGTTATATGCAGTTTCGAGCACAGCCGGGTCCTTTTTCAAGTCCACGCCAATCAGCAGCGCACCGTCTTCGTTGGCCTCCTCGTACATCACCTCGAGCAGGGCCTGCGCGGCGGACGGCATAAAATTCCCAATCGTCGAGCCGGGAAAGTAGACGATGTTTCGCAAGGGCATGACCTTAGGCTTGGGCAGGTCGAACGGGCGGGTGAAGTCGACGGCAAGCGGCAGCACTTCTATTTGCGGAAAGTCCGCCGCCAGCGTTTCGGCGGCCGCGGTGAGATGGTCACGTGAGATGTCGACGGGAACGTATGCTGCCAGGCGATCGAGATGCTCGAGGAGGATCCGCGTCTTCATGCTCGAGCCGCTGCCGAATTCGATCAGGCTGGCCTGCGGCCCGACCAGGCCGACAATCTCCTCGATGTTCTCGCGCATGATGGAAAGCTCGGTGCGCGTCGGGTAGTACTCCGGAAGCTCCGTGATCTGCTCGAACAACCGCGAGCCGCGCTCGTCGTAGAAAAACTTCGGCGACAGCGTCTTCGGTTGCTGGCGAAGTCCATCCAGCACTTCCTGGCGGTCGGCGGCGCTGAGGGCGCTGCCCGGCCCTACTTCGTCCGTCTCCATTGCAGTGCCGCAGGTCACGCCGCGCCGTCCTGGGCAAGACGAACGCCCAGGAACTGCCAGCGCGCGTCGGGGTAGAAAAAGCTGCGGTAGCTCGAGCGGATGTGGTCGTCGGCGGTGACGCAGGAGCCTCCGCGCACCGTCATCTGGTTGCACATGAACTTGCCGTTGTACTCTCCGAGCGAACCGGGCAGCGGCCGGAAGCCGGGGTACGGGGAGTAGGACGATGACGTCCATTCCCAGTTGTCCCCGAAGTACTGCCTGTTGCCGTTTGCCGCGGCTACGGGGTGCCAGAAGCCGGTTGCGGCCAGGTTCCCGGAGCAGTGCTCTCCTGTCGCGGCAACCTCCCACTCCTGCTCCGTCGGCAGGCGCGCGCCTGCCCAGCGAGCGAAGGCGTCGGCCTCGTAATAGCTCACATGAGTGACCGGGGCATGCATGTCGAGGTCGCGCTCGCCTCCGAGAGTGAACTCCGCGGTGCAGTCCACGTTCCAGTACAGTGGCCGGTTCCAACCGTGTTCATTCACGGAAGCCCAGCCGTCTGCCAGCCAAAGGTCTACCTTCTGGTAGCCGCGGTCCCGGATGAACTCCAGGTATTCCCCGTTCGTGATTTGGCGCGACCCGATCCGGTGCTCATGTACCAGGACCCGGTGACGGGGCAGTTCGTTGTCGAAAGCGAAGCCCTCACCGGTTGCGCCAATCTCCCTGTTCCCTGAGGCACCAGGGATGAACTGCAGCGGGGGCGCCTGCGCCGCCTGCGGGCGCGGCAGTTCCGGGTTCACCGCAGGCTTCAGCGGGTTCAGCGAGAACACGTGCTTGATGTCGGTCAGCAACAACTCCTGGTGCTGCTGTTCGTGGTTGATACCCAGCACCACGCGCTGGCGGGTCTCCCTGTCGTCGGTTCCTCCGCTCAACAGGCGCTCCATGGCATCGTCCACGTGAGCGCGATAGTTCATCACCTCCTCGACAGGCGGACGCGAAAGCATGCCGCGCTCCGGTCGCCGGTGCATCTCCCCGACGGAGTAATAATAAGAGTTGAAGAGGTAATGAAAGTCGTCGTTGAAGCGGCGGTAGCCTTTCGCGTACGGCTCGAGCACGAACTTTTCAAAGAACCAGGTCACGTGCGCGAGGTGCCACTTCGCCGGACTCACGTCCGGCATCGACTGCACCACGAAATCCTCGGGCAGGAGGTGCTCGCAAAGCGCGACGGTTGCCGCGCGGGTTCGCTGGTACTGCGCCACCAGGGACGGCGCCTCGACCTGGACAGTTTCCTCAAGCGAAACCATGCGGTGCCTCGATCGAAGGGGGCAATCGAGGTTACGCGAACCCCCGGAAAAAAGCACCGGCTGGCAGTAGCACGCTGTAGGAGCCCGCCCGGCGGGCGACAACGGGTTGTAAAGATCTCAAACGTATGTCGCCCGTGGGACGGGCTCCTACAGCGCTATTCCGGCCGTACAAGATGGGGCACCGTCACGGCATCGGCAGTTCCGTCGTCTTCCTCACCGTACGGATTGCAACGCTCGAGTTGACCCGCGCGACGCCAGGCAGCCGCGTCAGCGACTCGTTGTGCACTCGCTCGAAATCTGCCATGTCCGAGACGACGACGCGAAGCAGGTAGTCGAACTCTCCTGTCATGAGGTAGCACTCCATCACCTCGGGGAGGTTCTGCACTGCGGCCTCGAACGCGGCGAGTTCGCTCTGCTCCTCGCGGTGCAGTGCGATGTGTACGAAGACGTTGCCGGCGAGCCCGGCCTTCTTCTGGTTCAGCAGGGCGACGTAGCGCTCGATGAGCCCGGCCTGCTCCAGCGAGCGCACCCGCCGCAGGCAGGCGGATTCGGAGAGGCTCACCCGGCCGGCGAGCTCCACGTTGCTGATGCGCCCGTCGCGCTGCAGTTCAGCGAGAATCTTTTTGTCGAAGCGGTCGAGGGCCATGACGGAACCTTGTGCAGAATGCCATATTGCTGGCAGAAAATGCCACAGGTTCGCGCAAATGTCACTGAACCAGCAAGTCGATTGCGCTCTCGCGGGAGTATCCTGCACGACTGGATTGCATTCGGCGAAAGCCCCCAAACCCTCGAGATAGCCAACATGCGCATCGGTGTACCCAAAGAAATCAAGGTCCTGGAATATCGTGTCGGTATGGTGCCGGCGGGAGTGGCCGAACTGGTCCACGACGGCCACGAGGTGTTCGTCGAGACCGAAGCCGGGGCCGGCATCGGCCTGACCGATGCGGACTACGAAGCTGCGGGCGCAACGGTCCTCGGTACGGCAAAGGAAGTTTTCGACCGCGCGGACCTGATCGTCAAGGTCAAGGAGCCGCAACTCTCGGAATGCGCAATGCTCCGCCCCGACCAGGTGCTGTTCACCTACCTCCACCTGGCGGCCGACCGGAAGCAGACCGAGGCACTGGTGCAATCCGGCAGTACCGCCATCGCATACGAAACGGTGACGGCACCGGATGGTTCCCTTCCGTTGCTGACGCCCATGAGTGAGGTCGCAGGACGCCTCTCGATCCAGGCCGGCGCTTACGCGTTGCAGAAGGCGAATGGTGGTCGCGGGGTACTGCTCGGGGGCGTGCCGGGAGTGGCGCCGGGGCGCGTGGTGGTCATCGGAGGAGGGGTTGCGGGTACCAACGCGGCAGACATGGCTGTCGGCCTTGGTGCGGAAGTGACGGTTCTCGACCGTTCCGTACCGCGTCTGCGAATGCTCAACGATATCTTCGGTGGCCGGGTGAGGACGCAGTACTCGACGCGCCAGGCTGTCGACGAACTGGTACTGCACGCAGACCTGGTGGTCGGCGCGGTACTGGTGGCCGGCGCCGCGGCTCCGAAACTGGTGACGGCGGAGCACGTCAAGTCGATGCAGCCGGGCGCGGTGCTGGTTGACATCTCCATCGACCAGGGCGGCTGCTTCGAAACGAGTCGGCCCACGACGCACGCGGAGCCGACCTACGTGGTTGATGAAGTCGTGCACTACTGCGTCACCAACATGCCTGGTGCGGTACCGAGGACGTCCACTTTGGCGCTGACCAACGTCACCCTGCCGTTCGTCCGTGCGCTTGCCAAACTCGGCTGGCGCGAGGCATTGAGCCGCGACAAGCACCTCGCGCGCGGCCTCAACGTGAGCGCGGGTCATGTCAATTATGAAGCGGTGGCGAGAGACCTTGGTTACGAATATCGCTCCGCGGAAGAAGCACTGAGAGCTGCCTGATTCCCTCTCCCCCGGGGAAGTGAGGTGGTTCTTCGAAGCCGGGCATCGCCCGGCTTTTTTTGGCTGCGACGTCCCGGAGCCGCTCCGCTAGAATGAGCGCTTGAAGGGTGCAGGGGAGAGACGATGACGAGGAGAAGTGCTGCCGCTTCCTTACTGTTCGTAGCACTTCTCGCCGGATGCGCCACGATCGATGGTACGTACACCCCTGGATGCCTCTCCCACGCCGGTAACAGCATTACGCTTGATCACGGGCGCTTCGTCTGGGACAAGTTCACGGACCAGGTGCTGGTGAACGACCGGGGAGAAGTAGTCGACCAGTTTCCCGAATACCCCGTTCGCGGCCGCTATTCGATAGAAGGCGACACCCTCTACTTCGACTCCTATACCGGCAAGCCGCTGCCCACGATGCACCTCCGCCGCGACGGCGAAAACCTCCTGCTCCTGACAGACGAGCAACTGAAAGGCTGGCCCCACGACCCGAAACTGACCCGCTGCGCCCTGACCCCCGACGGCCCCGAATAGCGATCCGCCAGGAATAGAAGCCTGGAGGAGCCCGCCCCGCGGGCGACACCGGCATCGCGCAACCGCCACCGGCCGCAGCCGTTGCCAAACAACACCCAAACCCAAACCCATTCCCTTGCCGCCCCCACCGCGATCTGCTTAGCTAACTCCCTGGCAACGACGAACGATTCAGGGACGGCGATGAAAGCATACGGAATACTCGCCGCCCTGATCTGCGTATCTGCCAACCACGCCGCTGCAGCCCCGAGCGTCGTCGTAACCCACTACGAGCCCCTGCAGCCACTCACGCTGCAGCCAGGCGCTCCCACGGCGCAACAAAAGATCAACAAAGCCGCACCGCTCACGCTGGCATTCGACGCGCTCGCGCGGAGTTTCGAACTGCATCTCGAACCAAACGATCGCCTCCTGTCACAAGCCTCGCGTACATCGCTTCCGTCCGATGTCGCTCTCTACCGCGGCAAGCTCGCCGGAAAGCCCGGCTCGTGGTCCCGTATTGTCATGGCGAACGACGAGCCGCGCGGCCTCATCTGGGACGGCGAGCAGATGTTCGTCATCGAAGCGCCCGGAGACAGCGCGGTACAAACCGACGCCCCGATCGTTTATCGGCTGGCCGATACCTACGTGACGCCGGGCACGCTGACCTGCGGAGCTGCCACCACCGGAGGTAGCGCGGCGACGATGTACACGAAGCTGCTGGCCGAGATGACAACAGCTAGAGCTGCCGCACCCGGCGCGATTTCGGAGATGCAGCTGAGCGCTATCGCGGACTTCGAGTTCACCGAGCGAACGGGCGCAGGTGCGGAAGCGGCGCTTGCCACGCGACTGAACAACGTCGACGGCATCTTCAGCGAACAACTCGGTGTGCAGCTAACCGTCGGGACCCTGGAAGTTCACCCGGACGAGGATGACCCGTTCAGCGATACCCTCGACTCCGGCGACCTGCTCGACGAGCTGGGGATATACCGCCGCGATTCGCCGCTGCACAGGAATCATGGCCTCACACATCTTTATACGGGCCGTAACCTCGCGGCCACGACAGTCGGTATCGCCTACCTGGACGCGATCTGCAGCACACGCTTCGGTGCCGGACTTACGGAAGGCAGGCATGGGGCGCTGTTTGAAAGCCTTATCTCGGCACATGAGATAGGTCACAACTTCGGCGCCCCGCACGATGCGGAGGACGGCTCGGCCTGTGAAGTGGAGTCGGAAGACTTCATCATGGCAAGTTCAGTCAATGGTAGTGACCAGTTCTCCCAGTGCAGCATCGCGCAGATGCAGCCGGCCATCGCTGCGGCTTCCTGCATAAGCGTCCTGCCGTCGGTCGATATGACTGTGTCGCTGGATAGCAGCATCCCGGATGTGTTGCTCGGTACCGACTTCAACCTTAGCTTCGCAGCGACGAACATCGGGACGGAAACGGCAGCTGACGTCGTTGCAGCCGTCAGCATTCCGGAGAATGTCTCGCTTATATCCGTAGCGGCATCTTCGGGAGATTGCACAAGTGGTACGGCTGACGTTTCGTGCCAACTCGGAAGCCTGGCGGGCGGCAGTAACCGGACAGTGACGCTCGTGATGACGGCGACAGAGGCGGGAAGCGGCGACTTTGTCGCCACCGTTTCCGCCGACATGGACAACAACCTCGCCAACAACAACGAAACGGCCGAAGTGACGATAACGCCGGCGGTGGACCTCGTCATAAATGCATTGAATCCCGCCCAGCTGAGCCTGGACCAGAGCACGTTGCTGACCGCGCAAATTGAAAACCGGTCGATACTGGATGCGACGGCTGTAGAACTGTCGATCTCAATAAGTCCCGGGCTGGAAGCAGAGACGGCCGAGTGGCCGCTCGGAAGCTGCGCCGTGTCGCCGCAGCAGGTCGACTGCGAAGCAGACAACTTCGGCAGCCAGTCCACGGTCACGCTGAGCATGAGGCTTACCGGCACGACGCAGGGCGCCGGAAGCTACACGCTCGCGCTCTCGTCCAGCGAACTGGATGCCGATACTTCCAACAACAGTGCAGAGGGCACGGTCACGGTCAGCGCCGCCTCGGCGGATAGCAGTAGCAGCGGCGGCGGAGGAGGAGGCGGCGCGGCAGGGTGGTTTTTCCTGTGGATCCTGGCCTTCTCGACGTTTTGCGCCCGATCTCTGCAACTTCGCCGGATCCACTGACCACACCCGAACCCATATTGACTCCCGCCACTCCCCTCGGTCTAATACCCCGCTCGCTTCCAGCCCCCAGCCGCTGCCTCGAGTAAGAGCGCTGTAGGAGCCCGCCCCGCGGGCGACACCGCACCGATGCAAAGCCGGTTCCGGCGGGTGGCGGGTTGCGGGTCGCGAAAGTGTCATGCGTGCAACACGCACGCACAACCAGAAAGGCCAGGTAGCTCAGTTGGTAGAGCAGCGGACTGAAAATCCGCGTGTCGGTGGTTCGATTCCGCCCCTGGCCACCAATCAAATCAAAAACTTACGAACTCGATCGTTGATGGCCTGATCCGTTTGCGTGAATTTTGCGGGACCCTCACTTTTAACTCACGGAAAGTCTTCGCAAAACCACCAACTCAGGTTTGTTACCGCTTCTTTCGCACACACTGTTGGCGGCTTCGATCAGCTTCGATA
>DATGQI010000061.1:0-25507 GCA_035304285.1 Woeseiaceae bacterium
TATACGACGGCCAGGCGTTCCTGTGGCGGATCCGTTACGCCCTGCACGTGCTGACCGGAAGGCGGGAGGACCGCCTGCTGTTCGATCACCAGACACGTCTCGCCGAGATGCTGGGCTACGAAGATGCGAGTTACACGCTCGCCGTCGAACAGCTCATGCAGCGTTACTACCGCACGGTTATGGAACTGAGTCGGCTGAATGAAATGCTGTTGCAGCTTTTCGAGCAGGCGATATTGATGGATCCGGACGCAGAACCGGAACCGTTAAACGAACGCTTCGAGGTGAAAAACGGCTACCTGCAAACGGTGCACGAAGACGTATTCCGGCAGGAACCCTCAGCATTGCTCGAACTGTTCCTCCTGTTGCA
Organism: Woeseiaceae bacterium; assembly: GCA_035304285.1. Lineage (GTDB taxonomy): Bacteria > Pseudomonadota > Gammaproteobacteria > Steroidobacterales > Woeseiaceae > IDS-8. The sequence continues at coordinate 368 of DATGQI010000061.1, forward strand.
GGAAAACGAGCACATTCGCGGCGTCGCGGCACACACCGTCGGTGAGATCCGGCGAAACCTTTATCTCATCGACGAGGAGTTCCGCCAGAACCCCCGCAACCACCGACTGTTCTTGAGCATCCTCCGGGCACCGGTCGGCGTCAGCCGGCAACTGCGCCGTATGAACCTGTACGGCGTCTTAGGTCTCTACATTCCGTCCTTCGGTCGCATCGTCGGCCGCATGCAGTACGACCTCTTCCATGCCTATACCGTCGATGAACACACGCTGTTCGTCGTCAGCAACCTGCGCCGCTTTGCCCTTTCGCGCTTCGACCACGAGTACCCGCATTGCAGCCCGTTGATGCAATCCTTCGACAAGCCCGAGATCATCTATCTCGCAGCCCTGTTCCACGACATCGCGAAGGGCCGCGGCGGCGACCATTCGGAACTGGGTGCCGTCGACGCCGAAGCATTCTGCCTGGAACACGGAATGAGCCGGTACGAGGCTCGCACGGTCGCGTGGCTGGTCCGAAACCACCTGCTCCTGTCGACGACGGCGCAGAAAAAGGATATCGCCGACCCCGCCGTCATCAACGAGTTCGCCGCCACCGTCAGTGACAAGACCCACCTCGATTACCTGTACGTCCTGACGGTCGCCGATGTCAGGGGCACGAACCCGAAACTCTGGAACTCGTGGAAAGCGACGCTGTTTCGCGACCTGTACGACGCAACCGCGCGGGCGCTGCGGCGGGGCCTCGAGAACCCGATCGATCGCGAATACCTGATTTCCGAGACGCAGACCTCGGCGCGGGAATTGCTGCGCCAGTCCGGCATGCCGGAGGCGCAACGGCAGGAAATCTGGCGCTCGTTCACCGAAGACTATTTCCTTCGCTATCGCAGCGAGGAGATTGCCTGGCACACCCGGATCCTGGCCAGTGCCGGCGAAGACGCCGCACACGGCCTGGTCGACGTGCGCAAGCAAGCCGGCGGCGACGGCATGGAGGCCGTTCTTTACACGCTCAAGACCAGGCGCACGTTTGCCCGTGCGTCCGCGGCGATCGATGAACTGGGAATGACTATCGTCGATGCACGCGTCGTGCCGATCAGGAAGGGGTTGAGCCTGGACACTTTCATATTCATGGAGCTCGACCGGCGTATCGAGGTAGACGACCAGCGCCTGCGGAAAGTGCGGCAAGCGCTGGCGCATGTACTCGCGAGATCCGACGACAGCATCGTCAAGGTCACGCGTCGCGCCCCGCGACAGGTGCGTATGTTTCCGACCCGCACCACCGTCGAATTCGACGAGGACGAGGCGAACGGCCGCACCGTGATGGAACTCGTCGCCGGTGACCGGCCGGGTCTACTGAGCAAGGTGGGGCAGGTCCTTATTGATCTCGGCATAGAAATCGACACGGCCAAGATTATGACCATCGGCGAGCGCGCCGAAGACGTGTTCTACATCGTCGACGGAAACGGCGAGCCGTTGTCCGTCGAGCTACGCGAGACACTGGAGCAGCGCCTCGTCTCCACGCTGGACACGCGGGAATGAAGCTGGAAGCAATGGTGGCCGCCATCGAAGCAGGCTTCGAGGCTCAGAACGATGCATCCCGTGCCGGCCCGCAGCCGGAGCTCGAGACGGCGGTCGCAGAGGCGCTCCGCCTGCTCGACTCCGGTGAAGCCCGGGTCGCCGAGAAGGTCGACGATTCCTGGCAGGTCAACCAGTGGTTGAAGAAAGCGGTGCTGCTCTATTTTCGCCTTCGGGAGAACAAGGTCATTGCCGGCGCCCACAGCAACTTCTTCGACAAGGTGGCGCTCAAGTACAGCCATTACGGCGCTGCCGACTTCGAGCGCGACCGGGTGCGCGTCGTACCGGACGCGATCGTGCGCTACGGCGCGCACGTTGCGAGCGACGTCGTGCTGATGCCGAGCTACGTCAACATCGGGGCGAACATCGGCAGCGGCACCATGGTCGATACCTGGGCGACTGTAGGCAGCTGCGCACAGATCGGGCGGAACGTGCACATTTCAGGCGGTGTCGGCATCGGCGGCGTTCTCGAACCCGTGCAGGCCGCGCCAACAATTATCGAGGACGACTGTTTCATCGGCGCCCGCTCGGAAGTCGTGGAGGGCGTGATCGTCGAAACAGGTTCCGTCATCTCGATGGGCGTCTTTATCGGGCAAAGCACGAAGATCTATAACCGTGAGACCGGTGAAGTCAGCTACGGCCGGGTGCCGGCCGGTTCCGTCGTCGTTCCAGGCAGTCTTCCATCGAGCGACGGGAAGTACTCTCTCTACTGCGCCATCATCGTGAAACAGGTCGATGCGAAAACCCGCAGCCGGACGAGCCTCAACGACCTGCTGCGCTTCGCCGACGAGGAATCACTGCGAAAGTCATGATCGGTGCGACTGTAGGAGCCTACGCCAAAGGGACCCGGCAACGGCATCGAATACTGTTGCCCTCGCGGACGGCGGACGCGGGCGAGTTCGCTGAAGCGTATCGCACTCGCCCGCATGGCGAGCTCCTACGGTTGCCCTCGCATAACCTGAGCAGAGCTTTTCTGTCGTGCTGACGATCTACGGGATCAAGAGCTGCAGCACCTGCCGGGAAGCGATGAAGTGGCTGAACTCACGGGACATCGCTTACCGGTTCCACGACCTTCGCGATGATGGAATCGATATCCAGACGCTGGAACGCTGGGCGGACAGCGTGGAATGGGAAAAGCTCCTGAACAAGTCGAGCCTCACGTGGCGCAAGCTGCCCGACGTCGACCGCAGCGGCATGACGCGAAATCGCGCCCTCGCGGCGATAATCGAGCACCCCACACTCGTGAAGCGGCCGGTTCTCGAAAACGGCAAGCAGGTCGCGCTCGGATTTTCCGCGCAACGGTACGCGGAAATCCTGGGCGAAAGATGACCGATCAACCCTTTATCCGGCGCGTCCGCCTTGCCGTGCCCTTACCGCCTGCGGCAACCGGCCCGGCGGAGTCCCTGCGCTTCACCTGCCTGACCCAGAACTCATACGGCGGCAGCCGCGCCAGGTCTTTCTGCTTGTTGGCGTGATCCACAAGGCAATACTTCTTCCGCTCTTTCTCGCGCATTCGTCACTCCGCAGGTACAGGTTTACTGGCCTCTTACCCTATAAAGCGACATCCGCAACGAAATCCCCTCATGCAGGGAGACATTATTTTAAGCGTGGGTCCCCGTATTTTAAGCGTGGGTCCCCGTTTCCGCGTCCGAGGGTTCGACTGTCCAGATCATCGATGACAGCGATGCGGGGCGCCGTTCGCCTGCATCCGGCTGTTGCGGGCAGCAACATGGACCGGCAAGGATCTTCGCGACGAGGATCGCAAGCAGCGCACCACCAAACCCGCCGCCCGCGGCGTACATTGCCATTTTCCGCGACTGCGGAGGCAGACTTGCTTCAGCCATATGATTCCCCTTTTCTCTTGGCTATTGTTTTTCGTAACACGAAGTTTAGCGCCAATCCGTCACCGATTCGCGGAAACGATCGTGGACTTCTCTGTTTATGCACGGCGCCGATTTGACTATCATTACGCAAAACAATCGTTAGATACTGGCGTATAACGATTTCCTCCGGTTACAGATTCCTTCCCGCAGTGCGATATCGGGGGCAGAAATGGCTTGCGCGCGCGCCGTAACGACTCTTCTTGGCCAATGGCGCGAGGGCGACGAAGGCGCGCTCGTCGAGCTTGCGCCTCTCGTCTACGAGGAACTGCGTGCGCTGGCGCGGCGCTACATGGGTTCCGAGGGCGCCGGTCACACCCTGCAGGCAACCGGACTGGTGAACGAGGCCTTCATCCGCCTGGCCGGCATGGATGTGCCCTGGTCGGACCGGGCGCATTTCTATGCGGTCGCGGCACGTTCCATGCGGCGCATCCTCGTTGACCACGCCAAAGCTCGCCGGCGGGAGAAGCGAGGCGGCGCCGCCCGGCACGCGAGCCTGGAAACAGTGGTGATCCCCGACGCCGCCGCCGGTCCTGCGGACCTGCTCGACATCGATGAGGCTCTGGAGCGCCTCGCCCGGATCGATGCGCGCAAAGGCGAGGTCATCGTGCTGCATTACTTCGGGGGAATGACCTACGACGAGATGGCGGAAGCACTCGATGTCTCACCCGCAACCGTGCACCGTGACCTCCGCCTGGCCAAAGCCTGGATACTCAATGAACTCCGCCCCGCCTGAACTTAGCCCCGACCGGTGGGCTCGCGTCGAGCAGTTGTTCGACGCCGTCGCGGACATGCCCGTGTCCGAACGGGCGGCGTACCTCAGGAAGGCCTGCGGGGATGACGGGGAGTTACGCGCCTATATCGAAGCTCTTGCCCGCTCCGACGTGGCGAAGAACACGGTGATCGAGGACGCTATCCACGACGTGCTTGACCTCGCGTCCCCGGATGCCGGCTCTCTCACGGACATCGTCGGTGAACGCATCGGGCCGTATCGGATCGTCAGCATCATCGGCAGCGGCGGCATGGGCGTCGTATACCTCGCCGAACGCGCAGACGAGCATTTCCGGCAGCAGGTGGCGATCAAGGTGGTCCGGCAACGGCTCATCGATCCCGAGATCGAAGCCCGGCTCGTCGGCGAGCGGCAGATCCTCGCGAACCTGCAGCACCCGAACATCGCTCGCCTCTTCGACGGCGGCACGACGGCGGACGGCACACCGTACCTGGTGATGGAATACATAGACGGCCTGCCGATCGACGAGTATTGCGACGGCCGGCGCCTCACGGTGAACGAGCGGCTGGAACTGTTTCGCAAAATCTGTTCAGCCGTGCATTACGCGCACCAGAACCTGGTCGTGCACCGCGACATCAAGCCGACGAATATCCTGGTAACCGCGGACGGGACGCCCAAGCTGCTGGACTTCGGCATCGCAAAGCTTCTCGATGCGGGTGGTGCCGCTACGGACGGACTGACCCGCGTCGGCGCCGTCATGATGACACCCGAGAATGCGACGCCGGAGCAGGTTCAAAACGGTCCGATCACCACCGCAACCGACATCTATGCCCTCGGTCTCCTGCTGTATCGACTCCTCACCGGCCAGCCGGCCTATCGGGTGGGCAACAGCCCGAGTGCCATGGCCCAGGCGATTTGCGAACATGTCCCTGAGCGCCCCAGCACCGCCGTCCGGCGGCACTCCGTTGAGGCAGCGCCGGGTGAGATGAAACCCGAACTCATCTGGCGATATCGCGGCACGACGCGCGAAAAACTGAGTCGTCTCCTGAAAGGAGACCTCGACAACATCGTACTGCTCGCCTTGCGCAAGGAACCGCAGCGCAGGTACCGATCCGCACACGAACTGTCGGAAGACCTGCGGTTGCACCTTGCATCCCTGCCGGTACTCGCACAGCCGGATACCTGGAGCTATCGCACCGGAAAGTTCATCCGCAGGCACGTGGCCGGCGTGGCCATGTCGGTCGCGCTGGTTGGCCTGCTCGTGGCGTTCGGCGTTGCGATGACGGTGCAGAACCAGCGCATCGCGGAAGAGCGGGACACGGCCAGGCAGGTTTCAACCTTTTTGGAAGAGATCTTCATGACGCCGGATCCCGGCAACGCTCGCGGACTGGATATCTCCGCCAAGGAAATACTGGCAAAGGGCGCGGAGAGAATAAGCGGGCTCGACAGTCAACCGGCGGTGCAGGCAACGCTGATGGAAACGATCGGCCGCGTCTATTTCAATCTCGGTGAATACGAACCATCGATCGATATGCTCGAGGCATCACTCCGGATTCGCTCGAACGAACTCGGGGAGCATCATCCGCTGATTGCGGCGACGAAGAACCAGCTCGCGCTGCCGCTCATTCGCACAGCCGACTATAAACGCGCGGGTATACTCCTGCAGGAGGCCCTCGAGCGGAACCGAAGCCTGTACGGGGACTCAAGCACCGAAGTCGCGGCGAGCTTCTATAACCTCGCGGAACTGCACCAGGCGACCGGCAACCTGGAGGAAGCCGCGCGGCTCGCCAGGGAAAGTATCGACATCTATGCAGCCCAGGGCGAGTTGCATGCGGCAGAACTTGCCGAAGGGAAAAGCGCACTCGCGCGCATTCTCGTCGTCAACAACGAACTCGACCAGGCCGAGACGCTGTATCGAGAAGCGCTGGCGCTGGTGCGGACGCATCTCGGCCACGATCACCCGCTCAACGCGTACTACCTGCAGAACCTCGCCGTCGTCCTGAATTCGAAAGGCGACATTGTAACGGCCGAGGCGATGTTCCGGGACGCGATCGCCGCCGCACGTAACATCCTTGGCGACGATCACGACCTGGTTGGCAGTTCGCTGGTCATGCTCGGTACGCTGCTGCACAACAAGGGCGAGCATGCTGCCGCCGAGCGTGCTTTACGCGAAGCGCTTGCCGTCCATACCAACGCGCGCGGGCCCGATCACCCCTTCGTCGCCTATGACATGACGAGCCTCGCGATGCTGCTTCAGGATGAGGGACTTCTCGAGGAAGCCGAATCGCTGCTGAAGGGCGCCCTGCGGATCTACGAGGCGTCCGTCGGCCCGGACCACCAATACGTCGCATCGACTCTCACGGAACTGGGCGTCGTGCTGACCGACAGGAACCTCCCGCAAGACGCCGAGCCCCTGCTGCTTCGCGCGCTCGAGATCCGCCGGAGGGATTTTCCCGACACGCACCCGCTCCTTGCCGCAACGAACCTGGCCTACAGTCACGCCCTGGCCCGACTCGGACGCTATGATGAAGCGGAGCGCTTGCTGCTCGACAATGTCCCGACCCTGGCCGGGTCCGCGACTGCTCCCGACCGACGTGCCCGGCGCGCGATGCAATGGGCCGTGAGCCTCTACGAAGACTGGGAAAAGCCGGAAGAAGCTGACCTATACCGGCATCGGATACAAGTGCAGAAGGTGGAACCCTTTGATTAATCAAAAAGTTGGGCCGGATACCTTAAAACAATGATAGATACCGAGTTTACTGCTGGCGAGCCGGGTCCCGACGATGCCGCGCTGGACCTCCTGTGCGACCTGATCCGCCGTCGCTCCGTCACCCCGGAGGACGCCGGCTGCCTCGAGCTTATTGCGGAGCGGCTGAAACCGGCCGGCTTCACCTGCGAATTCATGCCATTCGGAGAGGTAAGCAACCTGTGGGCAAGGCGTGGCACCGTCGGCCCCTTGCTCTGCTTCGCCGGCCACACCGATGTCGTCCCGCCCGGTCCCATCGAGAACTGGAGTTCCGATCCTTTCGAACCCGACCTGCGCGAGGGCAGGTTGTACGGCCGCGGCGCGGCGGACATGAAAAGCGGACTGGCCGCCATGGTGACAGCGGCGCTGCAGTTCGTCGCGGCCCATCCCCGACACAGCGGCAGCATTGCCTTCCTCCTGACCAGCGATGAAGAAGGCCGGGCACGCGAGGGGACGAAGAAAGTCATCGAGGCGCTGTCGGCGCGTAACGAGGCGATCGACTGGTGCGTGCTCGGCGAGCCATCGAGTCGTGAGCACCTCGGGGATACGGTGCGCATCGGAAGACGCGGATCACTGAGTGCGATAGCGACCGTGCACGGGATCGAAGGCCATGTCGCGTATCCCGAGCAGGTCGACAATCCGATCCGGCGCTTCGCGCCTGTTCTTAACGAACTGCACGAGACGGTCTGGGACGAAGGCAATGAATTTTTTCCGCCGACAAGTTTCCAGGTGGTCAGCATCGCGAGCGACGGCGGCGCACCGAACGTCACACCGGGCGAACTGAAAGCCCGCTTCAACTTTCGCTACTCCACCGTATGGACCAGCGAGACACTCAAAGGAAAGGTGGAGAAGCTCGTCAGCGCGCACGATATTGACTGCACCCTGGACTGGCATCTCTCGGGCGAGCCTTTCCTCACGGAAGAGGGCCGGCTGACCGAGGCAGTCGTCAAGGCAGTGTATGAAGAGTCGGGGCTACGTCCGGAACTGTCGACGGGCGGAGGCACCTCCGACGGACGCTTCATATCACCGGCCGGCGCGGCAGTGGTGGAACTGGGTCCGGTGAACGCATCCATTCACAAGCCGGACGAGAACGTGTCCCTGGAAGACGTCGCCAGCCTTACCGCGATGTATCGGCGGATAATGGAGTTGCTGCTTCCCCGGAAGTAACGCGAAGACGGCGCGCGTTGTTCCAGACGCCGAGCACCCCCAGCGCGGCTATGCAGATCAGCACCCAGGCGGGCATGGACAGGCCCAGAAAGTGCCAGTCCGCGGTGGCGCATTCGCCGGAACCGGTAAAGACGAGCTTGAGCGCTTCGCTCAAGGGAAAACTGTCCAGGATGTAATCGAGTCCCGGTCCGCAGGCAGGGACTTCATCGGGCGGCAGGCTCTGCAACCACACGTGCCTTCCTGCCACCCCCGCTCCAATGGCGGCGATCCCGCCGATCAACCCAGCGAAGACCTTGCTCCCCCGGCCGTGCGGCGCAACGATCGCTGCGAGCAGGAAAACGATGCCCAACGCGATCACGGCCACGCGCTGGAAGACGCACAGGGGACAGGGCGCCAGCAGCAAGCGGTGTTCTGCGTACAGTGCGTACCCCATCATCGCCGCGCAGGCGGCGAATCCGGCGAGGTTGATCATGCGGCGACCGGTGATGCTCATTCCTTACCCTTAACTCGTTAGAAACTGAATTCGACATCGAGCATGACACGGTCGAAATCCGTAGGCACGCCCTGGAACTCGCCGTACTCTGAAAAGATCAGCATCGCGCCGACGCTTAAATTATCGGTGAGCATGTAAGCGCCCGTTAAAATATGTCCACTGGAATCTGTATGGCCACCGGCCAGGTCTGAATCCGTAAAGGTACCGACGAGCGCGTCGGCCTCGGTGTCCCGCCATTCCCACGATAGCTCCCCGGTCCTCGCTTTTTCAGCCTTGCCGAGCAGCGCACCGAAAGAATAAGCAACGTCAGCGGTCGTGGCGCGCGTGTTGCGAGTCCACTCCGCAAAGATCGTGAGCGGCCAATCAGCGACGGTGGACTCGTACTGCGCGAAAATCTCGGCAATGTCGTAGTCGTACACGTACCGGCCTTCCATGTCGACGCTATTGCCCTTCGCATCGTCGCCGTAGAGCGGGCTGTTATTGGCAGTATCGGTGAAATCGAACCAGCCGACTCCAGTACTGAGTGTCGATCCTGCAACGTCGAACCTGACGCCGGCCTGCGCAGCATAAAGCCGCGACTTGACGCCGTCGGCACGGTAGTCGAGGAGGAAGCCTCCCGCACGTCCGAAAAAAGGACCGGATTCAAACTTCCCGGCTATGCCCTGGGGATTGAAGTCGCCGTCCCACATCAACGATGTATCGCCGGCAAGAAAGAACGGATTCTCCATCTCGCCCGCCACGAGTTCCAGCTCCTCCGTGGCGGACCACTTCAGGAATGCGCGATCTATGCGGATATTGGACACGGAGACGCTTTCGCCGAAATCCAGGTTCGTCGATACCGGATCGCCATCGCCGGTTGCGAGGCGCAGGCCGAACTCGAGGTTGTCGGTAAGCTCGGCGTCAAAACCCAGCCGTCCACGGTACCTCTCCCTGTCACGGTCTTCTCCGGGTTCCTCACGGATCGCTTCGTGCCGCAATCGAAAGTCGCCCTCGAACGTGAGGCGCTCCGACCAGGCGTCACCGGCATCCCCGGCCGGTTCCGCCGCCAGCGGCGCCGCGAGCCACAGGCTCGCGGCCACGAGCGCCAGCGTACGCCAACCGGCTGTCATCGCGTGACAGTGACGCCTGGAGTGCGGACCGTCATCGCGCCTCGTCCGGGGATGACGCCACTTTGGCCCGCACGTAGTCCGGTACAAGATCCGCGGCTGCCGTTATGGCGCCTTCGCGAAGCAGCGCAGCACCGGAACCCAACAGGAAGGATGCCCGCGGGAACTGCACGTCCACGACTTGTGAGATGCGATCTGCATTCAGGTGCAGGAGCTCGGGATAGCGATGCCAGCCCGCCCCCGCGACGCCTGTCGTCTCAAGCGACTCGATCCGCGCCACCGGCTGCAACACCGTTTCACCGCACGCGCGCGGCAAATCACCCTCGCCTCTTGCGAAACCCTGCAGGTACACCTCGTTCATATGCGCATCCTGTGCCACCAGTATTTTTTCCTCGTCCGATCGCTGGAATGCTTCCGCCGCCACTGCCGCCAGCGAAGACACTGGCACGATGCCCAGGCCCGAGCCGTAGGCAAGCCCTTGCGCAACGGACGCTGCAATGCGCATGCCGATGAACGAACCGGGACCATTACCGAGCACGATGGCGTCGAGCGCCGAAAGCTCGGCCCTTCCTTCCTCGAGGACCTCACGGATCATCGGAATGAGCCGCCGCGTGTGCGCTTTCGCCTCGACAACGTGCCGCTCGCAGACGGCGCCGCGAAAGGCGAGCGCAACGGAACACGCATTGGTGGAAGTCTCCAGCGCAAGCAGGTTCATCCGGCCTGCCGCGTCACGGTCGCGGTGTCCGCATCAGCGTGCGATAGCAGGAATTTCCGCACTTCGTCCAGCGATGTCGTGCTGGTCATCGGCTCCAGGCTCTTTAAAAACGTGCTGCCGTAGCTCCTGGACCGGACACGTGGGTCGCAAAGGACCACGACGCCGAAGTCGGTGTGGTCGCGGAGCAGGCGTCCCGCCCCCTGCTTCAGGGTCAGCGCGGCCTGCGGTAGCTGGTGCTCGGCGAAGCCGTTTCCGCCCTGTCGGCGGATGAATTCGAGACGCGCCATCATCAGCGGATCCGAGGGGGAAGCAAACGGTAGCTTGTCGATCGCGACGACCGACAATGCCGCGCCTCGCACGTCGACCCCTTCCCAGAACGTCCCGGTCCCGAGCAGCACTGCATTGCCGTGCTGGCGAAACCGCCGCAACAGGTCTTCACGTGGTGCGTCTCCCTGCACCAGCAAGGGTCGGCCACAAAGCTTCCTGCGATGCGCCCTGAACCACTTGCGTGCCAGGTTCAGAGCGCGGTGACTCGTAAACAGACAGAACATCCCTCCCGGAGTCATCTCGAGAAGAGGAACCACGCTTTTCATGGCCGCTTGAGTGTGCGCGTCGTCGGACGGAGCGGGGAGGTCCGGCGGCAGGTACACCAGCCCGCGTTGTTCCAGCGCATAAGGACTCGGGAACGTCAGGCATCTCGCATCGCCAAGTCCGAGCCGGTCGACGAAATGGCTGAAGTCATCGCCGATCGCCAGGGTGGCCGACGTGAAAACCCAGGCCTGGGGTGTCGCGGTGATCATCGAACGGAGTGTCCCCGAGACATCGAGCGGTGTCAGGTAAAGCCGGATGCTCTTCGGGTTGACGTCGAGCCAGCGGAGCCCGTCCCAGCTGTCGTCTACGGCCAACTGGATCAATCGCTCCCGCGCACCAGTCAGCCGTTCGTACAGCTTTTCGACCTCTGCCGAGGAATCGGTTAGTCCACCAATTACTTCCTCGAGGGACCTCAAGGCTGTATCGAGGTCGCGCATCGGCTTGTCCAACTGCTCGATCACGGCTGAAAGCTGGTACCGCCCTTCCTGCCGCGGCGCCTCTGCACGCAGCGCGCGCACTGAGGTGTGCACTTTGTCGAGTCGCCTCGTCAGTTCCGCCTGTCTTGCCGAGACCGTTGCGGCTCGCAACTCGTCGACGAGGCGGTCGAGTTCCCGGCTGCCAAGGCTCAAGCCGAAGAATTGCGCCGCCAGGTCCGGAATCTGGTGAGCCTCGTCCAGGATGATCGCATCGGCACCCGGCAGGAATTCGATGAAGCCATTCTCCTTCAGGGCGAGGTCGGCCAGCAGCAGGTGGTGGTTTACCACCACGAGATCGGCCTCCTGCGCCGCACGCCGCGCTTTGACGACGTGGCAGTCGCGCCAGAACGGGCATTCCTTTCCCAGGCAGTTGTCCGCCGTTGAGGTTACGAGCGGCCACAGCTGCGAATCCTCCGGCACCTCCGTCAATTCCGCCCGGTCGCCGCTCGTCGTCGCGTGCCGCCACCGGCGCACCGCATCGAGGTCATTGGCCGCCGAGGCTTCGCTCGCTCCAGGTGCGACTGATTCCAGCCGATACAGGCACAGGTAATTGGCGCGGCCCTTGAGTAACGCGGTGGTGACAGGACGCCCGAGCACCTTGCCGACCAGCGGCAGGTCGCGGTGGTAAAGCTGGTCCTGCAGGGTCTTGGTGCCGGTCGAAATGATCGTCTTGCGGCCGCTTGCGAGCGCCGGGATGAGATAGGCGAATGTCTTGCCGGTACCCGTGCCCGCTTCTATGACGAGCTTTCCATGTTCCTCGAGCGTCTCGGCGACGGCCTCGGCCATGAGGCCCTGGCCCGGGCGCGGCTGGAACCCCGGGAGATGAACTCGGAGTGGGCTTTCCTGGCCAAAGAAATCAGTGAGGTTCTGCACGACCGCGCAATGATACAGGGCCCACGGCTGCTTGTGACTCCGTCGTTAGGCGCTTTTTCCTCGACTTTTCCGCCGTGCTGATTTGCTTCCTGGCCGTTCGTTTCAGCCGTTGCTGCGCAGCTTGTGCCGGTTGATCTTTTCGACCAGGGTCGTACGGCGTACCCCCAGTTCATCTGCCGCCTGCTGGACCACGCCATCTGCCCGTTCCAGCGCCGAGCGGATCATTTCCCGTTCCAGTTCGGCAAGATATTCTTTCAGGTCCAGGCCGCCGGCGGGGAGCGTGGCCGTCAGCGCCTCGCCCGCCGGTAGTTCCTGTTCATTCGTTGCCAGCGGGCGTGCGGCCGGGCGCAGTGGCCAGGGCAGCGTATCCTGGTCGACGCGCCCATCCGGCCGGAGGACGGCGAGCCGTTCGATGAGGTTCGCCAGTTCACGGGCGTTTCCGGGCCATGAGTAGTTCTCGAGGGCCGACATCGCCTCGGGAGTGATGGAAAGCTCCACTCCGTAACGCCGGTAGACCCGCTCCGTCATCTCACGCACAAGGGGCGCTATATCTTCGGGGCGCTCGCGCAAAGGCGGAATCTCGATCGGGAATACGCTCAACCGGTAGTAGAGATCTTCGCGAAAGCTGCCGTTCGCCACATGCTCCGGAAGGTCCCTGTGGGTGGCGGCAACGACCCTGACATCCACCGGGATACTGACGGTCCCGCCAACACGCTCGATCATCCGTTCCTGCAAAACGCGTAGCAGCTTCACCTGCATCGGCATCGGCATGTCGCCGATCTCGTCCAAAAAAATCGTTCCGCCCATTGCGAGTTCGAAACGCCCTATCCGACGGTTGACTGCGCCGGTAAATGCGCCGCGCTCGTGACCGAAAAGCTCACTTTCCAGCAGGTGCTCGGGTATGGCGCCGCAGTTGATCGCGACGAAGGCGCCCTTTCGGCCTGAAAGCCTGTGAATCTGCCGCACCACGACTTCCTTGCCGGTTCCGGATTCCCCGGTGATCAGGACGGTCGCCTGCGAGGGCGCCACGCGCTCGATCAGCGTCCGCACCGACTGCATGGCGCTGCTCTCGCCTATGATCGCTTCACCACCGGACTGAGCGGCGCTGCCCCGGCCGTCATCGCGCCGTCGCGGACTGTGCGATGCCCATATTTCCTCGAGAACGTCGCCGAGATCGTCGAACTGTACGGGAGACCGGAGAGTGTAAAAGCGGGCCCACGGGAACTCTTTCCTAAGCATGACGCTCCGCGTGATTCACCAGAACGATCGGCACGTTCGGGTCGTGCTCGCCGACGTCGGCAATGAGGCGGCGCAGCCGGTCGCCGTCGAGGTCGTCGCTCAGGAAAACGGCCGCAAGTCGGCTGTCGCCGATGCGGGAACGCCAGTTCTCAGGCAGGGCAACCCTGACCTGTGGCACATCCATGAATTCGATCAGTTCCTTGAGATTCTCGGCGCGATCAACCGTATCGTCGACGATCATGAACAAGAGCGAACTCGTCATCGTGTGTCCTGCCGGAGTTCGCCTTCGCTCACGGGCGCATCTGCCGCATGCGCCGGCGCGGCGCTCTTTCGTAGCTTGAGCCTCGAGGCCAACTCCTTTCCCCCACTCCGGGCGGATCGTGTTGACGTCCCCGAAGATCGTTTTGTGTTTTATGTGTCCATTGTCACGTTTTCCGCAGCGCAACTGACATGGACCAAACGAAGCAGCGTCGCGAGTATCCGACAACAATATAGGAAATTCCAACCGGAAGTTTCACATTATGTGGCACTGGTTCACAGTTTTCGTTCCCGGCGCCCGTCCTCGCAAAAGGCTGGTGGCTAAAGGGATTTTTTGCGCTGCCGATATGAAAGGGAAGGGGAGATGGAGGTGTGAAAAAAGTGGATCACAGCGGGGAGGCAGAGTGTCGGGTTCCGAGTTGAAAATGCTTGATGGGGCTCTTGATACCCTCGGCTGCGTCTTTCGCACCATGGGAGATCTCTCGTTCCCGCTCGACGCCGGGGACAATAGCCGGGACTTCTCCCTGCTCTGCGACCAGTTCGCCTGTCATGTCGAGAACGGCGGACCTGTTCCGCAGTACCACATTTCCCAGACCAGCGATGGCAGCCGTCAGTGGGCGCGCCTGAGGCGCTTCTATGTCGATCGCCGGCGCGAGGAAAAAACTTTTGTTACGGAGCGGCTGCAGGGTTACCGCGGTGTCGTGGACGACCTCGTTAACGGCCTCCGCCAGATAAGCCATCGCGATCGTGAAACGGAGACCTCCGTAAAGCAGAGCCTCGATGCAATCGAGCACGCCCTCGCCGGTGGCGCTCTTCCGGAAATCCGGGCCGCCCTTACCGGAACGATCGAGGCAATCAGCACGACATTCGCGGAGCAGAAAAAGCTCTACGAAGAAAAGATCAACGAATTGAACGAGCGAATGTCCGGCCTGCGCCAGGACCTGGTCGCGGTACGTGAGGAAATGAAGCGCGATCCGCTGACGGTGGTGTACAACCGGCGCGCCTTCGACACGGCGTTAACGCAAAGCCTCAACATGCGATTCATCCTGAGCCAGCCATTCACGCTCGTCATGATCGATCTCGACCGGTTCAAGGAAATCAACGACAACTACGGTCATGCAGCCGGAGACCTGGTGCTGCGTTCCGTCGGTGATGCGCTTTCCCGCACCTTTACGAGAAAAAACGACCTCATTGCCCGTTATGGAGGGGACGAGTTCGCGGTAATCCTTTCCGATGCGAGTCTCGAGAACTGTAAGACCCTTATCGGGCGATTCATGGACCACGTGGCAGCAATCGCTGTCCCGAATGCGCCGGAGGGTGTACGTCCGGGCTGTTGCGTGGGGTTTACCGATCTCGCTGCCGAGGACACTGTCGAAACGGTTCTCGGAAGAGCGGACAGGGCCCTCTACGAGGCAAAGGCTTCCGGCAGCAACTCGTTCCGCTTCGTGCCTCCCCCGCCGCCGCAAGACCTGTAGCCCCCCGAAGAGCCCCGGGAACATCCCGCACCGCGGTCACGGCGCTAAACGGGATTCCCCCACACTTCTGCCATGCAAGGCTAAAGCCACGGAGTGGTCAGCCGATACCAAAGAGTACCAGCCGGCACTGGCTGCATCCGAATGAACGGAGGAATGGATTTTGGACCTGGCTACACTCATCGGCTTGATTGGCGCCTTCGGCATCGTACTGGCGTCGATAATGATTGGCGGTTCGGCCGGCACCTTCATCAACACGCCGTCGCTGTTGCTGGTCCTCGGCGGTACGGTGCTGGTCACGATGATGAAATTCAGCCTGGGAAAATTCCTGGGAGCGACGTCGATCGCGGTCAAGGCATTCCTGCACAAGCCCTCGTCCCCGGAGGAACTGATCGAGAACGCCGTTGAACTTGCCAAGTCCGCACGCCAGGGCGGACTGCTTGCACTCGAGGACGCAGAAGTACGCGACGACTTCATGAAGTCGGGCCTGGGCTTGCTGATCGACGGGCATCCCGCCGAAGTGGTGCGGTCTATGTTGTCGAAAGATTTGCACCAGACACTGCAACGTCACAGCGACGGCCAGGACATCTTCAAGGCGATCGGCGACGTCGGACCGGCAATGGGAATGATCGGAACCCTCATCGGCTTGGTCCAGATGCTTGCGAACATGGACGACCCCAAACAGATCGGCCCTGCGATGGCGATAGCGTTGTTGACCACCCTGTACGGAGCGATCCTCGCGAACATGGTCGCGCTACCGATCGCGGACAAACTCGCTGTTCGAAGCCGCGAAGAGAACGTCCGCAAGTCGCTGATCATCGATGCGCTGCTATCGATCCAGTCCGGCCAGAACCCGCGCGTGATCGAGAACATGCTGGAGACGTACCTGCCCCGCTCCAAGCGACAGCCGGATGAACTGGAGGCCTGATCGACGTGCAGGGGACTCACACACAAACTCACGATGCTGCCCGGGAGGACCGCACAGGCGTGCCTCCATGGGTCATGACATTTGCGGACATGATGACGCTGTTGATGTGCTTCTTCGTGCTGCTCTTGGCATTTTCCGAAATGGACGTGGCCAAGTTCAAGCAGCTTTCCGGCTCCATGAAAGATGCATTCGGTGTGCAAGCCGAGATGGACGTGCGCAACATCCCCAAAGGGACCAGCGTCGTCGCCCAGGAGTTCAGTCCCGGCGTTCCGGATCCGACGGCGATGAACGTCATCTACCAGTACACGCAGGACTCGAATGAAAATACCCTGGAAGCAATGGAGAAACGCATACAGGATATCGAGGACACTGAAGATCATGCGCGCCGCTTGCGCGAGGCCTTGCAGGAGGAAATAGAGAGCGGCAGCGTCGCCATCAGCACGGTCGACAGGAAGGTCATCATACACATCCTCGAAAACGCCTCGTTCGACTCCGGCTACGCCGATGTCCGGCCGGACTTCATCCCCGTGCTGACGAAGATCGGCAGCCTGATCGACAGCAACAGCGGCACCGTGACGGTCTCCGGCCACACGGACAACGTTCCTATTGCCAACGAGCGCTTCCGGTCGAACTGGGAACTGTCAACCTCGCGCGCCGTTTCCGTAACACACCTCCTGCTGCAAACGGCAAGACTCGACGACGGCCGCTTCGTCGTAACCGGGCATGCCGAAACGCGCCCCCGGGCGCCGAACGACAGCGCCGAGAACCGTGCGAAGAATCGGCGCGTCGATATAAGCATCATACGCGGCAACGAACTCGACTCTGTTCGGCAGGTGAGCGTCAACAAGGCAATCCCGGGCGCGCCGGTGACCGATCAGCGGGCTGAGAGGTCGCAGGACGCAGCCGGAAATGAGGAGCTTTTACAATGAGCAGTGGCAAGCAGAACCGTCGCTCGTTTCGTATCGTCGAGTCGATCCACCTCAGTTACGAGGTCTTGAGTGACCGGGACTTTCACGAGGGCCTGGAGCGGCGAAAAATCCGGACCGGCATAGACGAGGGTTTGGGATCTCGCCTTCTCGACCTCGATGCGCGGCTTGCAGAACGACTTTACGTCCTGCGCGGCGAATTGCCCGCCGCGGCGGAATGCATCTCGCTACTGAACGAGAAAGTCTCAATCATCATCGACCAGCTTCCCGAGATGCGGCAGGCGAAGGCTTCACTCACCCAGGTGAAGCCGCAGGTTTGCGAGATTGGCGCCGACGGAATGCTCTTCGGAGTCGACCGGGAGCTTCCGCTCGGGACGCGGCTGGCGTTGCGCTTCCTTCTGCGCTCCAACAACCGTTACGTGGAAACGTTCTGCCAGGTGCAACGCAAGGCCAACCCTCCTGAAGAAGACGGCCCTTCGTTTCCACACGCAGTGGCAGTGGAGTTCCTGGGGATGCAGCCCTCGCAGAAGGAAATTATCATCCAGCACCTGTTCACCCGCGAGTGCGAGACCCTGCGCCTGCGCAAGCGACAGCTCGATGGCACGGCGGAAACAGGCGCGAACGGTTCCGGCAACGATTGACTCCTGCGCCGCAGGTTTTCTCAGTGCGGACGGGATTCGGCAGCAGGCGGGCGGTTCGCATGCAGTTTCAATAGCAGTTCCGCCTCGCCTTTCTTCAGGCCGCAACTCCTGGTGAGTTCCTCTACGCCGGCACCGCCTTTTGCCATGCGCACCGCATGCTCCAGCGGAACGTCATTGCGGCCCTTCTGCTGCAGCATGTCTTCTTTCATCGCCAGCTGCTCCGCGATTTTTTGCAGTGCGTCGATGCGTTCTTCCAGGGGCTGCCCGGCCACTTCTCCCGCGGTTTGCGACGGTGTGGCCGGTGCAGTCTCGAGGTGGCGTTCCCACTGACGCAGGACGCGCTGAAAGCGAAGGATCGCGACGGTCGCCGCAGCAAGCAGCGCAATGGTCGAGGCGAGCAAGAGGTTCGTTAAGTATGCGTCGTCGATATTCATCATATGTACTCATCTATAGTAGGTCTGTTCTCGCCTGCCGCCGGGTCGTCCGGCAGCTCATCCGGTTCGCGTGGAGGCTTCGGATCGGCTGGCTTCCTTTGGCGCTGGCCCGACTCACGTTCCCCGGCGGGCCGGGCCGGCCTCACCGGGAAGGTCGGTCCGATGTGCCTGATGTCGCTCATTGGGTTTCCACGCCCGCGCTCATCAATGATCGCAGGCGGATCAGCGCCTGGCTGTGGATCTGGCAGATTCGCGATTCGCTGACCTCGAGCACTTCCCCTATTTCCTTCAGGTTGAGTTCGCGCTCGTAGTAAAGCGACAGGACGAGCTGTTCCCGCTCGGGCAGGCGCTTGATCGCAAGCGCGAGTTGCTGGCGGAACTGGGATTTCACAAGCTCCGCATCCGGCGCTTCCTCACCGTCTGCAGGGATCTCCCGTGCCAGGCCCTCATCGTCGACCGGGTCGTCGAGGCTGAACAGCCGGCAACCCGCCGTGTCGGCGAGAATTGCGAAGTAGTCTTCCAGTGACAGGCCAAGGCGCTCCGCAATCTCGTTTCCGCTCGCCGGCCGGCCTTCCTCGGCTTCTATCGCCTGCATGGCTTCGCTCACCTGCCTGTGCTTCTGGTGCACGGACCGAGGTGTCCAGTCGAGCTTGCGGACCTCGTCCAGCATGGCGCCACGGATGCGGATGCCGGCGAAGGTGTCGAAGCTCGCGCCGCGTGTCGGGTCGAAATTTCCAGCCGCTTCCAGAAGGCCGATCATCCCGGCCTGCAGCAGGTCATCCATCTCAACAGTATTCGGCAGCCGCGCAGCGAGGTGACAGGCAATGCGCTTCACCAGGCCGACGCTGCCGGAAACCAGATCGTCCTGCGACGGCCAGTTCATCCTGGCGACACTGCTGTACGCGATCATGCGCCGCTCCGCACCTGGCACGCATCCGCGGCAAGCAGGCGCTCGAAAAAGAACTCGATATGCCCGGCAGCCGACGAGGTCGCATGCGTTTCGTCAATTCTCGTAGCGATCTGGCGCAGCGCCTTGCCCGCACTGCTCGCGGGATAAGCATCGACGACCGCACGTTGCTCCTGCACCGCGCGGCGCAGCATCCGGTCCTGCGGGATGTCGCCCAGGTGACGCAAGACGACGTCGAGGTAGGAGTCGGTGACTTTGCGGAGCTTCTCGAACAGACGGTGTCCTTCGTTGACGTTGCGCGTCTGGTTGGTCACGACCTGGAAGCGCGATACACCGTAATGGCGGCTGAACACCTTGATCAGCGCATACGCGTCCGTGATCGATGCCGGTTCATCGCACACCACGACCAACACCTGTTGTGACGCCTGGACGAAGCGCGCCACTTCCGGCGCGATGCCGGAACCGGTGTCGACGATCAGGATCTCCGGCTGGTCGGCCAGTTCCGAGAAAGCATTGACGATCGCCGCCTGGGATGCCGGCGACAGCTGCGTCATCGCATGATTCCCGGAGGTGGCGGGAACGATCCTTATCCCGCCCGGCCCATTCATCACCGTTCCGGCGAGGTCGATATCGCCGCTGACCACATGCGACAGGTTGAAACGTGGCTGCAGTCCGAGCAGTACGTCAACGTTCGCGAGGCTTAAGTCCGCGTCCAGCAGCATGACGTTGCGGCAACGCTGCCCTAGCGCGACGGCGATGTTCGCCGCGACGTTGGTCTTGCCGACACCGCCCTTGCCGCTGGTTACGGCAACCACTTTTACCGCCTTGCGGAGCAATGCGCGTTCCACAGAAGCCTGTTGGGAATCGTCACGCATTGGCCATGCTCACGTGCGCGTAGTTCTCGGCCATGGTTCGTTCGTCCACCCGTGACTCCGCACGCTCCAGGTACTCTACCGCCTGGTTGACGAGCCATAACCTTTTCTTGTCCGCCGGGTGCAGGTCATCGGGAACACGCTGCCCGTCCGAAAGCCAGGCGGCAGCGAGATCGTGGCGGATCAGCGTGCTGATGACGCAACCGAGCTGCGCTGCCTCGTCGATCTTCGTGACGACGGCCCCGGCAACCGGCAGGCTACCGAACTGTCGCACCGTCTCGTCCAGCCCTGCCTCCTGGCTCGCGGCGGAGAGAGTGAGGTAGAAGCGCACGCGCTTTTCCTGGTCGCGCCACTCTGCCAGCCGCCGCGCCAGGTCCCTGTCGCGTTGGCTCAAGCCTTCCGTGTCGATGAGCACGAGCTTCCGCCCCTGCAGGCGGTCCAGGATTGCGTTCAGCTCGGCGGTGTCGCTGGCGGAATGCACCTTGACGCCAATGATGTTGCCGAAGGCTTCCAGGTGCTCCCGTGCGCCTATGCGGTAAGCGTCGGCGCAGACCAGTGCTATGTCGTCCGTGCCGTGCCGCATGACGTGCCGCGCCGCGATTTTCGCGATGGTCGTGGTCTTGCCCACACCCGTCGGCCCGATCAGCGCGGCGATGCCGCCGTCGCAAAGCAACGGGTCTTTTGCGACCGGGATGGCCTGGGCGAGCGTGATGAGCGGCTGCCGCCAAAGCGCCTTGATGTTGTCGACCGGTTCGAGCTGGTTCGCGACGGTATTTGCGACGTCGGGTGCGATGCCGATGCGCGCCATGTTGCGCAATACCTGGGCGCGCATGGGAGAGCGGCGCGCATTCTTTTCCCAGAGGAGACCCGATAGCTGCGTTTCCAAAAGGCCTCGAAGGGAGGAAAGCTCGGAACGCAGGCTGCCGATGGAAAGATCGTCGTCCTCGGCGGGTGCTGACGCCACGCAGGGATCGTCGCTGCTTTCGTACGAAACCGACTGCTGCGCCGAGGCCGCTGCCCGGGCGGCACTCCTGCCCTCCCCTACGGAAGCTGCCAGTTCCTCATCCGCACGGCGTGCCGGCTCTTCCCCGGCGATCTCTCCGCTAACCTCGGCGGCACGAGCGGCCGCAGGCTGCGCTTTCGGTCCGAGCGCGTGCTGCATCAGGGCCTCGTCATAGTCCAGTGCCGCGATAACCTCGATGCCGCCTTCCACGCGCTTGTTGGAAAGGATGACCGCATCAGGGCCCTGGTCCTGCCGAACCCTGCGCAGGACCTCGCGCATATCCGTGCCGGTGAATCTCTTGATCTTCACTGTAGTTCCTCAGTTCTGGTTGTGTTCAGTCCGTGAATAACCTCGATCCGCCTGTCAGCTGACCGCGGCCAACATCTGGATTCGTTTGTCATCGGGTATTTCGTTGTACGAGAGCACGTGCAGGTTGCGCACGCCGCGCAACATGCGCGAGAGCCACGGCCTGAGATTTGGTGCGACGAGCAGGACGGCGGGCTCTCCCGCGATCTCCTGCTTCTGGGCCTGGTCGGCCAGGCGCTCATGCAGGCGCGCCACCAGCCCCGGCTCGATGCCGAGACTCGAGCCGTCGCGCGACGATTCATTCAGGATCCGCTCCAGTTCCGGTTCGAGCGTCAACACCGGCAGGTCCGTTCGCATGCCGGCCACCGACTGCACGATCGAGCGCCCAAGAGCGACCCGCACCGCCGCCGACAGCACTTCCGGATCCTGTGTCTTGCCGCCCTGCTCCGCCAGCGTCTCCGCAATCTTCCGGATGTTGCGCACGGATATGCGTTCTTCGAGGAGATTCTGCAGTACGCGAGCGATGACGCTCATGGGCAATGTCTTCGGCGTCAGTTCCTCGACGAGTTTTGGCGCCGACGCGGCAAGGCGCTCCAGTAGCCGTTGCGTTTCCTCGTGGCCCAGGAGCTCGTGCGCATGGTTCTGCAGCACCTGGCTCAGGTGCGTGGCGACCACCGTGGCCGGGTCTACGACGGTGAAACCAAGCATCTGCGCTTCCTCGCGCTGTGCCGACTCGATCCAGTACGCTTCCAGGCCGAATGCAGGATCGGTGGTGCGAACGCCTTCGACCTTGCCGAAAACCTGCCCCGGGTTTATTGCCAGCTCCTTGTCGATGTACACCTCGCCCTCGCCTATGGGAACGCCGGCCAAGGAAATCCGATAAGCATTCGGCGCTATGTCCAGGTTGTCCCGTATGTGCACTGCCGAAACCAGGAAACCCAGTTCCTCGGTCAGCTTCTTGCGAACGCCCTTGATTCTCGCGACCAGCGGGCCGTCGCGCTGGCGGTCAACCAGGGGAATGAGGCGGTAACCAACCTCGAGGCCGATCGTGTCCACGGGGTCGACGTCCTGCCAGCTCAATTCGGGCAGCTTCGCCTCGCTACGCACTACCTCGGGAGCGACCTCTTGCGGCTTCGCCTTCTTGTGCGAAACTCGCCAGGCGCCGAAGCCGCACAGCGCTGCAAGGCTCAGGAACATGAAGTTCGGCATTCCCGGAATGATTCCGAGAATGGTCATCACGCATCCGGTCACCACCAGCGTTCTCGGGTCGCTGAACAACTGCAGGAACATTTGGCTGCCCATATCCTGGGCGCGAGAAACGCGCGTTACGATGATGGCGACTGCGGTCGAGAGCAGCAGCGACGGAATCTGCGCCACGAGGCCGTCGCCGATCGTCAACAGCGTGTAGTTTTCGACCGCGACCGCGAAGCCCAGGTCGTGCTGCGCCGTGCCAATGACGAGGCCACCGAGGATATTGATGAACAGGATGAGGATGGCGGCGACCGCGTCACCGCGAACGAACTTGCTCGCGCCGTCCATGGAGCCGTAGAAATCCGCCTCCTCGCCGATTTCCTGCCTGCGCCGCCGGGACTCGTCCTGGTCGATGATGCCGGCATTCAGATCGGCATCGATCGCCATCTGCTTGCCCGGCATGGCGTCGAGGGTGAACCGGGCCGTAACCTCGGAAATCCGGCCGGCGCCTTTCGTCACCACGACGAAGTTGATGATTACGAGAATGCTGAACACGACCAGGCCGACCGCGTAGTTGCCGCCGACGACAAACTCGCCAAATGCCTCGATCACTTTGCCGGCGGCTCCGGGCCCGTTGTGCCCTTCGAGGAGAACGACCCGCGTCGAGGCGACGTTCAGCGCAAGGCGCAACAGGGTGACGACCAGCAGCACGGTCGGGAACACCGCGAAATCGAGCGGCCGCCCCACGTAGATCACGGTCAGCAGGATCGCCACGGAAAGCGCGATGTTGAAGGTGAAGAGGAAATCGAGCGCGATGGGCGACAGCGGCACCATCATCATGGCGAGCGTGACCACGAGCAGCAGCGGCACGCCGAGGCCAGCGGCAATCACTGAAACAAGACTCTTTTTGCTGTAAGCGGCCATTGCTGCTACCCGTCGCTGTCAAGGCGACCTGCGCCTTTCTCGAACATGCTTTCATCGACCTCCGGTTGCGGCGGTACGAGCTTGCGCTTCGTGTCGGCTGCCGCGGTCCGGAGCTGGAAGATGTAGGCGAGAACCTGGGCAACCGCCGTGTACAGCGCCGAGGGAATCTCATGCCCGACCTCGGTGCTGCGGAAAAGAGCTCTTGCCAGTGGCGGCGCGGAGAACACCGGCACGTTATGCTCTGCCGCGAGCTCGCGGATGCGCGCGGCGACGTTCTGCCGGCCCTTGGCTACCACTCGCGGGGCAGACATGCGCTTCTCGTCGTACTTCAGTGCCACGGCAAAATGCGTGGGGTTCGTGACGACCACGTCCGCGGTGGGGACGGCTTCCATCATGCGCCGCGTCGCAGCCTGCTGTTGCAGCATGCGGATGCGCGACTTCACTTCGGGACGTCCCTCGGTTTCCTTGAACTCGTCACGAATTTCCTGGCGCGTCATCCGGAGCTTCTTCCGGTAGTTCCAGAGCTGGAACGGAACGTCTGCCGCGGCAATGAGAATCAGGCTTGCACTGACGACCAGCAGGGACAACGCGCAAATCTGCAGAGCATTGCGAATGGCGCTCTGGACAGGCTGGTAGCCCAACGATAAAAGTTCGTCGACGGACCACCACAGCCAGAGCACGGCGAAGGTTCCAACGAGACAGAACTTCGCGATCGCCTTGACCAGCTCGTTCAGGCTGTTGGCGCTGAAAATGCGTTTCACGCCCTTGATCGGACTCATGCGCTCGGCCTTGAAGGCCGCAGCTTTGAGGCTGAACGACCAGCCCCCGAGAAGCATCGCGCTGCCGAAAACGGCGACGATCAGGACCACGCCAAGCGGAGCCAGTGCGGTAACTGCATTCGCGATACCCTGGCCCAGCGCCTGGGTCATGTATGAGGTGTCGAACGCCTCGCGCTGGCCAAACTGCAGTGAGCCCGAGAAGCCTGCAACGATGCGTTCGCCGATGGAGCCGGCCATCAATACCAGGGTACCGGCGCCGCTCAGCATCACGCCGGTCATGGTCAGCTCCCGCGACCGCGGAACGTCGCCCTTCTTGCGCGCGTCCTGGCGGCGTTTCGGAGTCGGCTCTTCCGTCCGGTCCTGCTGCGGCTTCTGCTCAGCCATTCGTTTCTACCCGCCCAGCAGCACGGGCAACATGGCGAGAGCATCGCCCAACGATCGGGACACGTTCTCCGAGAGGCTTTCCATGCTCAGAAAAATGACCACGAAACCCAATAACATCGCAACCGGGAATCCCACCGCGAACAGGTTGAGCGTCGGGGCTGCCCGGCTCATTACGCCAAACGACAGATTCACGACGATCAGTGCCGTAATCGCCGGCAACGCGATACTCATCGCCACCACGAACAGCTGCGCAGACCATTGGAGCAGGGTCGAAAGTCCCGTCTCGCCAAGTCCGCCCCCGTTCATAGGCATGATGAGAAAACTGTCCGCAAGCATCTGGATCAGCGCGAGATGCCCATCCATCGCCAGGAATATCAACATCCCCAGCATCAGGAACAGCTGGCCCAGCACCGGCACGTTTACGCCACGCTGCCGGTCGACGAAGACGGCGAAGCCAAGTCCCATGCTCATCGAGATAACCTGTCCACCCAGTGCAATCGCGTCGAAGATCAGTTGCACGACGAAACCCATCGCA
>DATGQI010000062.1:0-3975 GCA_035304285.1 Woeseiaceae bacterium
GCATCTCGCCGCGCGCGCTGGCGGAAGCCGAGGTGATTCACCAGCTGCGTATCTACCAGTTGTTCGATAACACGAGGGAAGCCTTCCACGAGCGCTTCCGGGATCACGCGCAGCGCATCATGGAGCGCTACGATTTCCACATCGTCGCCATGTGGGAATCACCAACCGAGGACGGGCCGGAGTTCGTGTACCTGCTCGAGTGGCCGGATGAGCAGACGATGAAGGACCGGTGGGGCGCCTTCATGGAGGACCAGGAATGGTCCGACATCAAGGCGGAAACCGCGAGCATCCACGGACAGTTCGTCGGCGGAATCGAGGAACGCACGCTCATACTCACCGACTACTCGCCGATGCGCTCCCTGCTGCGGAAGGAGTAACCTTCCCCCGCGGCCTCGCCGAGGATCGGCAAAAGGGACTACTCCTGTCGGACAGCACGTTGTATTTCCTTCGCGTCTCGCCGATTATCGGTGAGCAGGGGATCGTCCCGGGCGACAGGGGGAACTGAGCCGGTGAATCGACGGGAATTGTTACGCGCGGCGATCGGCAGCAGTGCCGGCATCGCCCTCATCGGCCTGCAACGAGCCTGCCTTGCCGCTGCCGATCTCGACGCAGGACCCAGGCAAGTCGTTCTCGACGAGCGCGAGCGCGAAATTCTCGCGTCGATCTCCGAATGCATCATTCCAGCCACGGACACGCCGGGAGCGATTGACGCCGGGGTGCCGCAATTCGCCGAACTGATTCTCTCGGACTGGCACACCGCGGAGGAGCGGCGACCGGTGCTGGAGGACATGGCGAATCTGGACGCAGACTGCGAGGCCACGTACGGAAAAGGATTTGCCGCCTGCAGCATGGCCGAGCAGGTGGAGGCGCTGGCCGCGACGGAAGGCACCCCAATGTTCACGATGCTCAAAAGCCTCGTCGTCAACGGCTATTTCACATCCGAAACCGGTGCAAAGCTGCTGACGGGCGCTGGGCACGGGATGCCGGGCGTTTACCGCGAAGTCGTCTACGACGCCGCAAGCGGCGGCTGGGTCTGAGGAGCGACGACATGACGACGGACTTCGATGCGATCGTCATTGGCTCCGGGATATCCGGAGGCTGGGCGGCAAAGGAACTGACCGAAAAGGGATTAAAAACGCTGGTACTCGAGCGCGGGCGGGAGATCGAACACATACGCGACTACCAGGGCGAGCACCAGCCGTCCTGGCGCTACGAGTTCCGCAACTACGGCGACCGGAAGGTTTACGAGCGCGACTACCCCATCCAGAGCAGCTTCGGTTGGTTTGAAGAACAGAACCGGCAGTTCTGGAACAACGATCGTCTCAACCCGTACGTCGTGGACGAGAAGAAACCTTTCCACTGGGTGCGCGGCGACATCCTGGGTGGACGCTCGGTGCTGTGGGGCCGGCAATGCTATCGCTGGAGCGATCTCGACTTTGAAGCGAACTCGAGGGACGGTCACGGCATCGATTGGCCTATCCGCTACAAGGACATCGCGCCGTGGTACTCCTACGTGGAAAAGTTCGCCGGTATCTCGGGGCAGGCGGAGGGGCTGCCGCAGCTGCCGGATGGTGAGTTCCTGAAGCCGATGCCGATGAACTCCGTCGAGCAGCACGTCAAGGCTGCAATCGAGAAGAACTTTCCCGGCCGCATGATGACGATCGGGCGCGTCGCCGTGCTGACCGAGCCGCACAATGGCCGCGGAGCCTGCCATTACTGCGGCCCGTGCAGCCGCGGCTGCTCTGTTTCCGCCTACTTCTGCAGCCTGACCTCGACGCTGCCGGCGGCGAAGGCGACCGGGCGGCTGACGATACGTGCAGACAGTGTGGTCGAGCGCCTCGACACGGACCCGAAAACAGGACGTATCGCAAGCGTAAGCGTGGTGGACGCAAAGACGCGGGAGCGCCTGCAGTTCAGCAGCAAGGTCGTGTTCCTCTGCGCATCGACGGTTGGCAGCACGCAAATCCTGTTGAACTCGAGGAACGAACAGCATCCGAACGGGCTCGCGAACGGCAGCGGCGCGCTCGGGCGTTACCTGATGGATCACACCTTCGCAACCGGCGTGCGCGGCATCGTTCCCGGTTTCCTGGATCGCAACACCATCGGTGCTCGTCCGAACGGAATCTACATACCGCGCTTCAGGAACCTCGAAGGACAGGATGAGGATGCCGCTTTCATCCGTGGCTACGGCTTCCAGGGAGGCGCGAGCCGCCTCGACTGGAACCGGAACGTGCCGGGCTTCGGCAAAGCCCTCAAAGATGAGCTTTCGCGGCCGGGTCCGTGGATGATGAACCTGGGCGGCTTCGGCGAAATCCTGCCCTATGCGGACAACCGCATGCTCCTCGATGAAAAGAAGGTCGACCGCTTCGGCATCCCGCAGGTGCGCTTCGAGGTCGAGTACAAGGACAACGAGAAGAAAATGATCGAGGACATCATGGAGCGCGGCAAGGAGATGTTAAGCGCGGCCGGCGCTACCGACATCCAGGCGCATCCGGGTCCCATGATCATGGGGCGCGGCGTGCACGAGATGGGGACGGCGCGCATGGGCAACGATCCCTCCGAGTCCATACTGAACGGCTGGAACCAGGCGCACGAAGTACCGAACCTGTTCGTCACCGACGGCGCGTGCATGACGTCGGCCTCGTGCGTCAATCCTTCGATTACCTACATGGCGATCACGGCACGCGCGGCGAATCATGCGGTCGAGCTGTTGAGCTCGGGAACGCTGTAGCCTATCGGGCGGCCGGATACACGGGAACCACAAGGTTGGGCGTGTTCTCATACTTG
Organism: Woeseiaceae bacterium; assembly: GCA_035304285.1. Classification (GTDB taxonomy): domain Bacteria; phylum Pseudomonadota; class Gammaproteobacteria; order Steroidobacterales; family Woeseiaceae; genus IDS-8. The sequence goes on from DATGQI010000062.1 coordinate 2,788, forward strand.
CTTCGGCTGGCCCAGAGCATGCCGCGCTTCAAGATGGTGAGCGCTTCTGCGGTCTCGAACACCTTCGACTGGTGGCCCAGGGAGGTGTAGAAAACGCGGCCGTCGCCATAAATTCGTTTCCACACCACCGGCATGACAGCATCTTTCACCCAGGAGTCGTGCTCCCCGTCGAAGGTCGTCGTCGCGAGTACCTTGTTGTTTGGATCGACGTGCATGTAGTACTGCTCCGAGATGACGTCGAAGTCCTCCAGCCCCGCCGTGACGGGATCCTCACGGTCGGTGATGTTGACGCGGTAGCGAATGCCATCGTTGCCGGGATGCTCCACCCACTGACCGCCGATCATGTACTGGTAGCGCGGCACGCGGCGGAACGCATCCCCGAGCCCGCCATGCCATCCAGCTATCCCCACCCCGTTCTCGACTGCGTTCAGCAGGCCTTCCAGTTGCGGCTCGGTAATCTCACCCATCGTCCAGATCTGCACGACCAGGTCCACATCGCTCATCAGCGCGGCATCGGCATAGGGTTCGAGGGTGTCCGAAACGATGACTTCGAAGCCCTCCGACTCGAGCCAGGGTACGAGCAGGTCGCGCATCGCTTCCGGCTCATGCCCATCCCAGCCGCCGTAGGTAAACAGGACTTTGCCTGCGTTGTCGGCGGCGAACGCCGGTAATGCCAGAAGCAACGAGAAAACGAAGATCGAAAGCAGCTGAAAGAGCTTGGCGGGGAACTCAGGTGCACTCATTCGTTGAAGCCTCGCATCGTTGGTTTTCGGGCGCCCTTACCGGGCGGCCTCGAGGTACGGCAACGGGTCTTCGACGCAGAACTCAGGCCTCTGGCCCACGAGGTCGCGAAGGATCGGCACGTGGCCCTGGCCGTATACGACCAACAAGCGATCCGAGGGTGAACGCGCTGTCTCGACCAGGTTAACGAAAATCGCCAGGTTCCGCCGGTACCATTCGGCGACGAAGCTCGCGCCGACGTGCTCGTTCCCGGTTCGAATCATCAACAGCTGGTCGACGTAGGGCCGGTGGACCCACGACAGGGCCGCGGGCGTATTCATCTTGTAAAGCATTTCTCCGATGCTGCCGCCGGAGAGCCAATCGGCCAGGGTGCGCATGGCTTCCTCGCCGTACGTGCTGAGGTCCGCCAATCGCCGGGCGTTGCCTCCGGAAGAATCGGCGGCAACG
>DATGQI010000063.1:0-2878 GCA_035304285.1 Woeseiaceae bacterium
GCGAGCGGTGCCCGGGTAGCCGCCGGTTCCGGCACGGCCGCGCCCATCGTGGCGACGTAAATCGCAAGTGCGGCCCAGGCGAGCGCGAGTAGGACCAGCGGCGCCAGCAGGACGGTTCGGAGTCTCGGGAGCTTCACGGGCGGGGATGGTAGCACCGGCGATCCCAGTTGCCGCAGGGTATTGCCGCTGACGGACTAATCCGACCGCCCGCCCCAGTCCTTCAGCCTCGCAATGCCACCGGCTGAGCGCGCGGCACGGAAATACCGCTCGTCCGCAGTGATCAGCACCGCCTCGGGCGTTCCCAGTGCGACGGCATGGTAAAGCGTATCGAAAAGGTGCTGCTTCAGCTCGATTGCCATTCCACAAGCGCGGGCCAGCACGTGAGGATCGTCCGCGATCGGAAGCTCGAGGGCGCTCAGCATGAGCAGGTCCTGCGACGCGGTATCGGGGCTTGCACGAGCCAGCACGGCGCCGACCTCCACGAGCCAGTGCGGTGGTTGTAGTATGGACTCGGCGCCGTCGACTATGGCCTCGACCAGCCGCGTGGCCGCTTCCGAATCCGGTTCCCGCCGCGGATCCTGCAACAACCACTTCACCATCACACTGGCGTCTAGCACAAGAGTCACGATCGTCCCGATCTCCGAATCGCGCGGAGCTCCGCATCGGACAGCGATGGGCGCTTGCTTCTGCCCTCAGTGAGCGAGCGGAACAGCTCCTGGCGGCGCTGCTTCAGCTTCGCCTCGCTGACCGCCCGCCGCATGAGCTGCGTAATTACAGCACTCTTGTTCTGGCCTTTGAATGTCCTGTCAAACTCCGCCTTGACTTCGTCGGGCACGCTGAAGTTAACGGTTGCCATGGGAATCCTCATTGTTGAAATTCTCAACAACGTCGAGGATAGCTTGTCCGGAGCGGAGTGAACATCACTTCGGGTAGTCCCGGGAGGTTTGGCTTGACAGAGCATGACAGGCAATACGCCCCGGAGCGCGCGTCAAATCACGGTCTGAAACCGACTTTTCCGCGGCTTCGCCTCGGCCCTACGCGGCCGCAGCGACAGGATCTCGAAGTCCCTTTTCACCGCAGGCAAGACGCCGCTGACAGGTCACCCGGCCTTCAGCTTGACCTCCGGCCGGACTTTCTAGCGCTTGAGCAACTTGTCAACGGCGAACCGAGTCGTCAGCGGCGAGGAGCTCGAACTCCTTCGCCATCGCCGCCTTGAAGGTCTCGCTGCTCGACGCGAGCTGCGCGTCCGCCTCCGGCTTGCCGTCGAACAGCACCTCCAGCAGGCGGAGCGGCTCTACTCGGGTTGCCAGGTGATCGCGTTCAGGATGAGCTGATTCAGGATGTTGTCCGGGTCCGTGAACTCCTCGACGAAATGACCCGGCTGCAGGTACACGACGTGACCGTCTCCGGCCGCCTTTGTCCACCCGTCGGTCGCCTGCGAGTGCGTGATCCCGTTACGGTCATCGGTATAGGTGTAACCGAGCAGGAGGGTTTTCAGGTCGCCGTCGGTGCGCTTCACGTTCGCATAGACCTCGGTCCTCTCCATGGTGATCGCAGGACGCATCTCCACTTCCATTGCCGGCACGTCGCTCGGCACAAACGGCGCGTGCTCGGGCCAGGTGATTTGGTGGCTCGTAATGTAGTGATCCGGCGCGAGGTTGAAGACCGTCTTCTCAACCGGCTCGCGCCACATGTAATGCCCGCCCGGCTGCGCCGGCTCACGCGCCTGCTCGATGCCGTCCAGCGCAAGCCCGAGGAAGTCGAAGTAGTAGCGGTTCTTTGCTTTGCCGCTGCTGACCATGTGATGCACGGCGATAAAGCGTCCGCCGTTCTCGGTGTAATCGATGATCGCGAGCTCGGTGGGCTCATTCAGCTCGTTGTGGATGTAGCCGACCAGTGCCTTGTAGCGTGACATGTCCTCCGGCAGCCGCCGCTGGTCCTCGGGCAGCGCCGCGTAATCGATGATCGTGCTGTCGATGCCCGCTTTTTCCTCGAGAAACGCCGCGAGCGGCTCCATGCGATCGGATTCGTCGGTGACGATCAGTACCCGGGTGGAGATTTCTCGTGCACTCGCCCCTGCCTCCGGAGCGGTGTCGGTGTCGGGCTGGCAGCCCGCGGTCAGGATGAGAGTGACGGTGAGTGCCTGTATCCGCAGCGCGGTGATCCTGGCTGCCGTTTTATGGCGCTGGCGGAGCACTCACGTTGTGCCGGCGAATCGCCTCTCGCTTCGCATCCGGGCCTTCGCAGCCTCGGTCTCCCTGTCCTTGGGCGGCGCAGAGGTCACGAGCCTGTCGAGCAGCCGGTGTACGACGGCGGTGACTTCGTCGACGGCTTCATTGAATGCGGCCTCGTTCGCCTTCGACGGAACGGTGGTTCCGCTGACCTTGCGCACGAACTGGAGCGCGGAGGCGCTAATCTCCTCGTCGGTGGCTGGCGGCTCGAAATTGAACAGCGTCTTGATGTTTCTGCACATGAATCGCTCCGGGTGATTTTCAGAATCGTTTCACCGTCGGCCTGCACGCGGATCGGGTCTGGCGCGGGCCGCAAGGGTTCAAGCTATCGTTACCTGCGCCCGCGACGCTGCAGCCAGCCGCCGACGCTGCGGCCGTTCGGATTATGATGAGTCCAGTGTATTACACCTCCCTTGGTTTCTCATATTCGCCGTACGACTCGACCGGCGAAGCGGTCATTAATGAATGACTCGTCTGCATCGCCATGCCCTCCCTGAGTGAAAGCACTCGTGGGCATCGAGAATGACATTACACGCTGATATCGCTGCTTCCAGGATCTCGAGATTTAGGTATTTACGCCAGCTCCGAATCCTCGAGCTTCTTGGTGAACAGCGTGTTGATTGTCCGCCGACCATGCGCGCTCCCGG
>DATGQI010000064.1:0-5416 GCA_035304285.1 Woeseiaceae bacterium
GCGGATGCTAGTCGCCCGTCAAAGCATGTTGGCTTCGATCTCGATCCGTGCGGCAGCGCCCTGGATCACTGACGCCTTGCCGTCAACCTGGGCCGCGGTCAGGGTGTCGAACTCGCCGAGGCCGATGTTGAGCTGCTGTTCCGCAGTGGCGAGGGCCTGTGCCTCCTGCGGATTCCGGGCCTCGCGGCTCGCCAGCATTTCCTTCGCGGCAGTCAGGAACCCGTACGCATCCTGGTATTCGTGGGCATTCACAACGCGGCCATCGTCCGCGACCCCGATAGCGAACTCCTTCCCCGCGGTCCGCGCCAGGGTCGAGATGGCCTTCAGGTGCGTGCCAAGGTCGGTATCCGGCTCGTTCTCCCTGATCGCCTTCACCAGGTCCGAGTATGCGGCATCGACGTTCCCGCCATTTCCCACTGCCTCGGTGAGAGCATCCAGTTCCCTGGCGAAACCAGCCTTGCCGCGAGCTTCGAACGCCGGAATGAGGCCGGTGTAGAGCTCGCTCTCCGGGTGCTTGGCATGGGTCATCGACATGTCGTGTGCACCAAGGCGGTGCAGCGCCGTGAATGCAGCCAGGTGTCCGCGGGTCTGCCCGAGGAGGTGAAGATATTCGGCGTCGTCGCTTACCGGGTCCGCCCCGGATGAACCTTCGCCCTCACCTTCGCCGCCGGCAGAAGGTCCGGGCCGCGTCGCCGCAGCATCCGATCCAACAGCCGAACGTTCGGAAACGTCGCTCCCGCGGGCAGTATCCCTCGCCGCCTCACTACCGCCATCAGTGCATCCTGCTCCCGCCGCGCCGATCAATACGGACGTGCCAACGCTCAGCCAGACCCTGACGGCTTTGGATACACCTGTCTCCTTCGGCATTCTTATCTCCTTTGATATGCTGGAATTCCAACACTTAAACGCAAATGACAATCATTTGCAATAACGCGATCAGATGATATTGCGCATTTCCAAGGTACTCGAGGAACCCGAAGTCCGGGCCCTGCAGGACTTTGCCGCCGACAACGTCTTCGAATCCGGGTTGAAGACGGCGGGCTGGTCGGCACGCACGGTGAAGGACAATCAGCAGCTTGCGAGCGGCGGTGCTGCGACGGCCGTCAGCCGCACCGTCGAGGCGGCGCTCAGGCGAAATGACGTCTTCCTCGCCGCGGCGCAACCGAAGGCGTTTTGCCGGACGATGCTCAGCCGCTACGAGGAAGGCATGTCGTACGGGATTCACATGGACGATCCGCTGATCGCAGGATCGCGCGCCGACCTTTCCTTCACGTTGTTTCTCTCGCCGCCGGGATCCTACGACGGCGGTGAGCTGGTCCTCGATACCGCGGACGGCGAGACGTCCATCAAGCTCGACGAAGGTGACCTGGTCCTCTACCCGACGACTTTCCTTCACCGGGTCGAAAAAGTCGCAAGCGGCACCCGGCTGGTCTGCGTCGGTTGGATCCGAAGCCTCATCCGGTTGCAGGCTCACCGGGAAATCCTCTTCGACCTCGACTCCGCTGCCCGTGTGGTATTCCAGCGCGAGGGAAAGTCGCCTCTTTTCGACCAGTTGTCGAAAGCGAAGTCGAACCTGTTGAGGCTCTGGGCCGAAGACTGAGTAAACTTCGACTCGCGCCCGATCTGCAAGCGAGGCCTGCAAGAGAAATTTGCAAGAAAAATCTGCAAGAGAAGCGAATGCTCCGACCCAAGGGAAAGCAAAAGGACAAGGATGAAGGACCGCAATCGCCGGTAGACCCGGAGGCGCTGGTGGGCGCCCAGTCCGTCCGGGCGGCCGTCGCAGCAGCCATCGTTACGATGCTTGTCCTCGGCGGCTTCTGGACGTTCTTCACCGGCGTGACAGGGCGGGTCTTTCCGTGGTTCTCGATCGTCCAGGGGATCTTCATCGGCCTCGCCGTGCGCCGCTTCGGCCGCGGGCTGGACTGGCGGTTCCCGCTGATTGCCGGGACGGTTGCGTGGGCCGGGGCATTTTTGGGGAACCTGATGGTGGCCATACCTGTGACGACCAGTGAACTTGGCGCCAGCGCGCCTGAAGTCATTCGTGGCTTGACCTGGTGGTCACTCCGCACCTTCTTCACCGAAGTGATCACGGTCGTCGATTACATCTACGCGTTCTGTGCCGCCGCGGTTGCAATGTTCTATTCAAAGAGACGACTGACCCGGCACGAGGACTTCGCTTTGCGGACGAGGCAACGCTCATGACCGGAAAGCTGGGGGTCTACGGGGATTCGATTTCCGGCAACTGCTACAAGGTAAAACTCCTTTGCTCGGGACCCTATGCCGGTATCCGGGCCTGGATAAAGAGGATCATGTCGCGCCCGAACTACAAAGCCATGTACGACTGAACGGAACCGAATGAGACTCGTTGTAGATTCCCAACGTCCCCGCTACTATGATCGCGTGTCAACAATAACTCCAATCGACCCTGACTGAAGAACCAGACTATGAATATCTATGTGGGGAACCTTGCCTACGGCACGACCGACGATGACCTTCGCACGGCCTTCGCTCCCTTCGGCGCAATCACGTCCGCTCGCGTCGTTTTCGACAAGGAGACAGGTCGTTCGCGGGGATTCGGCTTTGTCGAGATGCCCAGCCAGAGCGAAGCCCTGACGGCCATCGAAGCATTGAACCAGACGGAACTGCAGGGAAGACAGCTGCGCATAAACGAAGCACGGCCTAAACGCTAGGCGCGTACGAGCTCTCGTCTTGTAGCGCTGCGGTCTGTTCCGAAGGCGCAGGCGGCGTCACGCGGCGACGATGTTATCTACGTCCGGACGACTTGTTGTTGGCACTTCCGCAAGTTGCGTCTCGGCCAGTTTCTCCATGTCCCGCTCCGCGTCGTCCACGCCCACGAAATACGGCGGGCTTCTTCGCAACATGTCCCAGTCACCGGTTTTCAGTATCCGGATCAGGTGCGCCATGTTGTTACGAATTGCGTCAACGTACGGGTTCTGGCCGTCATACAGGACTTCGATGTAGCGATAGGCGCGGTTGAACTTCGAGTAAAGCCGTTCCCGCGATACCTGCTGGTAGAAGACAGGAGTCTTCTTTAAAAGATCTACCCCGGACTCGTAGCGCACCGTGTACTCGCCCGCCTGCATTCGTTCGACGGCGACGCCGCCCACGACGAACTCCTTGTAGAGGCGATCCCTGCACTTTTCCAGGTAACAGCGGTCGGCCATCTGCGCTATGAGATCCGCTGTCCCGAGCAGATGCCCGCAGATCGCATCACGCGGATCATCCAGTTCGATGTTGTCCAGCTCGAGCTCGTAACCGGTGAAGTGCACGATCATGCTGCTGACCGCGACGTCCTTCGCCAGTCCCAGCTCGGGGAGGTAACGTCGCAGGAAATCCGCGCTGCGCGACACGTGATAAAGCGTAAACTCGGCGCCATTCGTGAACTCCCTGTCACGCTCCATGTGCCGGATATACCCTGCGTCGTGGAAGAGCGAAGTGATTATCGCCATCTGTGCGCGTTGCGAGCCCAGCCGCTCGGCCGACTCGACGCTGCGCTCGTAACCTGACACCAGGCGCGCAAGCGCCAACGTCATGTCCAGCGTGTGCTGCATGTCGTGGTAGGTCGTGTCGCAACCGAGATAGCCGGGAAACTTGCCCTCGAACAGCCGCTCGAAGTCGTAAAACGCGAGCCACATCTTGTCGAACGAGGCGCCGGGAAAGGTTTCCGAGAACAACTGTTTGACCGCGCGGCGCACCATCGCGGGATTGCTCACCTGGACGGTGTTCGTGACGTCGTAATCGTTGCGGCGGTCCTGTGACAAGAGCGTGTTCTTCTTATTATGATCGCTATTATTACTGGCGCGTCCTGCCATGTCCGCAGCGGCGCTCATCCCGGATGTAAATCGGCGTATTTCAAAACTTTACCGGCGCCAGTTGCGGGCCCTGGAGTTTGATCATACACGCTGGCACCAGCGCCAGCATCGCTATTTGCAGCCCGACCCTGCCGAAACTGACAAGACCGAGCAGTCACGCGGCACCGGTCACAGGAATATTACATTTGTCGTGCCGCCGCTGCGTCGACTGCGTCACGATATGTCATACCGATACACGGGCCTTGCATGCCGGCGTGATCAGAGCGCGAACTCCGCAACTACCGGCGCGTGGTCCGACGGGCGTTCCCAACCTCGCGGTTCGCGATCGATATAGCTCGCAGTGCATCGAGCCGCAAGCGCCGGACTCGCGAGAATAAGATCGATGCGCAGCCCTGCATTACGGCGGAACCTGCCGGCGCGATAGTCCCACCAGCTGAAGGACTTTTCCGGCTGCTCGAATTCGCGGAAGACGTCTACGAGACCGAGCTTCACGAGATTCTCGAGGGCCGCCCGTTCGGCGGGACTGCAGTGTATGTCCTCACCCCATTTGACCGGATCGTAGACATCGGGGTCGGCGGGGGCGATGTTGAAATCACCGAGCACGACCAGGTGTTCGTGCACCGACATCTCGACCGCGAGGTAGTCACGCAGCGCGGCCAGCCAGTTGAGCTTGTACTCGTACTTGAGCGACCCCACACGCTGCCCGTTCGGCACGTACAGGTTGACGACCCGCACGCCCTCTATTGTGGTCACCAGCACGCGGCGTTGAGGATCCTCGAAGTTCGGGATGTCGGTCAACGGGTCGGCGGGCACCTCGCGGCTGATGGTCGCGACGCCGTTGTAGGTCTTCTGGCCGCTTGCTATCCCGTGATACCCGATTTCAGTGAAGGACTCTAGCGGAAACACCTCGGTCAGGAGTTTGATCTCCTGCAGCGCAAGAACGTCGGGTCCGGCTGTCTTCGTCCAGTCGAGCACATGGGGCAAGCGGACCGTCAGTGAGTTGACGTTCCAGGTCGCAATCTTCATGCAGCCTTGCCGATGCCGCTCTGGCGAAGCAGTGCATCGAGCGTAGGCTTCCTGCCGCGAAACCGAACGTAGGCATCCATGATGTCACGGCTGCCGCCGATCTCGAGAATCTCCTCGCGGAAACGCGCCGCTGTCTGCCTGTCGAATATGCCGGCCTCTTCGAATGCGGCAAATGCGTCCGCGGCAAGAACCTCCGCCCACTTGTAGCTGTAGTAACCGGCCGCGTAGCCGCCTGCGAATATATGGGAGAAGCTGTGAGGCAGGCGGTTGTAGTCCGGGTGCCTGACCAGGGAGACGTGGTCGCGGACCTCGTGCAGGACATCGAGGACTCTCGACCCGCGCGCCGGGTCGAATTCCGCATGTACGCGAAAATCGAATAGCGCAAATTCGAGCTGCCGGAGCATGGCGAGAGCCGCACCAAAGTGCCTGCTTCGCTCGAGGCGGTCGAACAGGTCACGCGGCAGCGGCTCGCCGGTGTCCACGTGCCCCGAAGCACCCTGCAACACGTCATACGACCAGGCGAAGTTCTCCATGAACTGGCTGGGCAGTTCCACGGC
>DATGQI010000065.1:0-9054 GCA_035304285.1 Woeseiaceae bacterium
TACCGTAAGCCCGCGCGGGCCGGAAATGCGGCAACAGATCGCTTAGAATCCCACACCAGCGATAGCCCCGGTAGCTCAGCAGGATAGAGCACCAGATTCCTAATCTGGGGGTCCCATGTTCGAGTCATGGTCGGGGCGCCAACTTCGTTGTAACTGCGCCACATCGACCTTGACGCGTAAAGCGGTGCCGCTGCCGGTCATTTGCGTATAATAGGCTCCGGGGGGAGGTTCTCAAGCAACAAGCTTAAAGGGGACCGTCATGTCGTATTTCTCGTTGTTGCTTTCAGGGTTCTTGCAACGCGCGAACCCTGGCTTTTTCCGGCCATTTCTCCTGGCCATCACCACTACCACCATCACGGCGCTCGCAACCGGCATGCCGGCCCACGCACAGCAGCAGCAAATCGAGGAGATCATCGTCACCTCGACCAAGCGCGAAACCGCCGTCCAGGACGTGCCTTTCTCGATCAACGTCCAGACGCAGCAGGACATCCAGCGCTCCGGCGCGTCGAACCTGGAAGAGCTTTCAAGGAATATCGCGGGTCTCACCGTGCAAAACCTGGGTCCCGGCCAGAGCCAGGTCGCCATCCGTGGTGTGTCGGCGGGGCAGATCGTTCGCGACCAGCCGGGCGTCAAGGAACAGGTCGGCGTCTACCTGGATGAGTCCGTCATCTCGCTGTCGCTGTTCACGCCGGACCTCGATCTCTACGATCTGAACCGCGTCGAGACCCTGCGCGGACCCCAGGGCACTCTCTTCGGGTCGGGGTCAGTCGGTGGCACGATTCGCTACATCACGAACCAGCCGAACGTCGACGCGTTCGACGCCAGCGTCGAGTTTGACCTGAATACCGTGACGGATGGGGAGGCGGGCGGCCACCTCAAGGGGATGGTCAACGTGCCGTTCGCCGACGGGCTGGCGGCGTTGCGCGCCGTCGGCTACACCACCGAGTACGGCGGCTTTATCGATGCGCGGCGCGAAGGCGGCGGTGTTACCGAGGACGTCAACAGCGGCAACCGCACGGGTGCGCGGATTTCCCTCGCGTTCATGCCTACGGACAGGCTGACCATCACTCCACGCATCGTATACCAGGAGGTGGAAACGGATGGCTTCAACCGGCAGGAGGTCTACAACCTCTATGCCAATCCGTACACGACGACTCGCCCGCCGGTACAGCTCGGCGAACGCGAACAGCACCTGCTGCTTGATGAGGAGTTCTCCGATGAAACCCTGCTCGGCGACGTCGTCGTAGAGGCGGTGTTCGACGCGTTCGCACTTACGCTCACCGGCAGCTACCTGGAGCGCGATATCCTGGTCAGCCGCGACGCCAGCGCTTTGAGCGGCAGCGTCTCCGTGGACGTAGGAATGGCAGAAGAGGGGATCCTCCTGCCTTCAAACCTGCGCGACCCGACGGACCTGGAGCAGACAACGTTCGAAGCCAGGATCAGCTCCGTGACAGACGGCCGGTGGCAGTGGCTGTTCGGCGCGTTTTTCTCGGACACCAAGCGCGACTACAGGCAACGCCTGCCGACTCCCGGCTATGCTGCTTTCCTGGACGCAGCGCTCGGTGCGGGCACCTCGGCAAGCGTCGCCAATGGTTATGACCTGGATTCGCCCTACAACTCCGACCTGCCATACGACATCGAGCAGTTCGCCTTCTTCGGCGAGGTGTCCTACGACGTCACCGACATGCTCACGATGACGGTCGGCGGTCGCTACTACGATTTCGACGAAACCCGGACCATCACGCAGGGCGGCTTCTTTTCGTCCGGTTTCGACGGCGACGTCGACAATACCTCGTCGGACGGCTTCACCCCGCGCGTACTCGCGAGTCTTGCTCTCAGCGACACGATGACGGTGAACGCCCAGGTCTCCCAGGGTTTCCGGCTCGGTGGCGTGAACGATCCGATCAACCTCACGCTATGCTCGGACGAGGATGAAATAATCTTCAGCCCATTCCAGCGATACGGCGACGAAAAGATGTGGAACTACGAGACGGGCATCAAGTCGAGCTTCGCCAACGGCGTGACTTTGAATGCCGCGGTGTTCTACGCCGACATAGAAGATCTGCAGGTTACTCTCGATGCCGGATCGTGTTCATCGCGTGTGGTCTTGAATGTCCCCGATGCCCACGCGGCCGGCGTTGAGTTCGAGCTCGGCGCGCAGCCGACGGAAGCATTGGAATTCTCCTTAGCAGGCAGCTTCCTCGAAGCGGAGTTCGACTCGACGGTGACGGACGCGCTGGGTTCGATTCTCGGCGGAGTGGAGGATGGCAATCGCCTCGCTTCTGTTCCGGAATTCCAGCTTGCCGCCACCGGCACCTGGTACTTTCCGCTTGCGTTTGCCGGAGGATCGGAGGCATATGTCTCGGCGACGGTTCATCACGTAGGCGACCGGATAACCCAGCCCACGGACCAGGTGCCGGGGGCAGGTGATTTCGTTTCCGGCCTGCCATTTGGCGGTGCGACCGGCAACGAGGTCACCAGCCTGGATCTCGTGCTCGATGCCTACACCATCGGGAACGTGAGCGCTGGCGTCATCAAGGATACCTGGGAGGCGGTTCTCTATATCAACAACGTCACCGACGAGAATGCGAACCTCTCGTTCGATCGCGAACGCGGCGGCCGCGCCCGCCTGGCCTTCCGTACCAACCAGCCACGTACGGTCGGGCTCACGCTGCGCAAGCGGTTTTCACTCTGACGGACGGAAGTGTCATCATGTTGCACGCCCGGCGGCAAACGCCGGGCGTGTTGGTGGCGGCCTCCCGCAGGCGCGTTAATATTGCGTAGCTATGTGGTGCCGCGTCCAGGTCGCGGGGGAACTTTACATACCAAAATTGCGTCAAGCTAAACGTCATACGCCAGGATCCCATAACATGAAAATGAAGCACGGCATTCTTCCGGCTGCCTTCCTGTTTTTGCTTGCGGCCGGCTGCGAGCGAGCGCCCGAGCAGTCCGGTGAAGCCACTGAGACACCGATGGGTCAACAGGAACAGGCGAGCGATGCCCGTCCGGTATTCTCTGTACCGGTGGAGTACCACACGCTCGACAACGGCCTGAAGGTCGTCATGTCGCAGGACAAGACGGCTCCTCTCGTCACTGTCGCTGTCTATTACAACATCGGCTTCCGCATCGAACCGCGAGACCGGACAGGATTCGCGCACCTGTTCGAGCACATGATGTTCCAGGGTTCGAAGAACCTCGGGAAGATGGAATTCGTCAACCTCGTGCAGCGAAACGGTGGCGTCCTCAACGGCTCGACGCGTTTCGACTACACCAATTACTTCGAGATCGTCCCCAGCAACAAGCTGGAGACCATGTTGTGGGCGGAAGCGGACCGGATGCGCAGTCTAGACATCACGGAGGACAACCTGGCCAACCAGCAGGGGGTGGTGAAGAACGAGGTGAAGGTAAACGTGCTCAACACGCCCTACGGCGGTTATCCATGGCTGGACATGCCGCAGTATGCCAACACGAACTGGTATAACGCGCACAATTTCTACGGCGAGCTGGACGACCTTGACGCCGCGAGTCTCGATGATGTCGCGGACTTCTTCTCCAGGTACTACGCGCCGAATAACGCCGCGGTCGCCATTGTCGGCGACTTCGAGTACGAGGACGCGCTCGCGATGGTGAGGGAGCATTTCGGCGATATCGCTCCCTCGGCCGAGCCAATCGAGCTGCCGGACATCAGCGAACCCCGCCAGGAGGAGCAGAAGATCGCCAGCCGCCGCGACCCGCTCGCTACCCGGCCGGGTTTCGCGTTCGCCTATCACGCGCCGCCGCGCCTGACGAAGGAGTGGTACGCGATGGGCCTGCTCGACCAGATCCTGCTGCAGGGAGAGGACAGCCTGCTTCACCAGGCGCTGGTGAAGCGCGAAGGCATAACGAGCTCTGTCGACGGGGGCATCAACGCCTTCCTCGGCAATATGCTTAACTACAAGGGCCCGATGCTCTGGCAGGCCTTCTTCATTCACGACCAGAACGTGGAGCAGGAGCGAATCTTCAATGCGCTGGACGAGGTCATCGAGCGGGTTCGTACGCAACCGGTCGAGGCCGCGACACTGGCCCGCGCCAAGGTCAAGTGGCGTTCAGGTTACTACGACACCGTGACGGATAACTTCGGCTTTGGCCGGGCCGACCTGCTGGCCTCGCTGGCGCTGTTTGACGACAAGCCGCAACTCATCAACGAGTTCGAGGCAGAGATCCTCGAGGTCACACCCGAACTGCTGCTGCAAACCGCAAGGGAGTACCTGCGCCCGGCAAATCGAACCGTACTGACGCTGGAGGCCGGCCCGGGCTCCGAAGGAGAAGAGGTAGCCAGCAATGATTGAGAAAAACAGGAATCGGTTTGTGACTGCCGTTGCACTTGCCGCCGCTGCTTTGTTCGTCGGTTCGCCTGCACTGACTGAGGACCAGTCTGCCAGTCAACCGGAAAGTCAAACGGACGCGCGTGAAACGCCGCCGCCCGGAGGTCCGCCGAAAGACTTTGCCCTGCCGGAACGCGACGTGCGCCAGCTCGACAACGGCCTGAAGATAACGGCAGTGCAGTTCGGCGCGGTTCCCAAAGCTACGATCTCCGTCATCGTAAACGCCGGCAACCTCAACGAGGGGGACCAGACCTGGCTTGCCGACCTCACCGGTGATTTCATTCTCGAAGGCACGGCCTCGCGCACCGCGGAGGACATCGCCATGCAGGCGGCCGCGATGGGCGGCCAGGTCAACGTCACGGTGACCGAGGACCTGACGACGATCACCGGCGACGTGCTGACGGAGTTTGCGCCGGACATGGCGAGGCTGCTTGCCGACATCGTCCGCAACCCGTCTTTCCCCGCCAGTGAACTGGAACGGCTGCGTCGCGACCGCCTGCGCATGCTGAGCGTGGCCGAAACACAGCCCGACCAGATGGCGATGGCTGCATTCCGTGAAGCACTGTATGGCGAGCATCCATATGGCCAGCTGTTTCCGGAAGAAGAAGAACTGCAAGGTTACGAAGTTGATGCAGTGCGCGGCTTCTACGAAGGAAACTTTGGCGCAAAGCGGACGCACGTGATCGTTGCCGGTAAGTTCAACGACCAGGAGACCGTGCGAGCAGTCGAGGAAGCCTTCGCGGACTGGAAGGCGGGCCCCGACCCCCTCATCGATATCCCGCAGCCGGCCGAAGGGAAAGTGGTGGTCGACGTCATCGACCGGCCGGAGGCATCGCAGTCCAACATCTACCTGGGGCTGCCGACCATCAGTCCCGGGCACGCGGACTGGATCCCGCTGCAGGTCAGCAACACGCTACTGGGCGGTTTCTTCTCTTCTCGCATAACCCGGAACATTCGCGAGGACAAGGGATATACCTACTCGCCGTTCAGCTCGCTCTCGACGCGTTACAAGGACGGCTACTGGGCACAGGTGGCCGCCGTCACCACGGAGGTTACCGGCCCTGCGATACAGGAGATCGTCAACGAGATAGATGAGCTGCAGGAGAATCCTCCGCCAGCCGAAGAGCTGGAAGGCGTCAAGAACTACAGCGCAGGCGTTTTCGTGCTGCAGAATTCGACGCGCGGCGGGATCATCAACGTGCTGAGCTACATCGATCATCACGAGTTGCCGGAAAGCTACCTTACGGACTACGTCAGCGAGGTACACGCGATCACACCGGAACAGGTTTCCGAAATTGCCCGCGAATACCTGCGCGAGGAAGACATGACGTTGGTGGTCGTAGGCGACAGAAGCAAGGTCTCGGAGCAGGTCGCGCCCTTCATAGGCGAGCGCCCGGAATAGAAGGAACTTAGGCTTCCGATTGTCGCCCGTAGGACGGGCTCCTACAGCGCCCGATTCTGACCAGCTCGCGGTTACCGCCGCTGCAACTGCATGCTGAACGTGACGTCCGGCATCGAGTGCGGGTGAATGTCTTCACCGACGGCCAGTGCGAGCGAGTAGTCGTGCGGCAGGCGAAAGCGCACCCCCATCGTGACCGAGGCGGCGAAGTCTCTGAGCGGTGAGACATCGGAATCGTACACGGGGCTACGCAGCAGCGCCTGCAACGTGAGCGATGAGCGCGGCGTCAGCGCGTAGCTCATCCCGCCCGACACCTGTCCGACCACGACGTGGTTGCGTCGCACGCTGATCTTGTGAGCGCCCAGCCACGTAGCGTGCACCCGGTAAAAGCCGGCGAGCCGCTCCGTGCCCATAAGCCTGCTGCGATCGCCTGCGAGGCCCAGGCTGACGTCGGCACTGCCGCTGCCGAGCAGCGAATCGCTATCGCCCGTCGGGAGCTTGACGCTGAAGCGTATCGCCGAACTGCCCTCCGTTCCTCTGCTGAGCTGCCATCCGCCAAGCAAACGCACGTCGCCCAGGCCGTTGGCGTTGCGTTGCATCGTCAGGAGGCGCGCACCATCGCGATACCGAAACAGCAGGCGGTCGTTCGGACGTTCGTCGCGAATGCCGTCCGGCAGGCCGAAGATGTCGTGCCAGCGGTCGATAAAGGAATCGAGGTTCCCGGATTCGTGCAGCACCCACGGAATCTCGACGCCCAGTTCGAGGCGCCTGGTGATACCGCGGCGCCAGGTCATACCAATACGGCTTGTTTCGCCGTCGAACAGCAGTGTTTCCGCTCCGCCGGAATCGCTTGTCGAGTGGCTGGAGACCGAAGCGGAGAGCTCCCAGCGGCTGTCGCCGCTGGCCGGCAGCAGGCTGCCTTCGCGGCTGTCAGGAAAGCCGAAAAGCCCCGAGAGCGGGCTGTTGTCGCGGTCGATCAGCGCATCAGCGGATGCGGCGTGGGTTATCGACAAGGCAACGACTGAAAGCCAGCCGATGCGTATGCTCATGTGTCCGTTTCGACGGGACGGCGGTGACTGCAACCTGTTGCCATTGGTATCGTTCTTGATGGAAAGACAGGGTTATATACTGAGCAGGCGGCGCCTCACAATGTCGCAAGCTGGGCATTCGTCAACCGGTGCCCGTAGTACGACCGGGTCAGCGTCTTTCGCTCGAGGTCTGCGATGATCTGGTCGGCGAAATTGACCTCGTAGAGCCTTTCCGCGACGCCGATTCCGCCCGGCGAGAATACGTTTATCTCCATCAACTTCTCGCCGACGATGTCGAGGCCGACCAGGTACATGCCGTCCTGTACCAGTTTGGGCCGAACCATGTCCACCAGCTGCAACGCATGTTCGTCGGGCTCCGCGGGTTGGATCTTGCCACCGGCCTTCACGTTGCTACGTGCGTCGCCTTCCTTGTTGACGCGGCGGAAGGCGGCGTATTTCCCGTCGACCTGCAGGGGGCGGCCGTTCATTACAATGAGTCTCATGTCTCCTTCGCGAGCGGCGGGAAGGTACTCCTGGACGATGGCATAGCCATCTCGCAGTACCGCTTCCACCATCTGGTTCAGGTTCGCCTCTTCTCCCGGCTGCACGAGGAACACGTTTTGCCCGCCGGAACCTTGCAGAGGCTTTATCACCGCGCTTCCGTCGTGCGCCTCGATGAAGCGCCGGATGCTGTCGCTGTCGCGCGCGATACAGGTGTCCGGCCGAACCTGCTCCGGGAAGTGCTGGAAGTAGGTCTTGTTCAGTGCGTACGCCAGGTGACTGGGATCGTTCAGTACGAGTACGCCGCGCTCGATCGCGAGCTTGCCGAACAGGATGGCGGAGGTCTGCGCCCACGGCCTGCTGGTTGCATCTTCCGCCGGATCGTTGCGCAGGAGCAGGACATCGAGTCCGTCGATAGGTATGCGATCGTACTCCGCTTCCTCATCCTGCAGTTCTTCCAGGAGTTCTTCGTTGTCCTTGTATTTCTTCTTCTGCGGCGTCACCGCAGTGGCGTGTACGGAGCCGTCGGGGTCGTAAATAAAATCCGCGACGCCGAACAGCCACACGTCGTGCCCGAGATTCCGGGCGGACCTCGCCAGGCGCACTGTCGCGTAGGCTGCGATCTCCGTGTGGATATCATTGATGACGAATCCAATCTTCATGCGGTAGCCCTCATGCGACCAGCCTCTGGTAAAGACCGTCCAGCGGAACCTCGGTGCACTCGACAAGGCGGCGTTGCGCTGCCGCGTTGTGGGTATAGGCAGGAACCAGCTTAGGTGCCTGCAGCCAGCCCGCTGCATCCAGCTTGCGGATCGCCGGGATCTGAGACAGCGAAAACTTGCCGATCAGCAACTGCTCGAACGGATGACCCTCCCGCAGGTATGCGAGCAGCCGCTTGAGGCCCCGCAAATACACAACGTCCTTGGTCAGCCCGCCGCCGCGAAATACCCTTGTCGTTATAATGAACGCGGAACGACCGGTGAAGGCGAACCTGGTTTTCAGTTCATTGAACGTGTCGACGAAGGATGCGCCATCCGCCATGTGGCGCACGGCGATGACGCGCGCCGCCAATGTTCGCAGGCGCGCGGGTGAGAGGTTGCCCGCCAGGTACTCCGCGAGGACGCCTAAGCCTTCCTGTAGTTCATCGTAGTGCGCCAGGCCGGATTGGAGCTGACGCAGTGGCTGGTGGGCACCGTTGTGCCAGGTGAGTATGTGTGTGCCGATCTCATGATGCAGGAGCGCATCCAGCCGATCGCGAGGTACCCGCGCGTCCTCGGAGATGAGCAGCGTGCTGTTTGATACCATCAATCCGGCGGACACGTTCCTGGACCGCCGCACATCCGCCGAGAAGTCCGGGCACTTTCTGCGATAGTGATCGAACTGTTTCATGGCGGCATCAACGATGTGGGATGCACCGACGAACTGTCCGCTCCCCGGTATTCCCGGCGGCACAACGTCGAGTATGTGCAATGCATCAGCGCAAAGTTCCGCGGTAGCCGTGCCGAAGAGGTCGATGCTCACCGGCAGGAAGCCGTCCGTGCCACGAAGGTCCACCAATTCGAGCTGTCGATCCAGTTCCCGCTGCTTTTCCGAAAGCAGTGCCTTGAAAACCGGTTCCTCTATCTCGCGCACAGGCAAGTCGAGCAGCAGTTCACGCGTTCCGGCAATGTCTATGCCTGGTTCGGGATAACGAAACCGCGGCGTGCCGCCGCGGCCGTCGGCGTCGAAATCCTCCCATAGCTGCTGGGTATCGAAAGGTGTG
>DATGQI010000066.1:0-36026 GCA_035304285.1 Woeseiaceae bacterium
CGGATGAAATGTTCGTGAAGGACCGCGCAACGCGCGAACTGGGCATCGCGGTCGAGGTAAACGATGCCGGTAGCGCCAGTGCGCGCATGGAAGTGACGGAGCGGATGATCAACGGCCTCGGCGTCTGTCACGGCGGCTATATCTTCACGCTGGCGGACACCGCGTTCGCCTTCGCCTGCAACGGTTATGACCAGGCGACGTTCGCCTCAGGCGCCAGCATCCAGTTCGTTCGCTCCGCGCGGCTGGGAGATGCGCTCCTGGCGGAGGCCAGCGAGCAGCACCGCGGGCGCAGCAGCGGAACCTACGACGTGACGGTCACCAACCAGGAAGGAAAGCTCGTGGCGCTGTTTCGCGGCCAGTCCCGGGCGATCGGAGCGCCTGGAACGCCTGTTGTTCCCGCGGAACTGGGTCATTTATGACACAGAAATCGTTGAATTTGTCTAAAAAGCGTGACACATTGGACGCTTGATCACCGGAGCTTCAAGAGATGTACACCCAGGGCCTCGACCAGCCGGGAGCGAGTGAGGCGGCAGCGGAAACGGAAACGCAGCTGAGCCGTTTCCAGTCGCGCATTGACGCCGAAGAGAAGATAGAGCCGAAGGACTGGATGCCCGAGGCATATCGCAAGACGCTGGTGAGGCAGATCTCCCAGCACGCGCATTCGGAAATCATCGGCATGCAGCCAGAGGGCAACTGGCTGACGCGTGCGCCTACGCTGCGTCGCAAGGCGATTCTGCTGGCAAAAGTCCAGGATGAAGCAGGGCACGGCCTCTATCTTTACAGTGCGGCGGAAACCCTTGGCACTTCGCGCGACGAAATGGTCGATGGGCTGCTGAGCGGCAAGGCGAAGTACTCCAGCATCTTCAACTATCCCACGCTGACATGGGCGGACGTCGGCGCGATCGGCTGGCTGGTCGACGGCGCGGCGATCATGAACCAGATACCCATCTGCCGCTGTTCCTACGGGCCTTATGCACGCGCGATGGTGCGGATCTGCAAGGAGGAGAGTTTTCACCAGCGCCAGGGCTTCGAGATCATGCTCGAACTTTGCCGGGGCAGCAGCGAGCAGAAGGAGATGGCGCAGGATGCCCTCAACCGGTGGTGGTGGCCTTCCATCATGATGTTCGGCCCGAGCGACAGCGAATCGAAACATTCGGCACAGTCGATGGCATGGAAGATCAAGCGGTTCACGAACGACGAACTTCGGCAGAAGTTCATCGATATCACCGCGCCCCAGGCCGAGTTCCTCGGGCTGAAGATTCCGGACGACAAGCTCGAGCACGACGCGGCTACCGGTCACTATCGCTTCGGCGAGATCGACTGGAAAGAGTTCTACGACGTGCTTGCCGGCAACGGCCCCTGCAACCGCCAGCGCCTGCGCCACCGGCGGGAAGCCCAGGAGGACGGGGCCTGGGTGCGAGCCGCGGCGCACGCCTACGCAGCGAAGCACCAGGGCCGGGCAAGTGTCGAGACCGCCTCGACCGCCGGAGGTCACGGCCGTGGCTGACGAAACCTGGCCGCTCTACGAAGTCTTCATCCGGACGCGCTCCGGGCTGAGCCATCGGCACGCGGGCAGCGTGCATGCGGCGGACGACCAGATGGCGCTGGATCACGCGCGCGACGTCTACACGCGGCGCAACGAGGGCGTCAGCATCTGGGTTGTTCGCTCGAGCGAGATCGTCGCGTCCGACCCTGCCGAATCCGCCGCTTTCTTCGATCCTGCGGCGGACAAGATTTACCGGCACCCGACTTTTTACGAGATTCCCGATGGCGTTGAGAACCTTTAGTGCCATGGACAGTAACGACGCACGCTTCAACTATGTCCTGCGCCTGGGCGACAACGCGCTGGTGCTGGGACAGCGGTTGTCGGAGCTGGTGACGCGGGCTCCCGAACTGGAAGAGGAACTCGCCACCGCGAACTTCGCCCTCGACTACATCGGCCAGGCACGGCTTTTCTACAGCTACGCCGGCGAACTGGAAGCCAGGGGCCGGGGCGAAGACGATTTCGCGTACCTGCGGGATGAGCGTGAATTTCGTAACCTGCTGCTGGTCGAGCAGCCGAACGGTCATTTCGGCGACACTATTGTCCGGCAGTTCCTGTTCGAGTCCTTTTACGTGCTGCAACTGGAAGCACTCACCGACTGCAGCGACGCTCGCATAGCCGAGGTCGCGGCACGTGCGGTGAAGGAGATTCGCTACCACCTGCGCCACGTTTCACAGTGGCTCGTGCGTCTCGGCGACGGCACAGCCGAAAGTCACGCACGCGTACAGCAGTCGCTCGATGACCAGTGGAGGTTTACCGGGGAGATGTTTGCCGGCGACGAGGTCGACGAAACGTTCAGGCTCAACTGGAACGGGCCGCAGCTGGAGCAGCTCGAGGCTGACTGGAGCAGCAGGGTCGACGCGGTACTTGCCGAGGCCACGCTCACTCGTCCGCCCGCGCAGTGGATGGCCGGCGGCGGGCGCCAGGGCAGGCACAGCGAGCACCTGGGGTACCTCGTGGCCGAGATGCAGTTTTTGCAGCGAGCCTATCCCGGCGCTCGCTGGTAGCTGGTAACGAGCCGAAGCATGAGCAGCATCCCGCAGCAGGCTGGATCCCTGACGCTCGAGGACGTCCGTACGCTTCTGCATGCGGTAGCCGACCCCGAGATCCCGGTGCTCAGTATCATGGACTTGGGCATAGTGCGGGACGTAGTCCTCGAGCCTGACGGTGTCGAGGTGCATGTGTCGCCAACCTACACCGGTTGTCCGGCGACCGAGGTGATCGAGCAGATGATCGTCTCGAAGCTCCAACGCAATGGCGTTGAGCGGGTAACCATCAAGCGCGTGCTGTCGCCTCCCTGGACGACCGAATGGTTGAGTGAGACGGGCCGGCAGAAGCTGCGCAGGTACGGAATCGCGCCTCCGGAGCACGCCGCGGGCAAACGCAGCCTGCTTGGACGGAGCGCCGTACATTGCCCGCGTTGCTCGACGGAGCGGACAACGCAGGTCAGCGAGTTCGGCTCCACGCCCTGCAAGGCATCGTACAAGTGCGACGAGTGCCTGGAACCCTTCGAATACTTCAAGTGCATCTGATGCCATCCCACGAATACCTTTACCTGCCGGACAGGCACTAGCCTCCCACTACGATGCGACGATTCCACAGCCTCACCGTCTTGTCCGTGACACCCGAAGCCGAGGATGCGATGCGCATCCGTCTGCAGGTGCCGGTGGAGCTGCGCGAGCAATTTCGTTTCCTGCCTGGCCAGCACCTGCCGCTGCAAGTGGTTCGCGACGGCCGCAAAATTCGCCGCACCTACAGCATCTGCTCCACGCCCGGCCAGTGGCCGCTCGAGATCGGTGTGCGGGTGCAGCCGGGCGGCCTGTTCTCCGAGTATGTGAAGTCCGGCCTGTCGGCGGGTACGAAAATAGAGGTCATGCCGCCGTTCGGACAGTTTCACGTTAAAAGCGAGCCAGCCGAGGTTTCGGGTGGCGCTGCCAAACCCAAGTTCCGGGTTGCGTTCGCCGCCGGCAGCGGCATTACGCCGATCCTCTCTATCATGCAGACGACACTGCAGAACGAGGCCGACAGCCGTTTCCTGCTCTTCTACGGCAATCGCCGACAGCGCAGCACGATGTTCATCGAGGACCTGTATGCGCTAAAGAACCGCTACCCGGAGCGACTGCAGCTCACCTTCATCTTCAGCCGGGAAGAGCAGGAGTTTTCGCTGATGAGCGGCCGCCTGGACGCCCCCAAAGTACGCGAGCTATGGCAGGCCTTCGTCCGGCAGAATCCTGACGAGGCTTTCGTGTGCGGGCCGGACACGATGATCGATACCGTGAGCGAGGCCCTCACAGCGCTCGGCATGGAGAAATCCGCTGTTCACGTTGAGCGCTACGGCGTGCCGCGCCGCGGGACCGCGCAGCCTTCTCCGGCACCCGTCCCGGCTCGTAGCCCGGATCACCTGGCTAACGTGACGGTGATCATGGACGGGCACGAGAAGACGTTCGGCATGTCAGCGGCCAGTGCGAACATCGTGGATGCCGCCGCGGAAGAAGGCCTGGAGCTACCGTATTCCTGCAAGGCGGGAGTCTGTGCGACGTGCAGGACATGGCTGCGCGAAGGCAAGGTGAGGATGCGCGCGAATTATGGCCTCGAGCCGTGGGAAGTCGAGAAGGGTTTCGTCCTCGCATGCCAGTCGGTTCCCACGACGGACACCGTCGTGCTGGACTACGACAAGGTATGAGGATTTGCAGCCGGCGCACCCACCAGGCTTTCCGGGCGCCTCACGAGCCCGACTGGGCGGGTGAGTGCGATCACCAGCGAACTCGCCGGCATGGCCGGCTCCTGGTGATCCGGGGGCTGACAGGTCGGCGCTGCAAGATCTCAATGGCATCATTGGGCCCGGTTGTTCTGTAAGATGGCTCGCCATTGAATGAGAGAACCGGTGGCGCTGCGCCGGCCGGCCGATCTTTTCACACGCCCGAAACTGACGGTTCAGAAACTGACGCGGCGCATTTGTGGCCGAATGCGTCCATTTGTCGATGCGCCGGAGCGCATATGAGCGAAACAGGTAAGAAATCTGCAAAGACGCCTGCGGTTGAGCTGCCGCCGGACCGGAAGAATTGCTACAGCCGCGAGGAGCTGCTGCAGTGCGCTCGCGGTGAGCTGTTCGACCCCGATAGCGCCAAGCTGCCCCTGCCGGATATGCTAATGACGGACCGGGTACCGCTGATCGCGAACACCGGCGGGCAATACGGCAAGGGCGAGATTATCGCGGAACTCGATATCGACCCCGACATGTGGTTTTTCAAATGCCATTTCGCCGGCGACCCGGTCATGCCCGGCTGCCTCGGGCTGGACGCGCTGTGGCAGTTGGTGGGCTTCTTCCTGGTCTGGCATGGCTTCAAGGGGCGCGGCAGGGCGTTAGGCGTCGGCAACGTCAAGTTCAGCGGCCAGATTTTGCCGAGCTCGCGCCTGGTCACATACAATTTACAGATGAAACGGCTGATCACGCGCAAGCTGGTTCTCGCGATCGCCGATGGAACCGTGTCGGTGGACGGACGACAAATCTATACAGCCGAGGATCTGAGGGTCGGGCTGTTCACCTCCACCGACAATTTTTAGCGCACTGGAGAATTGATGCGGCGTGTCGCAATTACCGGTCTCGGGGTTGTTTCCTGCCTCGGTAACAGCCGGGAGGAAGTGCTGGAGTCGTTGAAAGCGGGCCGTTCCGGCATCACGTTCAACGAGAAGTTCCACGAGATGGGCCTCCGCAGCCAGGTCTGCGGCAGCGTTGCGCTGGATATCTCCGATCACATCGACCGCAAAATTCGCCGCTTCATGGGCGACGCCGCGGCCTATTCCTACATCGCCATGCGCCAGGCGATAGAAGATTCCGGCCTCGAAGATGAGGATATCTCAAACCCGCGTACCGGCCTCATTGCCGCCTCCGGCGGCGCGTCGAGCTCCAACATCGTCTTGAGCGCCGACACGCTGCGGGCAAAGGGGGTGCGCAAGATTGGCCCATACATGGTTCCCCGGACCATGGGCAGCACCGTCTCCGCGTGCCTGGCGACACCGTTCAAGATCAAGGGCGTCAATTATTCGATCACCTCGGCCTGCGCGACCAGCGCGCATTGCATCGGCGCGGCCATGGAGCAGATACAGTTCGGCAAGCAGGATATCGTGTTTGCCGGCGGCGGGGAGGAGGAGGACTGGACCCTTGCGAGCCTCTTCGACGCGATGGGCGCCCTGTCCTCGAGCTACAACGACTCACCCGCCACCGCATCGCGTCCCTACGACCAGGGCCGAGACGGCTTCGTCATCGCCGCCGGTGCGGGAATGGTCGTCGTCGAGGAGTTCGAGCACGCCCTCGCGCGCGGTGCGAAAATTTACGCCGAGATTGTCGGTTACGGAGCAAACTCCGACGGGTTCGACATGGTGGCGCCTTCCGGCGAAGGCGCGGTGCGCTGCATGCAACTTGCACGCTCTACCGTGGATGCGCCTGTCGATTACATCAACACCCACGGCACCAGCACCCCGGTGGGCGATACCCGCGAGTTGCAGGCAATTCGCGAGGTTTTCGGCGAGGAAATTCCGCGATTCGCGTCGAGCAAATCGCTCTGCGGCCATAGCCTGGGAGCAACCGGCGTGCAGGAGTCGATACATTGCCTGCTCATGCTGCAGAATGATTTCATTGCGCCGTCGATCAACGTGTTCGATATCGATCCGGAGGCCGAAGGCATGCCGCTCGTGACAGAGCGGATCGATAATGCAGGTCTGCGGACCGTCATGACGAACAGCTTCGGCTTCGGCGGCACGAATTCGTCACTTGTCTTTCAGCGACCGGACGACAAATAAAGGTACCTGTCAATGGAGAAACTGAGCGAGCATCGCGCATTCGAGGGGACGGTGGGGTTCTATCGTCACCAGTCCGACGTCAACAACTGCGACATGCAGTTTTCCGTGTTCGTGCCGCCAAACGCGGCGAAGGCTCCCGTCCCGGCACTTACCTGGCTTTCAGGTCTGACCTGTACCGAAGAAACCTTCATGATCAAGGCCGGCGCACAGCGGATGGCGGCCGAGTTGGGCCTGATGCTGATTGCCCCGGACACCAGCCCGCGCGGCAAGAACGTGCCGGACGACCCGGAAGGCGCGTACGACTTCGGGCTGGGCGCAGGCTTCTACGTCAACGCCACGCAAGCGCCGTGGAACCGGCACTACCATATGTACGACTACGTGACGAAGGAGTTGCCAGAGCTCGTGTTCGCCGAGTTTCCGGGCGACCGCTCGCGGCAAGGAATCTTCGGCCATTCGATGGGTGGACACGGCGCACTCACCTTGGGCCTCAGGAATCCGGAGACGTACACGAGCATCTCGGCGTTCGCGCCCATATCGAGCCCGGTCAATTGTCCATGGGGTGAGAAGGCACTGGGGAATTACCTCGGCTCCTCAGACGAGAACAGAAAGAGCTGGCTTAAGTACGATGCGACAGAACTGGTCAAGTCGATTGGCCAGGAAGGCGGGATATCCAGGCCGGCTCACGAGATACTCGTCGACCAGGGCTTGTCCGACCAGTTCCTCGAAGAGCAATTGCACCCTCATCTCCTCGAAGCCGCTTGCCGGGAGCAGGGCGTTGCGCTGAACCTGAGCCGCCATGAAGGTTACGACCATGGGTACTACTTCATTTCCACCTTCATGGAGAAACACCTTCGCTTCCATGCCGCAGCCCTTGGCCAGGCTCGTTCATGAAATTCTGCGCCGATGCCCGCAGGATCAGGCAAGAACGTGAGCGCATCATGAACAGTCCAGGCTAGGAAGACGGCCCGCCGGTCCTGCGGGCTGATCAATGGCGGACTACGCGTTTCTCATCGTCGCCATGCTCATCACGGGCGGCGTCGGTGGAATCCTGGCCGGCCTGCTGGGCATCGGTGGCGGGATCGTCATCGTGCCGGTGCTGGAGGCGGCCCTGGCATACCTGGGCGTCGACCAGGCGATTCGCATGCACGTCGCGGTCGCCACCTCGCTCGCAACCATTATCCCCACCTCGATCGCATCCTCACGCGCGCATCATTCGCGCGGCGCCGTCGACTTGGAGCTGGTGCGTCGCTGGACAATTTTCGTGCTGCTCGGAGCTCTCGCGGGCACGTTTATCGCCGCTCGTGTGCACAGCGACGTGCTTGCCATAATCTTTGCCGTCGTTGCGCTCGTCGTTGCCCTGAAGATGGTGCTGCCTCTGGAGGGGCGCACGCTTGCACCCGACGTTCCCACAGGTGCTTTCGTTCCTGTCATCCCGGCTGGTATCGGCGCCGTATCAAGCATGATGGGAATCGGCGGCGGCACCTTGAGCGTCGCCATACTGACGCTATTCAACAAGCCCATTCATCGCGCCGTCGGCACCGCTGCGCTGTTCGGCCTCGTGATAAGCCTTCCCGCCACGATAGGGTTCATGATTGCCGGCTTCAACGACCCGCGCTTGCCGGCGGGCAGCGTCGGCTATGTCAACCTGGTGGGCTTTGCGGTGATCTCGCCTGCGACGTTCCTCGCGGCTCCGCTGGGCGCGGCGATCGCGCACCGCTTGTCACGGAGGCACTTGAGCCTGTTGTTCGGTCTGTTCCTGCTGACCGTTTCGGTGAGAATGTTTTACCGTGCGTTGAGCGGCTGATTCACCGCATTCCGTTGACAAAAGACCTTCCTGGGAGACCTTCTCTAGCCCGGACTAGGAGTCTGCAGCGGTATGAAACCATGCCGGCTTGACGATCAGCATGTCGCAGGGGAGGTTGCCCAGGGTTCGTTCGGCTGTGGAACCGATGAACAGTCGCTTCAGCGGGTTCCTCGCCACGGCACCCATGACGACGACGAGCGCATCCATTTCCCTGGCGAGTGCGGGGAGCTCCTCGTGTGCGAGCCCGGAAACGAGGTGGGCGTGATCGGGGGGAACTTCGTGGTACGTGGTGATTTCGTCAAAGCGCTTCGAGTGTTGCTGCCGCATCTGCTTTTCGATTTCATCGAATGGCAATGACACGGGAATGTAGGCATTGGCCGTGGCGGTCGAAATAGCGACGCGCGGGTCGTAGGAGTGGAACACATGCATCTCGGCGTTGGATGCCTGCGCGAGACTTTTGCTCAGCATCAGGATTTCGTCGTCCAGTGCCGCGGGCTTGTCGTGTTCGTTCATCGGGTCGATTGCCGCGAGAATGACGGGCTTCTCAGGCAGCTCACGGGATTTGACCAGCCATAACGGGGATGCACACGCGCGAATGAGGCTCCAGTCCGTATTCGTCAACAATGCGCGGGATATAGCAGAGTGGTGGTGCGTGTCCTTGAATACCAGGTCGGCATTCAGGGCGGCGGCATGCCGGACAATGCCCTCGGACAGAGGATGGTCCCATATGGCACGGGTCTTCACGGTGAGCCCGGATTCCCGCAACGGTTGCGCAAGCGTTTCGAGGAACTTCTCGTACCCTTCCAGGACTTCGCGGCGCGTTTCCTGCAACGAGCGCGAATCGAAAAGTCGGTCCCCGCTCAAGTACTCGTTGTAATAGCAGATGAGCATCTCGATTTCGGCGCCGGTATTCGAGGCTACCCAGGCGGCGCGGCGCAGCGCGGGCTGATCGTCGGTGGTGGGATCGATGACGCTCAGGATTTGCGATATGTTGTTCATTTTCGGCCGCCCTGAAAAGCTGTGCGATCAGGGATTCATACTAGTTCATGCACGAGAGTTGGGCAAACCGGCAGCTCAGTCGAGCCGGCGCGAGAAGCGCATGACGGCGCCCGTCATCGCGACGATCGTGAACCCGAGCAGGATCCACAGCTCGTTGCTCAGCTCCGCAAGCGATGCTTCACGCAACATGATGCCCCGGGTCAGGCGAATGAAGTGCGTTATCGGCAGTACTTCGCCCAGGTATTGGGCAACGAGCGGCATCCCGGCGAACGGAAAGATGAAGCCCGACAGCAGTATCGAGGGCAGCAGGATGAAGAACGTCACCTGCATTGCCTGGAACTGCGTCTTCGCCACGGTGGAGATGAAAAGGCCGAGCGCGAGGTTGGCCGCGATGAACGCCAGGGCGGCCAGGTACAGGTCGAGGACACTCCCTCGTATCGGCACGTTGAACAGGAGTTTTCCCACGCCAATGATGAGAGCAAGCTGGATCAGGCCGATCCCTATGTAAGGCACTACCTTTCCGACCATCAGTTGCGTGTTGCTGACGGGGGTGTTGATGAGTAGCTCCAGGTTACCCCGTTCGCGCTCGCGCACGATTGCAACTGCCGTGAACAGCATCATCGTGAGTGTCAGGATGACGCCGATCAACCCCGGCACGATATTGACTGCAGTGCGTCGCTCCGGATTGTAATACGGCCGGACTTCCAGGCCTCGTTGCGTCGGTTGGGCAACGGTCCAGGTGTCGAAAGCGATGGGCATCGCGACGAGTTGGTTCGCGACGCCGAGGATCGTCGGGTCAGCTCCGTCGACGAGGAGATGGGCGTCGGGCCGGGAATCGAGTACGCGACGGTCGAAATCGTGGGGGATGTGGACGCCGACGGATATCTTCCCTCTCCGCAGCAGGGCTTCCAGTTCTTCAGGGCTTTCCGCCGGTTGGCCGATCTTGAGGACCTGGGTGTGCCGGAGGTTTGAGACGAACTCCCGCGACAGGTGCGTGTTTGCCTGGTCGGCAACTGCCGCGGACAGGTTCCTCACGTCGGTGTTGATCGCGTAGCCGAACAGGAGAATCTGCCCTATCGGAATACCGACGATCATCGCGAACGTGATGCGGTCGCGGCCGAGCTGCCGCAGTTCCTTGCGCATCACGGCAAGCAACCGTATCAGCGACTTCACGCGGCGCGCTCCACGTTATCGGCATCGCTGGTAACCGCGACGAATACGTCCTCGAGCGACGCAGCCACGATGCTGCTCTCGGCGGGGAGACCTGCAGCCGACAGGGTGCCTGTTACCAGCTCGAGGGGAGCCGCTGTTTCCAACGGAACCAGGACCCGAAGCCTCACACCGAGCTGCGTAACACTTTTGACCTCGGGTAGCATGGCAAGCTCTGCCTGTGCTCGCGAAGGTGATTCGGCACGAATCTCGATGATCGTCATCCCGGTGTTTTCCTGCAGTTCCGCGGGCGGGCCGTCCGCAACTTTCACGCCACGGTCCAGGATGGCGAGCCTGTGACAGCGTTCTGCTTCGTCCATGTAGTGCGTGGAGACGAGGATTGTCGTCCCCGCGTCCGAGAGCTCGAAAAGTTTCGCCCAGAAGTCGCGCCGGCTGCGCGGGTCGACGGCGCTGGTGGGCTCGTCGAGGAGCAGGAGCTCGGGCCGATGCAGGACAGCAGCGGCAAGCGCGAGGCGTTGACGCTGGCCGCCGCTCATGGTCCCCGCGAGTTGCCCGACCACATCCACGAGATCGTACGAAGCCAGGAGTTCGGCAATGCGCTCGTTCCGGCCGCCGCGGGGGTAGGAGTAGATATCGGCGATGAACTCGAGATTCTCCCGCACCGTCAGGTCGCCGTAGAGGGAAAACCTCTGGGTCATGTAACCGATCTTTGGCTTCAGCCGCTTCGTACTGCCGCCGACGTCCATGCCGAGCACGGTCGCACTGCCTGAACTGGGCGTCAGCAGGCCGCACAACATGCGGATGGTGGTCGACTTGCCCGAGCCATTGGGACCCAAGAACCCGTAGATGCGCCCGCGCGGCACCTCGAGGTCGAGGTTGCTGACGGCAACGAGGTCGCCGAAGCGCCGCGTGAGGCCGCGGGCGCGTATGGCATACGCGTCATCGCCGCGCTCGCTTTGCTTTCCGTCGTGCATCACGTCACTCGGTCTGCTTCAACTGCGGGAACTCCACCTCGACCGGTACGCCGTCGGGTAGCCTGCGGAGATCCGGATCGGGTTCGATGTCGACCTTGGCGGCGAAGCTCAGGCGCCCGCGATCCCGTTCGGTGAGCGCGAAGTAGGGGGTAAAAGCCGCTTCGCTTGCGACCCAGCGCACCCGTCCGTCTATCGGCTCCGCCAGCCCATCCACATGCACTCGGGCCGCCATGCCCGGAGAGATGGAAACGCGAATCGACTCCGGGATGTAAACGCGAGCATAAGGCTGCGCGCCCGAGAGGAAGATCAGCATCGGCTGCCCCACCGCCGGACGCTCGCCCGGCTCGAACAGGATGCTGTCGACGATGCCGTCCGTTGGCGCCTTCGTGGTGTGGCGCCGCTCTTCGACCTCGAGCAGGGCGACCCGTGCCTCGAACTGCCTTACCGCGTTCTCGGCCTGTCGAAGCTCCTCGACCGTGGTTCCCTCCAGAAGCTCGGTGAGACGTGCCTCCTGTACTTCCAGATTTGCACTGGCGGCATCGAGTGCAGCCATGGTGCGATCTACCGACTCCTCCGAGCCCAAGTTCTCGCCATGCAGGCGCTTCGCCCGTTCGTATTCGATCCTGCGGAATTCAAGCTCCCGCTCCGCGCCGGCAACACTTGCTCGTGCGGCGGTTATCTGTTCTTTCCGAGGTCCTCGCGTCAGCTCATCGAGGCGCGCGCCGCTTTGCGCCAGCAAGGCCTCCGCCTCGTCGAGCCTGGCCGCTATGCGCGACGTATCCTGTGCCAGGAGGAGCGTGCCAGCCCGGACTTCCTGCCCCTCGGCCACGCTTTTTTGCACGATCGGCTCGGCAGCGTCTGCGACAAGCTCGATACGATCCGACTCCAGCTGACCGACCACGCGCGCCGGGCCATTCCCGGTGTCGCATCCGGACAAGACCGCAGCAAGCAGCAGGATGGGGACAGCCATA
Organism: Woeseiaceae bacterium; assembly: GCA_035304285.1. Lineage (GTDB taxonomy): Bacteria > Pseudomonadota > Gammaproteobacteria > Steroidobacterales > Woeseiaceae > IDS-8. Next base: position 12,262 of record DATGQI010000066.1, read on the forward strand.
AATGACGTATTCATGAGGTACCTGCCTCGTCGGTGCCATCAGCCTGGATGGCGCGTAGCAGAAGGTCCACCTGGGCCTCGATGAAGCGGTCGCTGTTGAGGCCGGCGCGGTCGCCGAACACGAGCGACCAGACGATGGCGAACAGCACCGGCGTCACCACCATGTGAGGGAACTCCTGCAGCGCCGATTTCCTGAATTCGCCGTCCCGCACACCCCGTTCGATGAGCGAACGAAGCGCTGCCAGTCCATGGCTCACGACATTCCGGTGGTACCAGTCGGTCAGGTCCGGGTGTTTTGCGCCCTCCGCAATCATCAGCCGCACCAGGATGCGCGCCGGCGACTTCGGGACCTGTTTCGCGAAGGCAAGAAACGGCCCGCGGAAGTATCCCTCCGCGGTCAGCTCGGTGCTTTCGATCTCCGCTTTGAGCGCATCGATCCGCGGGCTGACGAAGCTCTTTACGACCGCCTTGAAGAGCTCTTCCTTCGTCTTGAAGTAGAGGTATAGCAGGCCCTTGCTGACCCCCGCGCGCTTCGCGACGTCCGTCACCCGGGTCGCCGAATACCCCTTTTCCGCAAACGCCTCCAGCGCAGCAGCTGTTATCTCCTGCGGCCTGTCCTCCTTGCGCCGCCTGAACCTCGGCTTCGCCACAACCTTTCCTTACTGACCAACGGGTCAGCAATTATAGTTAATGACCCGCTGGTCAGCAACGCATTAGGGGACATCCACGAAATTGATCCGGGAACTCATTAGGGAACTCATTAGGGGACATCCACCAAACGGGAACTCATTAGGGGACATCCACTGAAGATCGGCATGGTCGGCGGGGTCGCGGTTGACGAGTTGATGGATGTCCCCAATTGGAACCTGTTGACGAGTTGATGGATGTCCCCAATTGAAACCCGGTTGATGGATGTCCCCTAATTGGAGGTACGCGCAGGCGGCGAGTGGTACGCTTCCGCGCCATGTTTACGTACATAGATCCGACGGTACGGGAGCGGCTGCTGGCGCAGGGGAAGCTCGTGCGCATCGATGCGAGCGGCAGGGTCATAGGACCCGACGAGGAGCTGGTGGCGGGCGAGAAGGCGATCAGCGTGCTGGGGCCGATTCCGCTGCCGATCGCGCGCAGCGGTCGTCAGTTTGAGGTGGACTGGTACGCGAGCGTTCGGCACACCGAGTTGAGCAAGGTGGAGGAACTGGCTGACGAGCTGCGCCAGCGGGACGGGCAGCAGTCGTTCGCGATTCTCGCGTCATCCATGGCAGTCAACAGCGTGCTGGTCGTCGGGGATCCGGCCAAGTGGTCGAACCCGCTGGTGCGCGTCCACTCGAGCTGCCTCACCGGTGACGTCTTCGGCTCCGCCCGCTGCGAGTGCGGACCGCAGTTCATCACGGCGCTCGAACGCATTGCAGACGACCCTGAAGGAGGCTTGCTCGTCTACATGTCAGGCCATGAGGGCAGGGGTATCGGGCTGTGGGCGAAAGCCGCTACTTACGTTTTGCAGGACGCCGGCGAGGACACCTACCAGGCAAACCGCTCGCTGGGGCTGCCCGATGATTCGCGAGACTTCAGCGACGCAGCGGCACTGCTCCGGTACTTCCTGAACGACCGGCCGTTCCGCCTCCTGACCAACAATCCGAAGAAAATCACCGACCTCAACAATTACGGGGTCAGGAATATTACTCCGGTGAAACACGTTATCGGCGTCAGCGCCGCAAACCGCCGTTACCTCACTGCAAAGCGTGACTGGGGCCACCAGCTGGATTCGGATGACCTCATCATAAAGTAGAGGACACGTGCATCTACTGGCGCCAGAGTCGCCAGCTGCTGCCTGTTTCCTCGAAGTCCGAGCGGAAAGGATTGATGTCGATTCCTCCACGCCGGTTGAAAAATCCGCAGACCGTGAGTGCTTCGGGGCCGCACCGCTCCTTCAGGTCGACAAAAATGCGCTCGACAGAGCTTTCGTGGAAGTCGTTGTGGTTTCGGTACGAAACCAGGTAGCGAAGCAGGGACGCACGGTCGATGGGCGTCCCACGATACCGGATCAGGACGCTGCCGAAGTCAGGCTGGTCGGTCACCGGGCACAGGCTGCGCAGCAGGTGCGAGTGAAGCTCTTCTGATACCGTCCCGCCAGTACCCGCATCCGCGTTCTCAAGGAGTGACGGGTCGACTTCGAAGACGTCGCAGGAAGCGGCCTCATCGTCGATGCAGGTGCCGGGGAGGTCACGAATACCTGCGTCCGCGACGGAAGAAGGCGTCGCCAACGTAACGAAAACGTCGCCCAGCACTGTTTTGGCAAGATCCCGCTGGATCAGCGCCGCGACATCCCGGGAGGATTCGTAGCGTTCCATCGCCAGCGAATTAAGGTACAGCTTGAGCGACTTCGACTCGACGATAGCAAGCGATGCGGCATCTACTTCGATCGTCGCGACCGCCACGACAGGCTTCCCCGAAGGCTCGAGCCAGGTGAGCTCGTAAGCGTTCCAGATGTCCTTGCCATGGAACGGCAATGACGCGCGTATGCCGAGGACCTCCCGATTACCGGCGCGCGCAATGGCGCGGAGAACGTCCCGCGCATAACGATCCGGATACCGAGTCCGTTTCCCTAGCAGCGTGTCCGGCATCCGGCGCGCGTCAGAACCTGGATGCAGTCAGCGTCACGTCGGCTTGCGACCAGGCATGGTCGAACATCTGCTGCATTTCCGATGCGTCCTTGCCCTGTGCCGTCAGGCTCTGGATCAGGCCGTACATCGCCCAGCCGTTGTGCGGATAATCTTCGAGGTCCTTGCGGTAGACCGCTTCGGCCTCCGCGGCATCGCCTTTCATCAGCAGCGCTCGTCCGAGAGAGTGCCGCGTGGGGTAGTACCAGAACGGCGGCTCTGTGTACGGCAACTGGTCCTGTGTGTCGACAGCCGTGCGGAAGTGATCGACCGCGGCATCCATGTTCCCTTCGGCCAGTGCAATCTCGCCCAGCACCAGCGCATCCGCGATCGCAAGCAGCGAGGTAGCCGGATAGTAGATGGTGTCCAGGAAGTGCACGTCCGTCGCATCCTTCAGCGGGACCAGCTTCGCATGCTCGGCACGTGCCGCCTCGAGATCGTTCTTTCGCGCGAATGCGGTAGCCCGCACGTAGTGCCAGATGCCATTCGAAAATTCGAGGTCTCGACGCGGTTGTGGCTCTGCGAGAACTTTGTCCCACATGCCGAATTGCGTCAGCGCGAGCAGCGGAATCGTGTGGAAAAACTCGACGCCCGGAAACTGGTCGATCATCTCGAGATTGACGTTTTTGGCCACTCGCCGTGCCGCGTCGACAGCCACTTTGCTGCGACCCTCCATGCTGGACGCAGCCCACAGGAAATGAATGTTGTGCGGGTAGTACATGGCGGGATAGAAACCCTGCGCGTTGCACTGGGCGATGTAGGACTCATCGACGGCCGCCGCCTTCACGTTCGCCTCGGAGGCGTCGTGATATCGCCCGACGCGCCAGTAGATGTGGGCGGGCATGTGAACGAGGTGGCCCGCGCCCGGTACGAGGGTAGCCAGGGTATCCGCGAAAGTCTCCGCGCGTTCCGGACGGGACGAAGCCTCCACGGCATGTATGTACAGGTGTATCGCCATCGGGTGGTCCGGAGTACGGGCCAGTACAGCTTCAAGCGCGTCCAGCGCCTCGACCGTCCTGGGTTTGGGATTCTCTGCATCGAGCCAGTAGTCCCACGGCATCGTATTCATCAGGGACTCCGCGAACAGCGATGCGGCATCGTCGTCGTCCGGATACTTCTGGTGAAGCTTGCGCATGGCTTCCGCATACGCTTCATCGAGCGGTTCCCGGGGGGTCGTCGGGTCGCCGTTGTACCGGGTCGCCAACGCGTCGATGTAGTTGCGCTCGCGCTCAGTGGCTCCGTCCTTCAGGGCCACTGCCTTCCGGATGGCGGCGTGCGCGGCAATCCTGTCCTCATCGGACATCACCACCTTGCCGTTACTCGTTACGTTGATGTTCGGGCCGAGCGCGAGCGCCTCGCCCCAGTAGCACATCGCGCACTCCGGATCGAGGCGTTGCGCCGCGCGAAACGAACGCGCCGACTCAGCATGGTTGAACGCAAAGTCGATGACGAGACCCTGGTCGAAATATCTCTGGGCGTCGGGATCTTCGGTCGTGATCGGATGGTGGTGGTCGCCCATACCGTCGAAGAGTGGTGCCCCCGCGCGCCTAACGAGGTCACCGTTGCTATTGGCGGCTTCCGCAACCTGGGGTTCGGGAGTCTCCTCCCGCGAGCATGAGGCACAGGTGATGACCGTGAATGCGGCGATGAGCGGCATCAAATGGCTGTATTTCATGGAAGTCCCCAGTTCCTGGAATCGGCTGTTACTGGCTTAGCCGGGGAAGTATAGCCAATCTTCAGGCTGACGCATTGGTCGAAGGCTTTGGTCGAAGGCTAAAGGGGTTGGCCGGCGGCCCTTATTCCAGTGACAGGATCAGCTTCCAGTGCTCGTCGCTCACCGGGAGTACCGAGAGGCGATTGCCCCGCCGCGTGAGCGCGAAGTCACTGAGAGCGGGATGTGCCTTCAGTTCCTTCAGGGTAATCGGCCGCTTCAGTTTACGCTCGAAAGCCACGTCTACCAGGAACCAGCGCGGATTCTCCTCCGTGCTTTTCGGGTCGAAGTACCTCGAACGAGGATCGAATTGCGTCGGGTCCGGATATGCCTGGCTGGCGATCTTGGCGATGCCTGCGATTGCGGGAGCATCGCCGCCGGAATGGTAGAAGAATGCCTTGTCGCCCGGCTTCATCTGGTCGCGCATCATGTTCCTGGCCTGGTAATTACGGACACCGTCCCAGGGCTCCATGCGATCCCGTTCGAGATCGTCGATGCTGTACGTACCAGGTTCCGATTTCATCAACCAACGGCCCACGCGCTTATCGCTCCGGCAGCAATCAGGCGACGGGAGTCTAACACGCTATGCCAATTCGCTGCCTCGGCGCCGGCGCCGGTGTTAACATTGCTTCGCACGCTGCGATACCTGGCTGCGTTCCCTGAAACCGCCGGCGCGCAGCGCAGAGTCAACTGTCCGAGACCATCGAAAATGGCAAATCTGCTCGCCAATATCTTCGGCTCCTCGCCGGTCATGCCGCTCGAGAAGCACTGCGACATCGCGTATCGCTGCACACGCGAGCTGGTGGGCTTTTTCGAGGCAGCGATAGCCGGAAACTGGGAGGAGGCACAGGCCATCCGTGACACCATCGAAGAACTGGAGCACGAAGCCGACGACCTGAAAAAAGAAATTCGCCTGCACCTGCCGAAGAGCCTCTTCATGCCGGTTCCGCGGGAAGACCTGCTCGAACTCCTGCTCGTGCAGGACAAGATGGCGAATCGCACGAAAGACGTTTCCGGGCTGGTCCTCGGCCGGAAGATGAGTATTCCTTCGGAGATTTCCGGCAAGTTTCTCGAGTTCGTACAGCGTTGCGTCGATGCTGCAAAACAGGCGCGCAAGAGCGTGCGCGAACTTGACGAACTCTTCACCGCAGGGTTTCGTGGCGCGGAAGTGTCGCTGGTATCGTCGATGATAGAAGAGCTCGACGAGATCGAGACCGACACCGACGACCTGCAGGCAGAATTACGCTCGGCCTTGTACGCAGTCGAAGGCAGCCTGGAGCCTGTCAACGTCATGTTTCTCTACCGGGTGATCGAACTGACCGGGGAGATTGCCGACATGGCCGAGAGAGTCGGGCGACGGCTGGAACTCCTGCTTTCGCATTAAGCTAAAGAACACAAAACAAAATCGTGGGTGCCGCCCTGGCGGCGCCTTGCGTTGCGATTATCTGGCCGCCGCTGCGGCGTTCGGGGAATGTTGACGGGCCCTATGGAAGCACAGCTAATCTACATTGGCCTGGCGGCCGTGTTCGGCATCTTCATGGCATGGGGTATCGGCGCCAACGACGTTGCAAACGCCATGGCGACGTCCGTCGGGTCCAAGGCGCTGACCATCCGGCAGGCCATCCTGGTTGCTGCGATCTTCGAATTCCTCGGTGCTGTACTCGCCGGCGGCGAGGTAACGTCGACTATCCGGCAGGGCATCGTGGACTCGAATCATTTCACCGAGCAGCCTGAACTGCTGGTGTACGGAATGCTGGCATCGCTGCTCGCCGCCGGTACCTGGCTCTTGATCGCTTCACGCAAGGGCTGGCCGGTCTCAACCACGCATTCGATTGTCGGTGCCATCGTCGGATTCGCGGCAGTCGGCATCGGCGTGGAAGCGGTGAAGTGGAGCAAGGTCGGCACCATTGTCATGAGCTGGGTCATCTCGCCACTGACTGCGGGGGTTATCGCTTACCTGATATTCGGCAGCGTTCAACGGCTGATTCTCCGGCAGGAGGACCCGCTCGCAAAAGCGAAGCGCTACGTCCCTTACTACATTTTTCTTGCCGCCTTCACAGTAACCCTGGTGACGATACTGAAGGGCCTGAAGCACGTCGGGCTCGATCTCAGCAGCGGCATGAGCTACCTGATCGCTACCGGGATTGCCGTGTCGATTGCGGCCATCGGCGGCGTTGCCATACGACGCATCCAGCCCGTACGCAAGCTGGACAAGAAGCAGCACTTCTACACTGTAGAGCGGGTGTTCGGCGTGTTGATGATCGTAACAGCCTGCTCCATGGCCTTTGCGCATGGGTCGAACGACGTAGCGAACGCCATAGGCCCACTCGCTGCCGTGATCACCGTCGCTCAAGGCGGTATCGTCGGCAGTAGCGCCAAGCTTCCGATCTGGGTGCTGATGCTCGGCGGAATCGGCATCGTCATCGGCCTGGCCACGTTGGGCCGTCATGTCATCGCAACGGTCGGCGAGAAGATTACCCACCTGACACCGAGCCGCGGGTTTGCAGCAGAACTTGCGGCGGCGACGACCATCGTCATCGCGTCCGGGACCGGGTTGCCGATATCGACGACGCATACCCTGGTCGGCGCGGTACTCGGCGTGGGGATGGCGCGCGGTATCGATGCAATTGATCTCAAGGTCGTAGGGCGGATCTTCGCATCGTGGCTCGTCACCGTACCGATTGGTGCGCTGCTGTCCATTATCTTCTTCTTCATTTTCAAGGCTGTACTGCCGTGAGGATGGTGCCCGATGCCGGTTGAGCAGGCATTGCCGCGGACAGACGCGCAGAAACGCTCTCTCGCCACGCGTCGTTACGTGCTGGCGCTTCTCGTGGTGGTCTACACGTTCAATTTCATCGACCGGCAAATCCTGGCGATCCTGCTGCCCGCGATCAAAGCCGAGTTCGGCGTCACCGATACCATCCTGGGCTTCCTCGCCGGCTCCGCGTTTGCGCTGTTTTACGCGACGTTGGGCGTGCCAATAGCGCTCCTCGCGGATCGCTGGAACCGCCGTAACCTTATCGCTCTGTCGTTAGCGGTCTGGAGCGGAATGACCGCGTTGTCCGGCGTCGCCACGAACATCGTGCAGCTGACGCTCGCCCGGATCGGCGTGGGCGTGGGCGAGGCGGGATGCAGCCCACCTGCGCACTCCATCATCTCGGATCTCTACGCACCGGAAGAGCGCTCTACGGCGATGGGCATCTTCACCCTCGGAATCTCCGGCGGGATCATGATTGCGTACCTCGCAGGTGGCTGGGTCGCCGAGAATATCGGCTGGCGCGAGGCATTCCTTATCGTGGGGCTGCCAGGGCTGGTACTTGCGCTGCTGGTCAGGTTCACGATCAGCGAACCCGTCCGGGGCCAGTCCGACGGCAAGAAGGACAGCGCCGCGAGACCCGGCATAGTGGCAGTCGCGCGGTTCCTTCTGGGGCGTAAATCTTTCCTGCACCTCGCGATGGGATCAGGACTTGCTGCTTTCATCGGCTACGCGGTAGTCAGCTTTTTCCCGACCTTCCTGTTCCGTTCCCACGGGATGAACGTATCGGAGATCGGCGTCTGGCTTGGAATCATCCTCGGTACGGCGGGAAGCGTGGGTTACGTCGGCGGCGGCTATGTCGCAGACAGGCTGGGCCGCCGCGGCCAGCGATACTCGCTGTGGGGCGTCGCTGTGGCCACGATGTTCGCCTGGCTGTTCCACTTTCCGGTATTCCTGGTGGGAAACCCTTACCTGGTACTGGCGTTCTTCGTCATACCGGCCATCTTCGCGAACTTCTACCTGGCGACGACCTTCGCACAGATCCAGGGGCTGGTGGGTTTGCGGATGCGTGCGGTGGCGTCCGCCTTGCTGCTGTTCATCCTGAACGCGGTGGGTTTGGGTTTGGGACCGCTGTCGGCGGGTGTCTTGAGCGACCTTCTGGAGAAGTCTTTCGGCGCCGATTCCATGCGCTACAGCCTGCTGTTCATCGCCCTCGTCGTCGGTCCCTGGTCGGCGTGGCATTATTTCGCGGCCGGGCGGCATATAGAGGGTGATCTCGCCCGCTCGGACGAGACCTGACCCGCATTCGGGTTTCTGCGCTCAAACCGCGCGCATATACCAATCGAAGTCTACGTCGCTGACAGCGTTGTGGAAGCGTTCGGCTTCGACGCGCCGGTTGATTGCGTAAGCCTTGCAGTAGTCGCTTCCAAGGTACTCCGGCAGTATTCGGCTGCGGGCGAATTTCTCGATGGCTGTGTCCCACCTCGCCGGTAGCTTGCGCTTCAGGTCGATCACCTCACCTTCCTGCACCATCCTGCCGGGGTCGCAGTGGTTCTTCAGCCCGTAGTGCACACCGGCGAGTATCGCAGCGGTCACGAGGTACGGATTGGCGTCCGCGCCCGAGGTGCGGTGCTCTATGCGCAGGTTGTCGGCGTCGCACACGGGCACGCGTAAGGAAACGTTGCGATGGTTCGCGCCCCAGTTCGGTTCTACCGGCGCGAACATGTCGGGGCGCAGACGGCGGTAGGAATTTGCGTTCGGCGCAAAGATCGCGGTCGCTTCCGCCATGGTGTGTGCAAGCCCGCCGACCGCGTGCCTGAACTTCGCGCTGAAAGGCGGAGCCGCTGCGCGTTCCTTGCCTGCTGAGAACCAGTTTCGGCCTTCGCGGTCTACCAGGCTCAGGTGGATGTGCAGTCCGGAGCCTGCGCTTTCCTCGAAGGGCTTGGCCATGAAGCAGGCGACAAAACCGTGCTGGCGCGCCACGGCCTTGACCGCGCGCTTCAACAGTACGGCATGGTCGCAGGCAAGCACCGGGTCTGCGACGTGCTGCAGATTGATCTCGAACTGGCCAGGGGCGAACTCGGAGGTGGTCGTGCCGACAGGGATGTTCTGCGCGCGGCACGCATCGTTGATGTCGTGCAGGAAATTGTCGATATCCCATAGATCGTCCGGGTGATACACCTGCGGCCCCGCCTGCGGCCGCCCGATGCCGGGGATTCTCGACACCCGGGCACGGGGACGGTCGGCTTTCGCGTCGAGCAGGTAGAACTCTAGTTCTGCCGCCATCACTATCTTGAGCTTCATCGCGCGAAGCGGCTTGGCCGCGCGCTCCAGCACGTAGCGGGGGTCGCCAAAAAATGGTTCGCCGGAGCGGGCGTAGAGGCGGAACAGGGCCTGGGCGCTTGGCCGCTTCGCCCATGGAATCGGCGCAAGGCTTCCCGGGACGACACGTGCGTTCACGTCCGGATCGCCGTCGTCCGCGGTGAAGCTGATGCCGGGAACAACGTTGCCCAAGACGTCAAGAAGCACGGCGCCGCCTGGGATGCAGAAGCCGTTGCTGAACGTCTTTTCGAACTCGCTGCCGCGTATCCGCTTGCTTCGCTGTACGCCCGAAAGGTCCGTGATCAGCAGTTCCATCACGTCGGTATCGGGAAAGTTTTTCAGGAACGCGCGCAGTTCCGGATTGCGAGTGACGCTGCGTCTTGCCATGCCTTCAGGTTTCCTTTGATGTTGCGCCAACTTGCCCGCACGGGCTCATCCGGCCGGGTTTCTTACGTTCCGTGCGCGCCAGGCCAGTGCCGCCTTCACGCCCCTCTCGCGGAGGATGTCATTGAAAGCGACAGATTCTTCCGTCTCGGTCGTTTCTATCTGGATGTCCAACTCGAGCGCTGCACGCAATGCCTTACGCATGCCCGCGATGTCCATACTCCTGTGGATCGCACGCTTCGTCAGGCGTACGGCGAGCGCGTCGTTGGCGGAAATCTGCCGGGCCATTGCGAGCGCTTCGCTGTAAAGCTCTGCGGCAGGTACGACGCGATTGACGAGCCCGATGCCCGCAGCACGTGCGGCATCGATGTTGTTGGCGCCCGCCAGCAACACCTCGCTCGCGTGCTTGTACCCGATGATCCAGGGAAGAACGAGGCAGACGATGCCGCTACCGTACCTGACTTCCGGAGCGCCGAAGCAAGTGTCATCGGCAGCGATCGTCACGTCACACACCGCGGCGATTTCCAGGGAACTGCCCAGGCAATAGCCGTGGACTGCGGCTACCACCGGCTTCGGACAGTCCCAGAAGCGCATGATTACCTCGAAATCCCTGGTCAGCTCGCGACGCAGGTGATCGTTTTGCGAGCCTCCGGGCGCCGCGCCGGCAATATCGAAGCCGGCGGAAAAGGCCCGGCCGTTGCCGTCCAGCAGGATTGCCCGCACTTCTTCCCGTTGCTCGGCCTCATCGAGAGCCCGCTCGAGCTGGTCCAGCATTCCCGAATCGATCGCGTTCAGTTTCTCCGGCCGGTTCAGCGTGATGCGTGCGACGTCACCGAGATTCTCGACCTGTACGGTGGACATATCAGTCGGTCGGCAGCTCGCCGCCCAGGCGCGCCGCTATGTAGTTGCGAATGTCGAGGCTCAGGTCCTCCATAGGTGCGTAGAGCCCGTGCCTGAACGGCCGCGCGTGCATGCCTCGCTGCACGCGCTCACAGATGTTCCAGTCCTGCAAATTCACGAGGTCCCAGAAATCCGCCGCATCCGCAGGATCGAAATCCATGTGGTTGATGGCGTCCGGGTGGAACAGCAGGCGACAGTCGATGCGCGTCTCTTCCGGACCCCGCGGCCAGAGAATGAACATGGCGACGTGGTCCATCGAGAGGCTCAGCATCAGGTTAGGATAGACAAGCTCGCCAAAATGCCGCTCCCTCTCGATATCGTTCAAGCCGGGAAACGGGAGCCGGTTGGTCGTGCCTGTGCGCGTGAACGTGTTCGTTCCGGGCTTTTGCGGGATACCTGCTTCCCAATCGAGCTGCGACCCACCGTTCCTGCGAAACTCGGGCACGATTTTGCACAGTTCGGGATGGACGCCGGCGCAGTGGTAGCACTCGTTGTAGTTCTCGAGTATCACTTTCCAGTTCGCCGCGACCGCATATTCCTTTCTCCAGCCCGTACCGAGCTCGTCGAGCGGATATCGCGCCACCCTGTCGGGTATGGGTCCAAGTTGGTCACGAAGCGTTTCCGTGCCCCTGCCGGCCTTCACAAAGACAAGCCCGCCCCAACAGTCGAGCGTGATTTCATGGAGGCCGAACTTTTCTTTTTCGACATCCATGTACGGTGTGTGGTGCAGCTTGCCGTCCAGCCGGTAAGTCCAGGAATGGTACGGGCAGCGGATGTTCGAAAGGAACTGGCCGCGTTTTTGCTCGTTGCAGGTCGAGTCTACGAGTTCACATCCGCGATGGCGGCAAACGTTGTGGAACGCCCGCAGCTTCCAGTCGTCACCGCGCACGACAATAATGCTCTCACCAGCGATTTTGACAGCCTCGTAACTACCCGCCGCTACCAGGTCTTCCTCCCTTGCCACGCAGGTCCACTGGTCGAGAAAAATTTTCTCGCGTTCCCGGGCAAACCATGAAGGCTCGATGTAAAGATCGCGATGAAGCGTGGCTTCCATTTTGCTCTGCAAAAAGTGCGGCTGGGCTCTAAGGTTCAGCCCCTTGGTGGTTCCGAAGCCTAGCATAGCGACCGAGATTGCCGCACCGGAGCGGTTCCATATCGTGGCCACGCCGCTCGCGTTCGTCAGCAGCCGTTACGAAAGACGTTACGATGCTCTTCACGAAAGGCAACGACGCAACGGGCGTTGCAAACAGCCGGTGCGATGAGCGATGTGCGCGGAACGCAAGAAGAATAAACCTCTCGACGTAATCGTCGTCGGAGCAGGACACAACGGCCTGACGACGGCGTTCTACCTGGCGAAGGCGGGACTCGACGTGCTGGTACTGGAACGGCGCGATGTCGTCGGCGGTTGTGCGGTCACGGAAGAGATCGACGCGGACAAAGCACCCGGTTGCCGCGTGTCCACTGCATCTTACATTGCAAGCATGCTACGCCCTGAAGTCATACGCGACCTGAAGCTCGACACTTACGGGCTGAAGATGATTGCCTGCGACCCGGGCGTGCAGACTGCGATGCCAGACGGCAGCGTCATATCCTGGTGGTCGGATCGGGAACGCCTGAGGCGGGAACTTTCCGACAAGGCGCCGGAAGACCTCGACGAATTCTTTCGCGTCGATGCGCATCTTCGCGAACTGGCGGCCTACCTGCAGCCGTTCTTCATGGAGCCTCCGCCGGATCCCTACAGGACTGGGGCAGGGCGGGTGTTCGAGTTGCTGCGCATCGGTCGTCGCTTCCGCGGCCTCAGCGGCGAGCAGGCTGCGTCCTTCGTGCGTTTTCTCACCGGCTCTCTCGGCGATTTCCTCGACCGTCACTTCCGATCCGAATCGGTCAAGCGGCTGATACTGTCCAACAGCCTCTACGGCAAGCATGGCGGCCCCTACCAACCCGGTACCGCGATGGGCCTCCTGTTCCACCTGTTGAGCGGTGGCGCCGAGGAGCGGCAGGGATTTGCGGGGCATGTCATAGGCGGGATGGGCGCGATCACCAAAGCCATGGCGGCGGCGTGCCACGATCGCGGTGTTGAGATCCGGACCGGGACCAAAGTAGCTGCGGTAAACCATGCCGGCGGGCGCGTCAGCGGCGTGACGCTTGAAGACGGCTCGGTGATCGACGCGCCGATCGTCGTGTCCAACGCGGATCCCAGGAGAACGTTTCTCGAGATGGTTTCGGGAGGACTGAGCGAAAGTTTCCGGCGGGAAGTCGCGGCGATAAAAATGGCGGGACCCTGTGCCAAGGTAAACCTGGTATTGACGCAAGAACCTGTCGTGAACGGCATGCCCGCCACTCACAGCAAGACGGAAAGAAGCCTGTTCACTCTCGCGCCTTCACTGCAGGAAGCCGAGGACAGCTACAACGAAGCACGCCGCGGGCTGGTGCCGAGAGATTTATGGGTGGACTGCGTGCTCGCTTCCAATGTCGACGAAGGGCTGGTGACGCCGGGTCGGCATGTACTCACCTGTTTCGTGCAGTATCTTCCCTATCGGCTGGCGAACGGCTGCTGGGAGGACGAGCGCGAACACCTGGGCGACCGGGTCGTGGAAGTAATCGGGCGTTACGCGCCGAACGTCCCAACCTCGATCGTCGCCCGCAAGGTGCTGACGCCGCTCGACCTTGAGGAGACCTTCGGCATCACGGAGGGAAACATCTTTCACGGCGATATAAACCTCGAGCAGCTTTTTTTCATGCGGCCGGTGCCGGGCTTCGCTCGTTACCGCACACCCCTCGCCGGGCTGTGGCTGTGCGGCGCCGGAACGCATCCGGGCGGAGGCGTTACCGGCGCCCCCGGCTACAACGCCGCACGCAGCATCCTCGCCCGGCGCTAAAAGCAACCTTTCGCAACCCCGCAGAACAGGAATTCCATCCCATTCCTGCACTGGCATAAAGAGGTTGATGAATGCGCTCGTCTGCCATAATATGGAATCGTCATTCATAATATGGAGTCTGCGTTATGCGAGAAACGCGACCACCCCAGGGGGCACAGGCCGCACTGCGAGCCATCCGCCTGTTGAAACTGTTCACTCCCGAGCGTCCGGAAATGTCGCTTTCGGAGCTGAGCCGCGGTTCGGGGCTCAACAAAACCACCACCCACAGGCTGCTTCGGGCGCTGCAGAGCGAAAGCCTGATCGAGCGGAACGCCGTGACCAGTGCCTATAGCCTGGGCCCCGGTTTGATGGCCCTCGGGGTACAGGCGCTCTCGAGCAGCGACTTGAGGCGCCGCGTGCGGCCCCTTCTGAAGGCGCTCGCGAAGAGCAGCGGCGAAACCGCGACTCTGGAGGTTCCGATTGGCGACTCCATGCTGATACTCGACGAAGTAGCCGGCACCCATGTGGTCGGTGCGGTTGGCAACGTCGGCACGCGTTGGCCGCTGCACGCTACCTCTACCGGCAAGGCATTCCTGGCCTTCGCCGACAACGGTCTCGATCGCCTCGGCGACCCGCTGAAAGCACTTACCGCGCGCACCCTCGTGAACAAGGAGGACTTCCAGCCACAGCTCATTGAAATCCGCCGTCGTGGTTATGCGATGTGCGTAGACGAGCTGGAGGAAGGCTATGCCGCGGTTGCGACGATCATCCGGGGTGCGCTGGGTGACGTCCAGGGTACGCTTTGCATCGGTGGCCCCACGCAGAGACTGAACGCCGCCAGGCGGGCGGAACTCGGCGCATCGCTTTGCGAGGCAGCCTTAAGGCTTACACCCGATATGTAGTAGTGCACCTCGTACACCGGGAAGGTCTGCACAAGTCACCAGTCGCCTTGAACATGTCTTGTGCAGAGGCTCCGGTCAGGAGAGGCGAATCCAGGCCGACTTGGACTGGGTATAACTCAGCAGGCTTTCCAGGCACTTGTCGCGGGCGTTGCCGGACTGCTTGTAGCCGCCAAACGGTTGCGTCATGTCGCCTTCGTCGAAGCAGTTGACCCAGATGACCCCGGCCTCGATGTCCCGGATCATCTGGTGCGCGCGGCTCAAGTCGCGCGTCCAGATGCCGGCTGCCAGGCCATAGATCGTGTCGTTGGCGATACTGACCGCCTCGTTCGCCCCGTCGAAGGGAATGACGGTCGCTACGGGGCCGAAGATTTCCTCGCGCGCGATCTGCATCGAGTTGTTGGCATCGGTGAACAGCGCCGGCGTGATATACGCGCCCGCCTGCAGCTCCTCGGGCACCGTGCCGCCGAACCTGAGCTGCGCGCCGGCCGTTTTTCCGGCTTCCACCATGGACAACACCCGATGCTGTGCTTCGCGCGTCACCAGCGGCCCCAGGTTCGTCGACGGGTCGAGCGGGTCTCCCGGCACGTATGCATGCTCTCCCTCTGCGATGAATCGATCCACGAACTCGCCGTAAATTGCGCGGTCCACCAGCAGGCGCGAGCCGGCATTGCAGACCTCCCCCATGTTGGCGTAGATGCCGTTGAACGCTGCCGTAACAGCGCGCTCGAGGTCGGGCAGGTCACCCATGAAAATCTGTGGCGACTTGCCTCCGCACTCGAGAGACACTCGCTTCATGTTCGACTGGCCCGCGTACTGCAGCATGAGCTTGCCGACTTCGGTCGAGCCGGTGAAGGTAATCTTGTCCACGTCGTTGTGTAATGCGAGCGCTTTGCCCGCGACTTCGCCGATGCCGTTGATTACGTTGAAGGTTCCCGGCGGGCCGCCGGCTTCGACGAAGAGTTCAGCGAGGCGAAGACAGGAGAGAGGCGCCTGCTCCGCCGGCTTCAACACGACGCAGTTGCCGGCTGCAAGGGCCGGCGCCACTTTCCAGGCGGCCATGAGCAGCGGGTAATTCCACGGCGATATGGCGCCGACCACACCAAGCGGCTCGCGCAGCACGAAGTGCATCACGTCCGCTTCTGTGTTGGTCACGGCTCCTTCGATCTTGTCGATGCATTCGGCCATGAACTGGAATGTCTCGATCACCGACGGCAGGTCGATGGCGAGCATGTCGCTGATGGGTTTGCCCATGTTCAGTGTATCCAGAACAGCAAGCTGTTCCGCATGCTCGTCGATAAGGCCGGTGAAGCGGTAGAGAATTTCCATGCGCTCGCGCGGCGCCATGCGCGACCACGCGCCCGAGCGAAACGTACGCCTCGCGGATGCGACTGCAGCATCGACATCCCTGGCATTCGCCGCGGCCACCGAGGCAATCGCTTCGCCCGTGGCCGGATTGACGCAGTCGAAGCGGTCGCCATCGATCGCATCGACGTACACGCCATCGATGAACAGCCGGGTTTCGAGTTTCGACAACTCCCGCGAAGCAACAGAGCGCCAGGTTGAAGCGGGATGACCGGATACTGTCTCGATACTCATGATCTATACCTCCTGGACCGGTTGGCGGCTGGCGATTAGTGCGTCTACAGCGATACAGCCGTCCGCGGTCACTATCACCGGGTTGATATCCACTTCCTGCAGGCTTTCGCCAAGCGAGTACACCATCGCCGAAAAGCGCGCTGCCGTCTCACAGTAGCCTTCGACGTCGTAGGGCGCTGCACCGCGCTTGCCGTCGAGCAACGGGCGCATCCTGAGCCGGTTCGTGTAGCGGAGTGCCGCGGCGTCGTCGAACGGCGGCAGCGCGAAAATTACGTCTTTCTGCACCTCGGCGTGAATGCCGCCGAACCCGAGAAGGACTACTGGTCCGAACTGCGGGTCGCGTCTCGCGCCGAGAATCATTTCGATGCCCTGGCCTACCATCGGTGCCACGATTGCCCGCGGCCCCAGGCGGGTTGACAGCTCATCGTACGCCGCCAGGAGTTGTTCGGCCGTCTCGATGCCGAGAATCACTCCCCGCCGGTCCGTCTTGTGCATTACCCCGGGTGCGGCGGTCTTCAGTACGACGGGAAAGGTCATGGATGTCGCGGCCAACTTGAGCTCCCGGGAGTCTTCCACGATGCGACAAGGGTTGGCCGGAATGCCGAAGTCCTTCAGCATGGACAGCGACGAAGCTTCGTCCAGGGTCGCGGCCGCTGCGAGCCTCGGACGCCAGCGGTCGACAGCTTTGACAGGCGCGGCGGGAGCCTGCATTTCCGGTTGCATGAAGTGGTCGCGGTACGCGAACAGGGCGCGCACGCCCTTCAAGAAGACCGCTACCCCGTCCAGTACAGGAAATCCTGCGTGCGTCCACTCCACCGCCTGCGCGTCGCAGCCGCTGCCGGGCAGCGCGGCGACGAGCGCGACAGGTTTGCGCGACGCCTCCTTCGCGGTCTGCATGTAGCGAAGATAGGAAGGATAGAGGGCTCCGCCCGGACCACGATCGTGCACTACCGCACCGATCGCGGCGTCCTCGTCCTGCATCATGATGGACAGTGATCTCGACATGATTTCCGACGCGGTTTCGCCGCCGCGGCTCCAGCCATCGAGCGGGTTGACGGCCGGCAACTCCGGGTCCAGCACCTGCTCGAGTTTTTCCACCGTACCCGCGGCCAGTTCCGTAAGCGGCACCTGCGCCCGGTCGGCGAGGTCGACCAGGAGTTGCCGTTCACCGCCCGAATCGTGCAGGGTCACGAGTGCGCCTCGACCGACAGGGTGCATCTCCGAGAACAGGATCAGGGTGCTGGCGAGTTCATCCATGTCGTTAACGCGCTGTACGCCGAAGCGATCGAACAGGGCATCATATGTCGCGTCATCGCCAGCCATCGCGCCGGAATGAGACACCGTCAGTTGCGCGGCTTTCTCTGTGCGACCGACCTTCAGTGCGATTACCGGGATGCGCTTCCGGTTCGCTTTCTCGAGCGCGGTACGAAAGCCCTCCGGGCTCCTTGCCGTCTCGACGAACAGTCCGACGACACGGGTCTCGGGAAGGTCGAGCACGAAATCCAGGTACTGGTCCATCGTCACGCCGATCTCGTTGCCGGTCGAGACGGCGAAATTGAAGCGGATGCGCTCTTCGCAGTCCACGATCCCGCACATGCCCGAGCCGGAGTGGCTGATCAGGCTCACGTTACCGGGAGGTTCGTGCATACGGCTGTCGAACCCGCAGGCCCACACACCGTCCCTGATGTTGTAGAAGCCCATTCCGTTGGCCCCGCAGGCGAGCACGCCTGCACGTTTCAGCTTTGCCTGCACGCGGGTCTTCAACGGCGGCTCGGTATCGTTGTCGATCACCAGCGCCGACATCAGCAACACGGCGGGAACACCCAACTCGATAGCCTGGTCAACGGCGAGTTCGATCCGCTCATCCGCGATGGCGAATATGACGAGGTCGGGAACTTCCGGCAGGTGCGCCAGGGACGCATGGCACCTGATGCCCTGCAGCTCGTCGTAACGCGGGTTGACCGCGTAAATCGCGCCAGCGAAGCCTCCGCGTTTGAGGTTCGTGAGAGACCATGACCCCGGCGATCCTTCGCGAGCTGACGCCCCTACGACCGCAACTGATCGCGGCCGAAGCAAAGGGTCGAGCGAATGGTTCATGCTGCCGATATCGACCGCGGGTGATTCAACGTTGCAGTGCTGTCCGCCAACACCGTCAGAGCCGAAGTGGCAGGGTGGAACGAGTGGCTCCTGCCAGTACCGTGAACACTAGTACACGCCGGGCGGCGTGGCGCGGCGGCGCGGCGGGTCCCAGAACGGCTTTTCGACGACGGTCGCTTTCGCCATGACACGGGACCAGTGCATCTCGCGCTGGTAGTAGATCTCGACCAGCAGCTCTTCGCCGGGCGCACCGTGCGGCATCGAGACCGTACCGAGGGCGACGTTCTGCTTGCAGACAGGGGACCAGGCAGCGGATGTTATGAAGCCGACCTGTTTTCGCCTTCCCCTGCTTTGCCGATAAATGTACGAGTGA
Source organism: Woeseiaceae bacterium (assembly GCA_035304285.1). Classification (GTDB taxonomy): domain Bacteria; phylum Pseudomonadota; class Gammaproteobacteria; order Steroidobacterales; family Woeseiaceae; genus IDS-8. The sequence goes on from DATGQI010000066.1 coordinate 30,816, forward strand.
TGCGCGGGCTTGTTGCCTTCGATGTCCAGCTTGACCAGGCGCCAGGTGGAACCGCGACGCTTTTCTTCCGCGAGCGCCCTCCGGCCATTGAAGTTCGGCTTCTTGAAGTCCACGAGCCAGTCGAGGCCGAGTTCAAACGGGGAACGGGAACGCCCGCTTCGTACCGTTCCGTCCGCAGGGAGGAAATCCACGCCCGCAGTGAGGAAGCCGGCTTCTATGCGCGCGAGGTCGAGAGCACTGGTTCCGATAGCCCGGATGCCGTGTAACTTGCCGGCTTCGAACAGCGCATCCCACAACGCTTCTGCCGCTCCCTTCTCGATCCACAACTCGTAGCCCAGATCGCCGGTGAAGCCCGTGCGGGAGACCATCAGTTCACGGCCCTGGAAGTCGAAATGCGCAAGGCCGAACGGCTTGAGTTCCTCTATGCCGGCGAAGCCCATGTTCTTCATGACGCTGAATGAGGTCGGCCCCTGGACCGCCAGCGCCGCGATCTCATGCGTTTCTTCCGTAATTTCCACATCCAGGCCGAGCGCCGCCGCGGTCAGCCACGCGAGGTGCCGTTCCTGCGAACAGAGGCGATATTCGCCATCGCGCAAGTGAAACAGCGTGCCGTCATCGATGACCTGTCCCTGGTCGTTGCACCAGACGGCGTAGGCAACGCGTCCCGCGCGAATCTTGCGCATGTCGCGAGTGACGAGGCGGTCGACATAATCGAGAGAGTCGGCGCCCCTGATCCGGTACTTAGTCATCGGTGTCAGGTCGAAGACACCGGTGCTGTTACGAATCGCGAAGTACTCCAGGTCGGCATCGTACAGTGCATCGGTGCTCGTATAGCCTTTCCATTCGTGCCATGTGTTGAGGCGGTCCAGCGCCGAGAGGCGGGAATAGAATGGCGAGCGCAACCGGCGTTGTTCTACGGCGACGGGTGCGGGTTGCTGGTTGAATTCGGTGTTCACGTCGAAATCCTCAGGATGCCGTCTCGTCAAGGATCATCCGCGCTGCGTTGCGTCCCGCGGCACCTGATATGCCGCCACCCGGGTGCGCGCCGGCACCGCAGAGCCATAGCCCGTCAAGCGGCATGCGGTATTGTGCCGCACCCACGACCGGACGCACGAACATGAACTGGTCAAGTGTCAGTTCCCCGTGGTGTCAGTGTCCGCCGGTGATGCGGAACTCCTTCTCGATATCTTCAGGAGTCAGCAATTCGGATGCGGTGATACGAGATGGCAGGTCCGGTGCGTATTGCGCGATGGTGTCGATTGCAGCGGCGCGGAAAGTCTCGCGGGCTTCGCTGGTCCATCCGCCTTTCAGGTCGTGCGGAGCGTATTGCACGATAGCCGAGAGGACGTGCTTGCCGGTCGGCGCGAGGCTTCCATCCCTGAACGTCGGGAAGGTCATTTCCAGGACCGGCGCCTGCGAATATTCCCCGTACTTTGCAGGATTGAAAGCGCGTTCGACATAGTTCGGGTCCGGCGCAATCAGCAGGCGCTCGCCGAAGTCCTTCTTTTCCAGTCCCTCGATCGCGGGCAGCCCGTCCAGCGCAAGGTGCAGCTTCGCGGCGTTGCCGCGCATGCGAATGTTGTGTACGCGGCGCACGAAACCGGTCTCGACGTGGCGTGCGCCAACGAGAGACATGATCGTCGCCTTCGGGTCCGCGTTTGAAACGACGGTCCAGCTGGAGAACGTCTCCCCGCTTTCCGTCTCGACGCCCGCGGCGCGGCCATTTTCAACGATCACCCGCCTGACCGGCTGGCCCGTGCGTATCACTGCACCCCTGTCGCGCGCGGCCTGCGCAATACGTTCTGTAACGGCACCCATGCCGCCGGCGGGTGCGGAGAGCGTGCCGTGGCTGCCGCACAAGCGGTAGAGATAGGTCAGTATGGTATTGGGCGAGCGTGGACCCAGGTGGGTTCCGAGGACCGCATCCAGGCTCAACGCGCCGCGCAAGAGCGGGCTTTCGAAACGCTCCTCGACCTCGTCGAAAATGTTCATGCCGATGAGCCGCAGGAATGCGCGCATCTCCGTCTTGCCGAGCCGCCGCAGGTCGAAGCCGAGTCTCGCGAGCGTCGCCATGTCTCGCGAGCTTCCCTGCGCGAGCCGCGGGGGCGGCCTGTTGACATACGTCTGCAACAGGTCAGAGAAACGGGCCATTCGGCGATGGAATGCGGCAAAGTTGTCCCGGTCCGCGTTACTGACGCCGTCGACGCTGCCGCCGCTGTAGCGAACATGCTTGCCATCGGCAGCCAGGGCGATCGTGCCGATACTTTTGGCGGCGAAATCGATCTTCAGGCCAAGGTCCTTTATGACGTCCGGCTGAAGCTGGTAGAGAAGATGCGCGCAGGAGGAAACGGAATAGCCATCGGCGAACTCGCGCGTCCGGGCTGCCCCGCCGACATTCGCATTCGCTTCCAGCACCAGGACCGATTTGCCGGCTTTCGCCAGCACTGCGGCGCACACCAGGCCGTTATGGCCGGCTCCGATCACGATGGCATCGTAACGCTCAGTCATCGCCGAAATTCCCGGGGACGGTATTGTTACGCTTGAGGTCCAGCAGGATCTCCCTGGCTGCGTTGGCGCCGGGAGCCGCCATGACGCCGCCGCCGGGATGAGCGCTCGAGCCACACATGTAGAGCCCGCCCACGGGTCCGCGATATTGCGCGTAGCCCGGCACGGGCCGGTTGAACAGAAGCTGGTCCATCGTCAGTTCGCCGTGAAAGATGTTGCCCTCGGAAAGACCCGCTTCGCGTTCGATGTCTGCAGGCGTCCTTATCTCCACGTGCAGGATCAGGTCCTTGAAGTCGGGGCTGTAGTTTCCGATCTGGTCGATCACGGTTTTGGCGAACGCTTCACGCTCTTCGTTGGTCCAGTCGCGGCCCTCGACCTTGTACGGGCAGTACTGGATGAAGCAGCTCATGAAGTGCTTGCCGGGAGGCGCCATCGTCGGGTCGGTGACCGTGGGGATTACCATGTCGACGTACGGGTCCTTCGACCAGGTGCCCTCCTTCCAGTCGTCGTAGGCGCGTTCCATGCGCTCCATCGAGTCGATGAAATGCATGTCGCCGTCGAGCAGCGGGTTGTTCTTCGGCAGGGCAGGGAAGGTCGGCATGCCATCGAGCGCGATGTTCAGCTTCCCGGAAGAGCCGCGGATCTTGAAGTTCTTTACACGCTGGTAAAACTCGGGCGGCAGGTCTTTCTTGTCCATGCACTTCAGGAACGTGCGCTTGACGTCCATTCCGGACACGACAATCTTCGCATCGATCTCTTCGCCGTTCGTGAGCGCCACCCCTTTGACGGAGCCGTTTCGCACCACGATCTGCTCGACGCCAGCATCAGTCCTGAGTTCGCCGCCATAAGACTGGAACGCGCCGGCGATGGCTTTCGATACCGCGCCCATGCCTCCACGCGCGTAACCCCAGGACCCGACGTTGCCGTCGACTTCGCCCATGTAATGGTGCAGCAGCACATATGCCGTGCCGGGCGAATGGATGCCGAGCGCCGTGCCGATGATGCCGCTGCCGGAGAGCGAGGTCTTGATCACGTCGGTCTCGAAATACTCGTCCAGGTACTCCGCGACGCTCATGGTCCAGAAGCGGATCGTCTCCAGCATCCTGTCCTCGCCCATCTCGTAGAAGCGCCGGCCCAGGTGGGCCAGTTCCTTCAGGTCGCGAGGCTTGAAGGACGTCGGGTCCGGTGGGGTGCGCAGCAGCGAGTCGCGGATGAAGCGCGTCTGGCGCATGACGTCGGCGGAGTAGCGTTCGTAGGCATCTGCGTCGTGTTTCGAAAAGCGGGAATATTCCCGATGCGCCACTTCCGGATCCCAGTAGGAGCCGAAGTAACCGCCATCCTGCATGAACGTCACGCCGCCGCCGTACGGTGTGATCTGCAGGCCGTGGCGGTGCAGTTCCAGCGCCCGGAAGATCTCCGGGCGCAGCAGGGAGCACACGTAGGAACAGTTCGAGTAGATCCAGTCCTTGTAGAGGTTACGGCTGACGGTGGCGCCGCCGATGTACTCGTTCTTTTCGACGCAGAGAACGTCGAGGCCGGCCTTGGCGAGAAAAGCGGCGTTCGTCAGTCCGTTGTGGCCGGCGCCGATGACGATGGCATCATAGGTTTTCATTGAGATAAGGATGCTCGCAAGTGCCTGCGACAGGCAACAACAACTGCAGCGGCACCTAAGGGCCGCTGCAGTTTCCTGATTCGTTACGCAGTGTGGACGCGGCTGCTGTCGGAGGGCAGCTTCTTCAATGTAATGTCCACCGCGCACTCGAATTTGTCCAGAGTTTCCTCCAGACATTTCACATCATGTGCCTCGCAGATGAACCACGGTTCACGCGAGTCCGGTTCCACGAGAATACCCAGCTCGTGGAGCTCTGGCGCCAGGGCTTCGTAGAACTCGTAATCCGTGTTCACCCAGTCCCGATAGTCTTTTGGCGCATGATCGTCCAGGAACAAGCCCGTCATCGAGGGGTGTCCGGCGAAGCAGTGCGGTATCCCTCGGGCCGTCAGGATGCGCTTCAACCCTGCCTGCAGTGCCTTGCCGTAACGTTCGATGCTGGCAAGGGCGTCCGTCTCGTCCAGGATCTGCAATGTCCTGTTGGCGGCGGAGAGCGATACCGAATGCCCGGTGAAGGTGCCGCCATGAACGACACCGTCGCCCACCCGGCGCATCAGGTCTTCCCGGCCCGCCACAACCGATATTGGATACCCGTTTGCCATCGCCTTGGCGAAGGTGCAAAGGTCTGCCTTCACCCCGAGCAGTTCCTGGACGCCGCCTTTGGCCACGCGAAACCCGGTTTTGACTTCATCGATTATCAGCACCACGTCATACCTGTCGCATAGGGAACGAACGTCGCGCAGGTACTCGCGGGTGGCATTCAATCCACAGCAGTTGCCCATGATGGGTTCGATCAGGAACGCGCCAATGTCCTGGTGATGCCGGCGGAGCACGTCTTCCGCCGCGTTCGCGTCGTTCAGCGGCACTGTATGGAAGAGGGGTTTCAACAGCGCCGGCACGCCCTCGCCATAGGGGCGGATTACCGGCTTGCCCATGCCTGGCGACCATTCCTCGACGTCCGCGTACCAGAGCACTTCGTTGAAGACGCCGTGGTAACCGCCTTCGACAACGATATGAGCGTCCTTGCCGGTATGAGCACGCGCGATGCGCATCGCGGCCATGACGGCCTCGGTGCCTGAATTGGAGAAGCGCACCAG
>DATGQI010000067.1:0-2373 GCA_035304285.1 Woeseiaceae bacterium
CGAGAATCCCGCGAACCGATGAGATATCCGGGCTAGGAACGCCGTGAACCCATCCATGGGGGCTCTGCGCAAACATCCCTGTTTGCGACAGTCCTGGCAAGCCCTCCCCCTGCCACTCACGACTCCTTCCGGGCGTTTGCGGCGTTCATGAGCAGCGCCACCCTCAGCGATTGAGGCTCCGCTGGCGCCGCCCCAAACGTAACGCCAAAGCCTGCTGGAGGGTCCGGGAGGACAGGAGGCATGGTCGGCGGGGTAGCCTTTGGCGGAAATAAAGCGGACCACCGTCCTGGAATCCTCGTTGCTTGACGTCCTCGCTTGATCTTTGGATCCACGGGAGCCATTCCGTCAAAGGCTACCCCGCCGGCCGTGCCCAACCGATTACCTTTCAGTTTGACTGCAGGCGGCGCGCCTCGGGCGCCAGCAAATTTGGTTTGCACAAGATTGCCGGTATGATCCCCCGTCTCCCGCTTGGGGCGGGTTTTGGGGACTCAACATTGAAGAACTTAAACTGCGTACTGCTCGTTGCGCTGTCGTTGTCGGCGGCATGCGCGCCGGATGAGCCTGTGGATTACGAGACGGAAGTGGACGAGATATTCGCCGCGTACCAGGGGGAGGGGACTCCGGGCGCCGTGGTGCGTGTCATCAAGGACGGTGAATCGGTGCTGACGAGAAGCTACGGCATGGCGAACGTCGAGGAGAAAATCCCGGTGACGGCGGAGACGAATTTTCGCCTGGCATCGCTGACGAAGCAGTTTACGGCGATGTGCATCCTGATGCTGGTGGACCGCGGGGAACTCGAGCTTACCGATACGCTGACGGATGTGTTCCCGGACTTCCCGGAGTACGGCAGGGGCATCACGATCACGCACCTGTTGCAGCACACCTCCGGCCTCAGGGACTATGAACCGTTCGTGCCCGAGGACTCGCCGGTGCAGGTGGTGGATGCGGGGGTGCTGGACCTGATGCGGCAACAGGACGGCGTGGACTTCGAGCCGGGGAGCGAACACCGCTACAGCAACTCGGGCTACGCGGTGCTGGCGATGATCGTCGAACAGGTATCGGGAATGCCATTCCCGCGGTTCCTCGAGGAGAACATCTTCGAACCGCTGGGAATGGTGAACACGGTGGCGCACCAGGAGGGGATATCGACGGTTTCCACTCGTGCGTACGGTTACCACGTTACTGCTGATGGCGTGGAGTACAGCGACCAGAGCCCGTGGAGCGCGGTACTTGGAGACGGCGGAATCTATACGTCGGTTGTCGACCTGAGCCTGTGGGACGCGGCGCTGTACGGCAACGAGCTGGTCAGCGAAGAGCTGATGCGGCAGGCGTTCACGCCGTTTCTCGAGGATTACGGCTTTGGCTGGCGTATCGATGAATACAACGGGCACAAGCGCATGCATCACAGCGGCAGCACGGTCGGCTTTCGCAACTTCATCCAGCGCTTTCCCGAGGAGCGCCTGACGGTGATTGCCTTGACCAACCGGCGCGATCCGGAGGTCGATCCACTGGCGGAAAAAGTGGCGGATCTTTTCCTCGAGTAGCAAAGCGACCCGGCGTTCCGGCTTCGATCCTCGCTTATGCGGGTCCGCAGCGCGTCGTCTAGAATAGGAAGAGCAAGGCTCGCGGATCGGCAGACGCCGGTTCATTGCCACCGCGAATCACATTTCGTTCCGGCAAGGAGGCAGGATCAACATGGAAGCTCGCACTACTGCATCGCAAGGCCTGGCGCTGGCTGCGCTCACTGCCGGGCTCCTGCTGTCGGGCTTTGCCCACGGCCAGGGTCGGGACGCCGGCGAACTTCCGCGCTTCGCGCTTACGCCCTACGGGGGTTACACCTTCGGCGGCGAGTTCAAGGACGACACGCAGAGCCTCTCGGTGGAAGTGGACGACGCGTTGCATCTCGGCCTGATCCTGAATATGCGCGAGACGGCCAACACCCAGTGGGAAATCTTCTATGCCCGCCAGGAGGCGGAAGCGGATACGTCCGGTATATCGCCGTCGCAGCCGGAGGTGGATATCGACGTGCAGTACCTGCATCTCGGCGGGACCTATGTCGCGGACGGGGCGTGGGCGAGGCCGTTCCTGGCCGCGGGCATAGGGGGCACCCGCTTCGATCCCGGCCCGTTGACCTTCGATACCGAGAATTTCTTCTCCTTCGGCCTGGGCGCAGGCTGGCAACTGCAGCCGACGGACCGGCTGGGAGTTCGTCTGGAAGGTCGCCTCCTGGGAACGTTCCTGCATTCCGACACGGCGCTGTTCTGCGAGACCGGCATCGACGAGAACGTCTGCGCCATCGCTGCCGACAGCGATCTCTACTGGCAATTCCAGACGTCACTAGGGCTGGTTCTGCAGTTCTGACGTAGCTGTCGC
>DATGQI010000068.1:0-3939 GCA_035304285.1 Woeseiaceae bacterium
GAAGACCCTGACGTACCTGGTGGTCGGCGCGACATTCGCGCTGTACGTCGGCATCGCCGTCTGGTCCAGGGCCCGGAATACCGGCGACTTCTACATCGCGGGCAAAGGGGTATCGCCGGTCGCGAACGGCATGGCAACTGCCGCCGACTGGATGAGCGCCGCCTCGTTCATTTCGATGGCAGGCATCATCGCCTTCTCGGGTTACGACGGTTCCGTATACCTGATGGGCTGGACCGGTGGCTACGTGCTCCTCGCGTTGTTCCTGGCGCCATACCTCCGGAAGTTCGGGAAGTTCACGGTGCCCGAATTCATCGGGGAGCGCTATTACTCCAAGACGGCGCGGATCGTTGCCGTCATCTGCCTGATCTTCATTTCGTTCACGTACGTTGCAGGCCAGATGCGCGGCGTCGGGATCGTCTTCTCACGCTTCCTGGAAGTGGAGGTCACGGTGGGCCTCATCGTCGGCATGGGCGTCGTTTTCGTCTATGCCGTACTCGGCGGGATGAAGGGCATCACCTACACCCAGGTTGCCCAGTACTGCGTATTGATCTTTGCCTACACCGTGCCGGCGGTCTTCATCGGGATCCAGATCACCGGCAATCCTGTCCCCCAGTTGGCCTTCGGCGGCGATATCGCCGGCACCGGTACGAGCCTGCTGGAAAAGCTGGATGACATCGTTACCTCGCTCGGCTTCAACGAGTATACGAGCGGAACGAAGAGCAAGATCGACGTCTTCTGTATCACGCTTGCGCTGATGGTGGGGACCGCGGGTCTTCCACATGTCATCGTGCGCTTCTTCACGGTGCCCAGGGTGCGGGACGCGCGCATCTCCGCGGGATACGCGCTGCTGTTCATTGCCATCCTGTACACCACTGCCCCCGCCGTCGGTGCGATGGCGCGCTACAACCTGGCGAACACCATCCTGCCGGGCGAAGTCGGTGAAGTAACCGCAAACATTCGCTACGAGGATCGTCCCGCCTGGATGGAAACATGGGAACAGACGGGGCTGATAACGTTTGAAGACAAGAACGGCGACGGCCGCATCCAGTATTACAACGATGCCAATCCGGAGTTCGCGGAGACGGCGGAACGTTACGGTTGGCGAGGCAGTGAACTGACGGTCGACAACGACATCGTCGTGCTCGCAAATCCCGAAATCGCGCGGCTGCCCGACTGGATCATCGCGCTGGTGGCTGCAGGCGGTGTCGCCGCCGCGCTTTCCACCGCCGCGGGCTTGCTGCTCGTGATCTCGGCTGCTGTCTCACACGACCTGGTCAAGGGCATTTTCCTGCCCGGGATCACGGAGAAGGGCGAGCTTCTGACAGGTCGCATCGCTGCGGCATTTGCCATCCTGATCGCGGGCTATCTCGGGTTCGACCCGCCCGGCTGGGTCGCGCAGGTAGTTGCCTTCGCATTCGGGCTCGCTGCCGCGTCGCTGTTTCCGCCCATACTTTTGGGAATCTTCTTCAAGCGCATGAACAAGCAGGGCGCGATCGCGGGGATGCTCACGGGCCTGCTGTTTACCTACGGTTACATCGAGTTTTTCAAGGGCCTGTTCCTGAAATGGGCGGGGGCGCCATGGGGAGACAACGTCGCCAGTGAGTGGCTGTTCGGCATCTCGCCGGAGGGCATCGGCGTCGTCGGGATGCTGCTGAACGTGTTGGTGGCGCTCGTCGTAAGTCATTTGACGGCACCGCCGCCGGTGCGAATCCAGGAACTCGTGGAACGCATACGTATACCGAGAGGAGAATAAATGACCGTTCGTGAATGGACGCAAGACCGATGGAGTCGCAAACGCCTGGGTTGTCGGCGCGTACCAGCACTGCTGGCCTGCATGGCCTCGGCGCTGGTACTGAGTACGCCAGTCGCGGCACAGCATGCCGAACTCGACGCAAACGAAAGGGCCATGGCTGCCTGGATCGACGACAACGCGGATGACGCTGTCGACTTGCTGGAATCGCTGGTGAACCTGAGCAGTGGCACGATGAATCATGAAGGCGTGCGGCAGGTCGGGGCTGTGCTGCGGCAGGAGCTCGACGACCTGGGGCTCGCCACCGAATGGATCGAGCTTCCGCCTGAACTGAATCGCGCCGGCCACCTGGTGGGACGGCAGGATGGTACAAGGGGGCCCAGGTTGCTGATGATCGGGCACCTCGATACCGTGTTCGAGGCGGATGACGACTTCCAGGCATTCAGGCGGGAGGGCAACATCGCGACGGGCCCCGGCGTCGATGACATGAAATCGGGCGACGTGGTGATCGTCTATGCATTGAAAGCCCTGCAGCACATCGGCCTGCTCGAGGACATGCAGGTTGTCGCGTTCTTTACCGGCGATGAGGAGATGGCGGGACGGCCGTTGTCGGTATCGCGCAAGCACCTCGTCGAGGCCGGCAAGTGGGCCGATGTGGCGCTCGGTTTCGAGGGCGCATCATTTCGCGAAGGCCGAGACTGGGCCACGGTTGCGCGACGCGGGACCAGCGACTGGCGCCTGGAAGTGAGCGGCACCCAGGCGCATTCATCGCGGGTCTTCGGCGATTCCGTCGGCGCGGGCGCTATTTTCGAGGCGGCGAGAATCCTGAATGCCTTCTACGAAGAGGTGCGTGGCGAGGAGTACCTCACCTTCAACGCAGGCACGATACAGGGCGGCACGGACGTCGAATTCGACTTCGAGGAGACCAGGGGCACGACGTTCGGCAAGACGAACGTGGTGCCACGGAAAGTGATCGTTCACGGCGACATGCGCACGCTGTCGCTCGAGCAACTCGAGCGCGCAGAGAAAGCAATGCGCGCAATAGTTGCCAATCACCTGCCGCACACCGAGGCGAGCATTACCTTCGGTGAAGGCTATCCGCCGATGGCGCCAACCGAGGGCAACATCCGCCTGCAGGAGAAGATGTCCGCGATCAACCAGGCGCTCGGCCGCGGCCCCATGGATGCGCTGGACCCGTCGTTTCGCGGCGCCGCGGACATTTCCTTCGTGGCGCCGTATGCAGATGGCCTGGCCGGCCTCGGCGCGAACGGGCGCGGTGGCCACACTCCGAATGAGAGCCTCGAACTCGACTCGATACCGCTGGCAGTCAAACGTGCCGCGATCCTGATGTATAGGCTTATCAACGAGTGAGATGATGTTGCCTGGAGCAGGAAAGCAGGATTGAAGATGACCCTGCAGGAGCTGACCTGATTACATGAGTGCTCACCACCACGAATCGGACCAGCGTCGGGTGCAGATTGCGTTGGTGCTCACCGGCCTCTTCATGCTGGTCGAGGTCGCTGGCGGGCTGATATCCGGCTCGCTTGCGCTGCTGGCCGACGCCGGCCATATGCTGACGGACTCCATGGCGCTCGCGCTGGCTGCCGTCGCATTCCGGGTCAGCGCGAGGCCGGCCGACGCAAAACGCAGCTACGGCTATCACCGCTTCCAGATCCTTGCTGCCTTCGTCAACGGCCTGACCCTCGTGGGCATCGTGGTGTGGATCCTGTTCGAGGCCATCAGTCGTTTCTTGGCGCCTCCCGACGTCATGGGCAACCTGATGCTTGTCGTCGCCTGCGCCGGACTGCTGGTCAACGTGGCGGCTTTCCTCATATTGCACGGCGGCGACCAGGAGAACATGAACCTGCGCGGCGCCGCGCTGCACGTCATGGGCGACCTGTTAGGCTCCGTTGCAGCTATTGCCGCCGCCGTCGTGATCATCTTCACCGGCTGGATGCCGATCGACCCGCTCCTGTCCATCGTCGTGGCCGTGCTCATCCTGAGGAGCGCATGGGAGCTCCTGAAACGCAGCGCGCATGTGCTGCTCGAGGGCGCGCCGGAATGGCTGGACGTCAGCCAGATGCAGGAGCGAATCAGCAGCGCGGTTCCGAGCATCATGAGCATCCATCACGTGCACGTATGGGGGCTGACGCTGCAGCGTGTGATGCTGACGATGCACGTCTGCGTAG
>DATGQI010000069.1:0-11138 GCA_035304285.1 Woeseiaceae bacterium
ATTCAGCAGATGCAGGTTCAGTGCATCGACCAGCGCTTTGCTGCTGTTGCGGTCGTCAGGAAGCGGTACGCCCAGTTCTTCGCAAATTGCCTGGAGAAACTCGAGCGCCGTCAGCTGGGGGTTGAGGATCAGGGCGACGTCGATTTCCGAGGGCATCTGGCCCAGCAGGGTCCGCACAAGAGTGGTCTTGCCGGTACCGACTTCGCCAGTCAGCTGAATAAAACCGCCGCTTTCGGTGACGCCATAGACGAGGTGAGCGAGCCCCTCGCCATGGCGCTCGCTCATGAACAGGTACCGCGGATCCGGGGTGATAGCGAACGGTTTTTCGTTCAGGCCAAAAAATTTAGTGTACATAGTTGCGGCAATGCTTTGCGGCGATGGCCCTGGCCCAATCCGTCCCGGTGTTGCGGGAGCCCCTGCCAAGTCTAGCAGTTCCTGGCAGCCTGCCGGTCACAGTACCAGACCCTAACGTGGCTGGCGCGGGTCCAGCCCGCGTGCGCGGTTTAGCGATCTGTCTCCGAAACGCCCCCGGATTTCGTCGACGGCGCGGTCCAGCTGCGGGGTCGCGTCACCCTTCAGCGGGTGATGGTTCTCGTCCGGGGCGAACAGGTCGCCTTGCACGGCGGGCGCAAGTTCGCTCCCGCCGACGCCAAGGAGGCGGACCCGTGACCCGGGTGAATCCGACAGCCAGCCGTCGAGCAGGCGCCGCGCGATACCGAACAGCGTGTTGGTGTCGTTGCCCGGCGGCCTTAAGGCCTGTTGCCGCGTGAACGTGGTGAAATCGCCCTGCCGGATCTTGAGCTGCACGGTGCCTGCGACAAGCGACTTCGCGCGCAGGCGGGCAGCGGTTCGCTCGCAAAGCCGCATGAGTTCCCGCAGCATCTCGCGGCGGTCGGCGAGGTCGCGTGGGTAAGTTTCTTCCGCGCTTATTGATTTCTCTTTTCGTGATGGCTGGACCGGGCGGTCGTCGAGTCCCGATGCTCTCTCCCGTGTTCGCCTCGTATAGCGCCCGAACAATGGTTCGAGGATCCGGTCGGGGGCGCATCTCAACTCGGCGATCGTCCTGATGCCTGCACTGTTGAGGCGCATCCTGGTATTCGGGCCGATGCCGGGAATCACCTCGACCGGGAGCGGGTCCAGGATCGAATGCAGGTTGTCCTCAGTTACGATTACCAGACCGTCAGGTTTGTCGAGGTCGGATGCAATCTTCGCCACCAGCTTGTTCGGTGCCACCCCGACAGACGCGGTCAGTCCGCATTGCGACAGGATCCGGGCTTTGATCAGCGCCGCTATGTCCTCTGCAGACCCGAACAGGCTCAGGCTGCCGGTGACGTCGAGAAACGCTTCATCGAGCGAGAGGCCTTCCACCAGCGGCGTTATCCCGCGGAATATGGCAAACACCTCGTCCGAAACAGACTTGTACCAGGACATGCGCACCGGGATGCGAACCAGGTTCGGGCAGCGCCGCTCGGCTTCCCGCATCGGCATCGCGGAGCGTATGCCAAATTTCCTTGCCTCGTAGCTTGCTGCGGCCACGACTCCGCGTACGTCGCCGCCCACCACAACCGGCTTGCCGCGCAGTTCCGGCCGGTCCCGCTGCTCCACGGACGCGTAAAAGGCATCCATGTCGACATGCAGTATCTGTCGATGCCCCGGTGCCTTCTTGTCCTCGCTGCCCGGTGTCATCGCACCCTCTCGATGATAAACCGCGCGAGCCGTCGCAGCGTGCCCCAGTCCCGGCCAACGCCGTCCAGTGATGAAAGAGCATCGTCCAGCAGACCGTTGCACCGCGCTTTCGCCTCTTCGAGGCCGAACAACGCCGGCCAGGTTGCCTTGCGCAGGAACTGGTCAGCACCGGCTTTCTTCCCGATTACCTCTGTTTCGCCCTCGACGTCGAGGATATCGTCCTTTATCTGGAACGCGAGGCCGATAGTGCTCGCGAAGTAATCGAGCGACGTCCGTTGTTCCACAGGCAGATCGGTTGCAAGGCAGCATGCAGACATGACGGATGCATGTATGAGTGCTCCTGTCTTCAAGGCATGCATCTGCTCCAGCTCGGCTCGCGACAGCGACTTTCCCTCGGACGACAGGTCAATCGACTGGCCGCCGGTCATGCCTCGGGAGCCGCAGGCACTGGCAAGCAGTTGAACGAGTTCGATTGCCTGTGATGGCTCGACTCCGGGCGCGGAAGCCAGCACACTGAACGCGAGCGGCTGTAATGCATCGGCGGCGAGTATGGCGCAGGCTTCATCGAACTTCCGGTGAACCGTGGGTTCGCCGCGGCGCAGGTCGTCGTTGTCCATCGCGGGCAGGTCGTCGTGCACGAGAGAAAACGCATGGATCAATTCGATGGCGACCGCGGGCGCATCGAGCAGGTCGGGGTCAACATCAAGGCATTCCCCGGTTGCGTATACGAGCAACGGACGCACTCGCTTGCCGCCGTTCAACACGGCGTAACGCATCGCTTCGTGCAGGCGTTGAGGCGTTTCGGAGGCCTCCGGCAAGGCACGCTCCAGGCGCTCGCTGATCCGTTTGCTGTAAGCGGTTATCTTCTCGGCGTAAGACGCGGGCACGGAGACACTTCCAATAGAGTGCAGTCGAACGCACAAGACTACACCCATATGGCCGCAGTTTCGCCTTGGCGGCAGCGACGAATCGTTGGCGGGGTAGGCTATAATTTTGCACCCGAATCCTGAATCGAATGATCCCCTGGAACGAGAACATGCGGGCCCACGCCGTCGCACAACCGAATATCGCCCTGGTGAAATACTGGGGCAAGCGCGATAGCGGCATCAACCTTCCCGCCGCAGGCTCCCTGTCGCTGACGCTCGATTCCTTGTGGACGAAGATGTCGGTCGAGTTTTCGGACGAAGCGCGCTTCGACAGCCTTTCAGTCAATGGTGTGCCGGGCGGTACGATGCTCGAGCGCGTGTCGGCCTGTCTCGACCGGTTGCTGGGGCGCTCGCGACCGAAGGCCATCGTGGAGAGCGAAAGCAATTTCCCGATCGCGGCCGGCCTGGCATCTTCGTCTTCGGCGTTCGCGGCGCTCGTGATGGCGACAGCCGAGGCCGCCGGACTCAACGGAGATACGCTGGCGCTGGCGCGGCTTGCCGGCGCGTCATCGGGTTCGGCCGCGCGATCCTTCTATGAAGGTATCGTCGAACTTACCGCCGGCGACCACGAGATTAACCTGCGCTGCCTTGCCGGCGCGGGCGAATGGCCGCTTCGCGTCGTGATCGCGGTCACCGAGCCCGGTCCGAAGGCTACGGGCTCCGGCGAGGCAATGATACGAAGCGCGGCAACCTCGCCCTTTTACCGGACCTGGCTGGAACGCCAGGACGTCGATCTCGAAGCCGCGCGAGATGCGGTCACGGAACAGGATTTTACCCGGCTTGCAGAGGTGGCGGAACAGAATTGCCTGAAAATGCATTCGGTCATGTGGACGTGCAGGCCCCCGGTCGTCTACTGGAACGGTGCCACTCTCAACGCCATGGAAACGGTGCGCGCCCTCGAACGCGAGGGCGTCCCGGTTTTCTTCACGATCGACGCGGGTCCCCAGGTCAAGGCGGTGTGCCTGCCCGCCGCCTGCGATTCGGTAGCCGCGGCACTCGGCGCGACCGAGGGCGTGAGGCAGGTGATCGTCAGTGGGCTGGGAAGCGGCGCGCGGCTACTGGATCAGCATTGATGCGATTCTCGGCAAGTGCACCCGGGAAGGCGGTGTTGTCTGGCGAATATGCAGTCCTGCAAGGTGCCCCCGCCATAGCGATGGCGGTCGATTGCCGCGCGCGGGTCACGGCGGAATCGACCGCGGAAGATTGTCACACGGTGGTGTCTCCCGGCCTCACCGCCGAAGCCAGGTTCCGCTGCAACGAGCGCGGCAGTATCGACTGGCTAGACGAGCACAGGAACGGCAACAGGCCGAATCCCGACCAGGTCCTTTTTGAGTACGTGTGGCGAAACGTCCAGGCAATGCCCTCGGAGAACCTGTCGTTCACGCTCGACACCCGCAGGTTTTTCGATCCGGAAAGCAGTCTCAAGCTCGGTTTCGGTTCCAGTTCGGCACTGGCGGCGGCGCTTACTGCCGTGCTGGTACGGTCGGGTCCGTCGGAGGCGTCGACGCCTGCACGCGACCTTCGCCAGTTGGCGATCCGCGCACACCTCGACTTCCAGGGGGGAAAGGGCAGCGGAGTGGATGTCGCCACGGCAATGAGCGGGGGCCTCATCGCTTTCGCCATGCGTCCGGACCAGAGGGTAAAGGCGTTGAAGTGGCCGACGGGAATTGCCTTTTCGATCATGTGGAGCGGCAAGCCTGCCAGTACCGCCGAGCGACTCAAGAAACTGGAGCGCTTCGAGCGCAATCGCGCGGCGCGCACGGCGGCGGCAAAACTCGTGGATGCGTCACGAAGCGTCCTGGACGCCTGGATCAAGGCAAAGCCGGGCGCGATATTCGAGGCGCTTCAGATATACACGGCGGCGCTAAGGCGCTTCAGCCTCGAGCACGGAGTCGGAGTGTTCGATGCGGGACACCAGGAGCTTTGTGAAGCAGCGGACGACTTGGGATTCGTTTACAAACCCTGCGGTGCCGGAGGCGGAGACATCGGGATCGTTTTTCTTCCGGAGAATGCGGAGGAAGAATCGATTGCAGAGTTCGGCATCCGTGCGGGGCAGCTCGGTTTCCGCAAGCTGGATCGCACGCTCGAGCCCACCGGGCTCATGTATGAGCACTGACGCACAAGGTATGAGCAGACCGCCTGGCAGAGACTCGCGCATCGCAGGCTTGTATCGCATGACCGTCAGCGAGCGCATCGACGTGTTGACGGAGCGGCGATGGCTGGATACCGCAACGGCCGCCCGGCTGAAGCGCGGCGCAGCACTGCTGCCTGCCGAGCGTGCGGACCGAATGATCGAGAACGTCATCGGCGTGTTCGGGTTGCCGCTGGCGGTGGCGCCGAACTTTCTCATAAACGGCCGCGATTATGTCGTGCCGATGGTCGTCGAGGAAGCTTCCGTCGTTGCGGCGGTCAGCGCAAGTGCAAAACTCGCCCGCGCGTCCGGGGGCTTCAACGTCGATGTAGGCGAATCACTGCTCGTCGGGCAGGTTCTCGTCACGGGAGTACCGGATGCAGACGCCGCGATGTCCGTGATCGAGCGCGAGGCGGAGGAGTTGATCGCGCTGGCCAACAGCCTGCAGCCGAACCTGGTCGCGCGCGGTGGTGGTGCGCGTGGTATGGACATCTTTCGTGCGCGATTCCCGACAGGCGGGGCGACGGAAGAACCCCGCGACGATAACGCCATCATCCTGCACCTGCTCGTGGACACGCGTGATGCGATGGGTGCGAACACGGTGAACACGATGTGCGAGGGCATTGCTGCGCGGGTCGAGGAGCTCACCTCCGGCACGGTTGTGATGAAGATACTCTCGAACCTCGCTGACCGGTCGCTCGTCTCGGCGAGCACGACCTTGCCGGTATCGGCACTGGCCGAACGGGGACGCACCGGCGAAAGCGTTCGTGATGCGATCGTCTTGGCCGGGCATTTTGCCGATAGTGATGCGCATCGCGCGGCCACGCACAACAAGGGCATCATGAATGGTATAGATGCCGTAGCCATCGCGACCGGTAATGACTGGAGGGCGATCGAGGCTGGTGCACATGCGTTCGCCGCGCGCACCGGTGCTTACCGCTCGCTCACGACCTGGACCGTCGATTCCGATGGCAACCTCGCGGGGCGCCTGGAGTTGCCGTTGAAGGTCGGCGTCGTCGGTGCGTCCATACAGGCCAACCCTGCGGTCGCGGTGAGCCTGGAACTCGCAGGCACAACCGCTTCCGCCGAACTCGCGGGACTGATGGCAGCGGTCGGTCTCGCACAAAACTTCGCGGCACTGCGCGCGCTCGTGACGACCGGCATCCAGGAAGGCCACATGCGCCTGCACGCGAGAAGCGTCGCCGCGAGCGCAGACACGCCGCCCGAGCATTTCGAGGCTGTAGTCGATCGACTGGTTCAAAGCGGAGAAATCAAGGTTCGCAAGGCGGCTGAACTGCTCTCCGCTGTCTCTGCAGGAGGGAAGTCCGCCGCCCGCGAGTCGGGTCGCGCGCCAGAGGTTCATGGCCGCGCGGCTGGCAAGGTGATCATGATGGGAGAGCATGCTGCAGTCTTCGGAAGGCAAGCCGTCGCTCTCCCTCTTGTTTCGGCCGTCACGGCTTCTGTGCGGGAGTGCGGTGACAGGACCACGCTCGAGTTCCTGGACGACGACCAGCCCCTTGCGCAACCACCGGCCGGACTCGGCGAACTGGCAGATCTTGTCATGGGCCGGCTCGGGTTGGCGGGCAGGCATTTTCAGGTTCGCGTGCAATCGTCAGTGCCGAGAGCGTCCGGACTCGGGTCATCTGCTGCCGTTGCCGTAGCCGTGATCCGCGCATTCAATCATGTTTTTGCACTGGGACTGTCCGACGAGGCAGTCAACGATCTCGCATACGCTTGCGAAAAGCTTGCGCATGGCAACCCGTCCGGTATCGACAACACGGTGGCAACCTACGGAGAAGCAGTGTTGTACTGTAAGGAGTCCGCCCAGCCGATACGGACATTGGAACTCAGGGAGTTTCCGCCGATAGTGATCGCATCGAGCGGCGTGCAGAGCAGCACGAAGCAGCAGGTGGCGGCTGTCGCCGGCCGGCACGCGGCTATGCCTGCGCGTTACAACGCGATCTTCGACGAGATGGACAGGATCAGCGCGGAAGGAGCGGCTGCACTCGTCCGCCAGGACTACGGGACGCTGGGCATCCTGATGAACCTGTGTCATGGCCTGCTCAATGCCATAGGCGTATCCACACCAGTGCTGGAACGGATGGTGGATATCGCCCGCGAGAACGGTGCGGTCGGCGCAAAGCTGACCGGAGCAGGTGGTGGTGGATGTATCGTTGCCCTCTGCCCGGGCACGGCAGAGCAGGTTGCCCTGGCGCTGCGCGATGCCGGCTATGGCGTTATCAGGCACGTAACTCGAACCGTGGCACCCGGTTGATCAAGGAAAGCAATGCAAGATCAGGCTAGCAGGATCGTTTCCTCCGAGAAGGAGCAACTCATACTCGTAGACCAGGACGACATCGAAGTGGGCCACATCGACAAACAATCCGCACATGATGCGGGTGGTCTGTTGCACAGGGCCTTCTCGCTATTCATCTTTGATACTGGTGGAAAGCTGCTGATGCAGCAGCGAAGTGCCGACAAACGCCTGTGGCCGAACTATTGGTCGAATAGTTGCTGCAGTCACCCGAGACGCGGTGAAACAATGGAAGAAGCGACCAGCCGGCGTCTGCGCGATGAGCTGAACATCCAGGCTGAACTGGAATTCGTATACAAGTTCACATACCAGGCAGCGTATGACGACCTGGGAGCAGAGAATGAGCTTTGCTGGGTTTACCTCGGGCGCACCGCGGATATCATAGTGCCCAACCGGAACGAGATCGCCGATATAGGCTGGATGAGCCCTGCCGAACTGGCCCGGGAGCTCGACGAGAAGCCTGCGCAGTTCACCCCGTGGTTCAAGCTGGAATGGCGGCGGCTGAACCAGGACTATGCGCAGGTTTTGGGAAAGTACGTGCGGAGCGGCGCCTGAATTAAGGTTTCCGGTACGCCTGCTGACTGACTCGCCGGCGATCAGCCTACGTAGCGATAGTACTCAATGCCGATATCCTGAAACTGCCGCTGGTCGCTCTGCCCGACCTTCTCGATGACAAATTCGCTTTGGGGTATGTAGTCGAGACCGTTAACCCGCTTCCCGTCATGCAGCGCTTCGTATTGTTCGCGATTGAGATCGACAGCCAGTTCCATGGCGCCCGCGAAGCGAATTGAAGCCGCTGCCTCGCGCCACTGCTCCGCCGCGAAGAAGGGGATGACTTCCGCAGCGTCGCCACTCCCGTAACCCAATGTAAGCAGCTCCTCGCCTTCCAGCTCGCGACCTTCATCAAGCGCCTGCTCGAAACCCGCAGCAATCCAGGCAGGAAGCGCTGCGGTGTAAAGGTTGCCGAGGTCCAGCATGGTGTCGCTTCCCAGCGCGAGCTTGTCGAGAATTTCGCGGCGATACCGCCGCGAGGCGCGAAAGATGCGGAACACCGCCATTGTCAGGGGATAGACCTCGACGTTGAGCCGCTCCGGCTCCGCCAGCGCGACAATTTCAGGCTTGCTTAGCATTTCGCGAAGCAGCGCTTCCGGCTCGATGCCGGCTTCGTAGCAATAGGAAGCAAGTTCCGCGCGATCCTCGGCGGTGCCTTTGCTCAGTGCGAACAGGTATGCCACGGCCCAGCCGGTCTCCGGCATCTTGCGGTACGGCCTGTGCATGAACACGGTGCTCAGGCTGCGCAGATAATTCGTCGCCTGCAACCCGCGTTTCTCGTACATGTCGTCGAGCGCGTGCAACGTCTCGTCGATGTAGCAAGTCGTGGAATACTTGCCGTTGAAGACGGGGAAGTCCTGTACCTGGTGGCTTTCGCTTCTGTCCTGTCCGCAGAAACGCAGCATGGGCTTCCGGAAGTCCATGATCCGGTAATCCGAGGCCGAGCCTGAACGAATCAGGTCCACGACGGCCAGCCGCGGGTTCTCTTCGAGGAGCATTGCGACCGCGCCGGCGCCCTGGGTCGGCTCGCCACTGCTGCCGCGTGCGTATTCGGCAATGTCCGCGCAAACGACGATTGCCTGGCTGCCCGCGCCGTCCAGCGCCAGGTGGCGCAGGGCGCCCTTCATGCCATAAACGCCGCCGAGGCAGGCGTGTTTGAATTCGGGGACTTCGCAGCTGCGAGCGATTGCCGGTTTGCCCTTCGACTGCAAGGCGCGGTCCACCATGCCCTTGACGATAATCGCCCCGGCGGAATTGTCGGTGCTGGATTCGGTTCCGAGCCCCAGGAATTTTATCCGCAGGGGGTCGACATCGTACTGTTCGATGAGGCGCATCACTGCAGTTGCGGCCAGCGTATAAACGCTGTGGTTGGGGCCGCGTACGCGAAAGCTGCGCCCGACGACCTCGCGAATCTTCGGCCAGTGGTTACCTGTCCATTCGCACCAATCGTCCAGCCACACGCGATAGGGCGGCACATAAGCGGCTAGCCCGCTGATTCCTATTGTCTTTCTGCTCATGAACGGGTATCGGGCTACTTAATGCGTAGTAGGTTGGCTGCCTTGGAAACTGACCGGAGTATGCCGAGCCCGGAAATTCTAGTTCTCCGCGACCTGTCGCTCAAGCAGTTCTCTTCGCCTGTCAAATCGAGAACGCCGTATAGAACGCTGCAAACAACAGTAAAAGAGAAAGGCCGATGACGTAAGTCAGGAACAGGAACAGGTACTTGAGCAGCGTGATCGCCCGGCCCTGTTCGTAGACCCGTCTCATCGCCTTGTACAGGTAAACCGGAACATAGACGGAAACCACGAAAACGGACAGGTTCCTGACCAGTTCCGGCAGCCCGAGCCATGACGTGGCGCGCGAAAACAGGACCTCGAGCGTCAGGATCAGGAAGAAAAACGCGTGGAAGTGAAGGACGAACAGCAGGTGCTCCACGTAATAGCGCTTCGACAGCGGGTACAGCATCTTGAGCGCCAGCGCCATCAGGGGTAACAGGATGAAAAGCGCAGCGGGTATGTTGTCGAGCAGCTGGTTGAAAAAGGAACGGCCGCCGTCGGCAACGATACTGTTGCAGATCTCCCGGAGGCGTTCCTCCGTGACACGCCGGCTAAACCACTCGGGCGTGCCCGATTCAAAATTATCCAGGTTGCAGTTGACGTCCAGCTCGCCCGACGGCGTCACCTGTACGTTGACGCCGTTGTCCCGTTCCGGGTCCGCGTCCGGTAGCGGCGGAGGCTCCGGCAATGCACCCTCTCCTGGTGCTCCGGCGGAGCGCGATACGTCTATCCCTTCGGCCTCGAGGTCTTCCAAAACTTCCCTTCGAATCTCTTCGGCCGTTCTGCGCCGCGCTTCGGCACCCTGCGGCTCCGACTCGGGTTCGAAAAGTATTCCGAATTGCTGCTGCGGATCGAAAAAGGCGACCAGGAAAAAGACGATGCTAAGGACGAGGTAGGTGCGAAACGGCGGCATGAAGCGAGCTCGTCGACCGACCAGGTAGTCATGAGTGAGTTGCCCGGGCCGCAACATGAGCGGAATAATCGTTTGCCAAAGGCGGGAGTCGAGTTCGAACAGATCGCCCACTGCATCGCGCACCAGTTCCCAAATGCTGATGAGCCGTCCCCTGGCGCGTTGCCCGCAGCGGGCACAGTACTGTCCCTGCAGCCGGGCCTGGCAATTCAGGCAGAATTCAGGCGAAGATGCCCGTTCGGGAGCATGGGCCGGACGCAGCACCCGTCGGCTGGCCTCGAGGCGGTCGCCGAACCGCAATGCGCCCGCCCGGCGCATCTCTTCGGCCGGACCGGCCAGGTACTCCTCCAGGGCGTCGTCGCTCTCGAGGACATAATGGACAATTCGGCCCGCCCTGTCCGGCGAGCCGGCCTCGCTTTCGAAGGTTTCGGCACTGATGAATCCGGGAAGCTCGAGCATTTCCCGGATGTGCTGTTCGAGCCAGGCGTCGAATTCATCGAGAATTGCCCGGTCGACACTCACGGTGACTTCGTAGACCAGGCTTGTGGTCATATTGAGTCCGGACAGGCAGCCAGGATCAATCGGTTCCGGGAGCTGCCTTCTTTCTCCTCGCGGATGTCTTTTTCTTAGCGCTTGCCTTCGACTTCGCTGCGCTTCGGACGGTTGGTGTCGAGTCAGTGGACTTGCCGTTTTGGCTTGCGTTCCCGACGCGGCCGATGTCGTCCGCCGCGAAGTCATCGACGGCCATTAATGCGCGGAGCTTCTGGTGATAGCTGCGGAGGCGCGCCGCTTCGTCTTCGCTGATCACTTCCGCGGTCGCCGCTTCCTCTATCTGGTGGCCCAGGTACTCTGCCTGGATCAATCCTTCCTTCCGCGCCTGTCGAAGTCTTAGCTCGAGCGGCGCCACAGTTTCCGACAACGACAGTGCTTCCTGAAGCAACCCTATGGGGTTGCCGGGCTCGATCGTGGTGTATGCCTGCTGGCTCAGGCGCTCACGTACCTCGCCGCTTCGGGTGATGAGATGAACGATCTTCTGCCCGAGTTCATCCGCGGGCGATGAGTA
>DATGQI010000070.1:0-3164 GCA_035304285.1 Woeseiaceae bacterium
CAGTCCTGACCGAGCAGACGATCCCGCGGTTGCAGGCAACGATCGTTGCGGGAGCTGCGAACAACCAGCTCGAGACGCTTGCTGACGGGGAGCGCCTGTCGGACGCAGGAATCCTGTATGCGCCGGATTACGTCATCAACGGCGGCGGCATCATCAATGTCGCCAGCGAATATCGCGGCACTGAAAGCGACGCGGAGGTGATGCAACTGGTCGAGGCGATCGGGCCGAGGCTCACGCAAATCTTCGAAACGGCGGCATCCACGGGTCGCCCGACGAACGTTATCGCAGATGAGCAGGCGCGGAAGATCATTGCCGAGGCGCAGGCACGTAAAATTGTGCATTCGGTAAGGTAGCGGTCGCCCGTAGGACGGGCTCCTACAGCGCTTCTATCCGGACATACCGCAAGCGGGCTTGGCAGGCTGCAGGAGCCACGTACAGCGAAAGCGGTACGGACACTGATCGCGCGCGTATTACCTCTCGGGCGGCGACCGCGGCGGACCGGACGAAAGCACGACGCTAAAGCTTGCGCAGTACGCTGACCAGCGCCTCCGGATCCGGCCGGTCCGAGATATGCTTCGACAGTTCCGTAAAGCGAATGATGCCCGACCGGTCGACCACGATGGCTGTCGGCCACACGGTGTCGCTGCCGTACTCGATTCGGAACGAGTTCGGCACCGCTGACCGGTGCAGCAAGCCCAACTTTTCCGCGGCATCCAGCGAATCGTCCAGCCAGAAGTCGAATTCCACCTCGAAAAAGCGCGCTACCCGGCGAGTGGTCTGCAGTGGTTTCGGTGTGACGAGGATCAGCTTAGCCCCCAGGTCGACAATGTCCCGGTAATACGACGTGAGCCGTTCTACCTGCTCGTTGCAGAAGGGACACCAGCTGCCGCGCACGAACAGGATCACGGTTGGCGACCCTGCGAGCTGCGTCGACCGCTTAGGGTTCCCCTGCTCGTCAATAGCGCGAAACTCCGGCAGGGGTTTTCCCGGACGCAGGATCTCGGGCATGGGATGTTCGCCGCGGTTTCGACGCAGGTAAAACGCCAGCCCGGCCAGCACGATGATCGCGCCCAAAGCGATCCACAGGCTGTAGTTCATGTCCGCATCGCCTCAGCTCACCTCGAGCACTATTTTTCCCATGTGGCGACTGCTTTCCATGAGGGTATGCGCATCCGCCGCTCGCGCAAGCGGGAACGTGGCGTATACGTGGGGTTTCACCGCGCCGGACTCGAGCAGCGGCAGGACGCTGGTTTCAACGCTCCTTGCGATCGCGGCTTTCTCTTCCACCGTTTGCGGGCGCAACAACGAGCCCGTGATGGAAATGCGCCTTGCCAGTACCGGCCGAAGGTCGAACTCCGCCTTCCATCCCTGCAGGAAGCCGATGATGACGTAACGTCCGTCCCGCGCGAGTGCTTCTATGTTCGACTGGGCATAAGGCCCCGCCACGATGTCGAGCACGACATCGACGCCTCGCGAATCCGTCAGTCGCGCTACCTCCTTTGCCCAGTCCTCGCTTCGGTAGTTGATGGCGTGATTCGCACCGAGGTCCTTGCAAAAGCGGCACTTCTCGGCGCTGCCTGCCGTTGCGATCACCGAGGCACCGTTCGCTTTCGCCAGCTGGATCGCGGTGGAGCCGATGCCGCTGGAACCGCCGTGTACCAACAGCGTCTCGCCCGGCGACAGCGCGGCACGCATGAAGACGTTGTAGTGCACGGTGAAGAAGGTTTCCGGGACCGCCGCCGCCATAGCCAAGGTAAGGTCTCCAGGCACGGGAAGGCAGTGGGATTCATGTACCCGGCAGTATTCCGCGTATCCGCCGCCATGCGTCAGCGCCATGACATTGTCGCCGGGCTTCCAGCGCGTCGCGTTCCTGCCGCATTGCACCACTTCGCCGGCAATCTCGAGGCCCGGCAGGGCGCTTGCCCCGGGCGGGAGCGGGTACTTTCCCTGCCGTTGCAGGACGTCCGGCCGATTTACACCTGCGGCCGCGACCCTGACCAGGATCTCGCCATCCTGTGGCTGCGGAACGGGCAGCGACGTAACGGAAAGAACTTCAGGTCCTCCCGGCTTCTCTACCTGGATTGCCCGCATGTGCTGTACTGGCTGCATTGCAGGAAGACTGCTCCTGTGTTGGTTGCGCTGGACGATTTCGCATCATGAACGAGCATGAGGAGTATGACGCCTGTGAGTATGACGTGCACCAGGAGCTGTACTCAGACACCTGTGCTGCGCCGCTCATGCAGCGCGGCTCGTAGCCTGCAATAATCAGTCACCTGCCAGCGCAATACAGCGCCGGGTGACACCCCCAAGGATAATAAGCTTCACGTGACGAAAACAAATGAAGACAGCCCGATCCTCTGGCAGCCGAGCGAGGCCAGGCAGAGAAACTCCGCCATGTACCGGTTCATGGTGGAGCACGGCGCCAACGACTGGTCGTGGCTCTACCAGTGGTCCATCGACCAGCCGCAGGCTTTCTGGCAGGCCGTCGCGAATTTCTGCAAGGTGAAATTCACGAAGTCGCCCCGAGAGGTCCTGGTACAGCCTGGCGATATGACCACTGCGAAGTGGTTTACCGGCAGCGAACTCAATTTTGCCGCGCACCTCCTGCGCTATCATGGAGGAAGCCCGGCGATTATCTTCTGCGGAGAGGACGGGGCGCGGCGTGAGTTGAGCTTCGATGCCCTTAGAGAGGAAGTGGCGAAAGTGGCTGCCGCGCTTCGGGAAGAGGACGTGGTGAGCGGCGACCGTGTCGTCGGGCTGCTCCCGAACTGTCCTGAAGCAATCATCGCGATGCTGGCGACTGCGAGCCTCGGAGCCACATGGTCATCGTGCTCCCCCGACTTCGGCATAAACGGTATCGTGGACCGCTTCGGCCAGATAGAACCGAAGGTCCTGTTCTGCGCCGACGGTTACTTCTACAACGGCAAACGGTTCGATTCCCTGCAAGCCGTGGCAGGGGTGCTTGCGGCCATCAGGAGCATCCGCAAAACCGTGGTCGTGTCTTTCACGGGCCACGACTGGGACGCGCCGCATGCGCTCGATTTCGTGCCGTGGGACGAGTTCGCCAGCGAACAGGCTGAACTCGAGTTTACAGCGGTACCGTTCGACCATCCGTTGTACGTGATGTATTCGTCGGGCACGACCGGCATGCCGAAGTGCATCGT
>DATGQI010000071.1:0-8533 GCA_035304285.1 Woeseiaceae bacterium
AACAACTGCTCGGCAGCGGTGCCGTCGATTACTCCCTCGGACTGTACGTCTCCGAGCCGAGTTTCGTGCCGCGTTTCGGCCTCGAGGTGTCGGCGACAGCGGGCGTACTATTTCTGGGCACGGGCGACGTACTTCCCGAAATCCAGCGTGGAAATGTCGCTTTCGGTGGAATCGCTGCAGCCTGGCATCCCTCGAACAGGCTGGATGTCGCACTGGCACTGTATGCTCAGAGTGCCTATTACGACAGCGAACTCGATGAAATCGGAGGCGACTCAGTCCAGGTGTCCGTCGGTGCCTTGTACGAGTTGCCGTGGAACGGTATGTCTCTGTCATTCAGCCTGATCGAAGACCTGTTCGACAACGCAACCACCGACTTCGCGTTCCAGGTAGCGGTGCGCGGCACCCTCCACCGCCCGGGCCGCCTGCGATGATGTGCTGTGTTCGAAAACTTCTTTTCGTTACGGCTCTGCTGGCCGCGGAAGGACGTGCCGAGCAGTCATTCGATAGCGTTCCCTATGGCGAGCGATTCTTTCTGCGGTGTGCAACGGTTCTCTGCCAGGACAACTACGCCACGAACACCGACGAGCTCGTACATGAGGATGCCGATCCGCGCGACCGCGCCGGGCTTCGGCGTGACACCTGGTATTTTCTCGGCTACCAGGTGGTAGCGATCGGAATCCTCTATGCCGTACCCGAATCCGTGAGCGGCTGGTCGGACGAGCAGAGGGAAAACTACAGCCTGTCGGAGTGGCGGGACAACGTCACGCACCCAACCTGGGACGAGGACGACCACGTCATCAACTACGTTTTACATCCGTATTGGGGTGCTGCCTATTATGTGCGAGCTCGAGAACGAGGCTATTCCAGGGTGCAGTCCTTCTGGTACTCGTCGCTTCTTTCTGCGGCCTACGAGTTCGGCGCGGAGGCATTGTTCGAGCCTCCATCGATCCAGGACCTGATCGTCACCCCGGTCGGCGGCGCACTGCTCGGCAACTACTTCATGAACGTCCGGGCGGGTATTCGCGCACGCGAGGGTGTACTCGGTTACCGACGGACGGCGGATAAGTGGATCTGGGTACTCACGGACCCGCTGGGCTCAATCAATCAGCAGCTGGACAGGCTGTTTAACCGCGACACGACAGTCCATATTCAACCGTTCGTTTCCGAAATCCGCCACAGGAAGCCGGGAGCACCGGCCGGGCCGTCTTTCGAGACGGAGCGTGTCGTCGGGATCTGGTTCCACGTTTCGTGGTAGTTGGCGATCGTCCGCCAGCTAAGTCCAGACCGGCTGGTCAGATTGGAGGGTCTCGTGGATGTCGCTGAGGCTTGCGGGCTTCGTCAGATGGTGATCGAACCCGGCTTCGCGCGATTGTTGCCTGTCCATCTCCCGGCCATAGCCGGTCAACGCCACGAGAACGGCGCGGCAAAGCTCCGGATGTTTTCGCATACGTCTCGCAACCTCGTAGCCGTCGATTTCGGGCAAGCCGATGTCGAGAAAAACCGTGTGCGGATGAAAATCGGCGGCGACCTTCATAGCACTCGCTCCATCGTAGGCAACCTGGACCTCGTGGTTCGACTCCCTGAGCAGCATGGCCAGGCTCTCGGCCGTGTCGAGGTTGTCGTCGACGACCAGGATGCGAAGCTGCCGGGCGGACTGCGCGGCAAGCTCTCCTGCTCCCGCGCCGGCCGTCGACTCCGATTCGTCGTCCGCCAGCGCCAGGCGTACGGTGAATTCGCTGCCTCCGCCCGGAAGCGTCTCCGCCTTCACCGTGCCGCCGTGCATATCCACGATTTGCTTCACGAGCGCGAGGCCGATACCGAGCCCTCCCTGCGAGCGGTCCACAGGACGATCGCCCTGGCTGAAAAGCTCGAACATTCTCGAGAGAAGCTCGGCGGGGATACCGGGGCCGTTGTCGCGCACCCGCAGTACCACGTCCTCGCCATCGCGTTCCGCGCTCACCGCGAGGTGCCCGCCGGGCGCCGTGTACTTCGCGGCGTTGTCGAGGAGGTTCGCGGTGACCTGCTCGAGGCGGTCGACGTCCGCATGCACCCACAGCGGCTCCGGACCCAGGGGTACTTCAAGCTCGTGGCCTCGCCGATTGATGAGTGGACGCACGGTCTCTACTGCACTCTTCACGACGTTTCGCAGGTCCATGCGCTGGCGGTGGAGCCCGATTCTTCCCGTTGCGATTCGGGCGACGTCCAGCAGCTCGTCGATCATGCGGCCCATGCGGCTGGTCTGTCGTTCGATGATGCTTGCAGCCAGCTCCTTTGACGCAGGATCCCCGACGCGAAGCACTTGCGCGGCGTTCGTGATCGGCGCCAGCGGGTTGCGCAGCTCATGCCCCAGCATCGCGAGGAATTCGTTCTTCCGGCGGTCGGCCTCCCGCTGCGCCTCCTCCATCCGCTTGCGCTCCGTAATATCTTTGAAAACGATTACCGCGCCAGAAATCTCACCCTCTCGCCACAGCGGCGCTGCCGTAGAATTGACGGGCAGGTCACCGTCTCGCCGGCGGACAATTACATAGTCCATGCTTTTCGAGGCCTTGCCGGTACGCATCACAACAAAGGCGGGACGATCTTCTCTGGATACGGGGCCGGCTTCGGAGTGCAGCTGCAGGAGCGTCTCGATATCGGCATCGACAGCCTCGTCCTGGCGCACTGCCAGCAGCTTCGCGGCAGCAGGATTCAGAAAAGTGATGCGGCCGTGGAGATCGACCGCGATCACGCCCTCGCCGAGACCTTGGGTTATGGCGCGGCTGAACTCGAGCTGCTCCTGTTTTGCCGCCGCTGCTTCCTTCTCCGGCGTGACGTCAAAGGACACACCTTGCAGTACAGGCGCCCCGGAACGGTCATCTGTCAGGTGCACGCCGGTGTGAAGCCAGATCCCCCGGCCTTCGGCGGTTATTGCACGGTGCTCACACCTCTGATCATTCCCCGTAAGAAGGGCCATCTTGAAAGCATCGAAAAGTGTGCCGCGATCTTCGGCATGGACGCAAACATCCCAGAAGTCGGGCTCGGCGACCCAACGCTCGCGCGGGTAGCCGAGCAGCATTTCAGCGCGTGCGCTCACGTAGAAAACCTGCAGGCTCTCGGCATCGGCCTGCCAGACGAAGGCGTGGTCAAGATGATCGATCAGCGCTTCGTAACGCCAGCGCGTGACCAACGCTTCGTCCCGTTGTTCTTCGGCGCGGTTCCTCTTCGCCTCTACGGCCGCTTGCCTCTCCTCGATGTCGAGCCGGCGATCGAGCGCGACCGCGAGCTGGTTGGCGACCGTGTTCGCGAATAACAGTGCCTCCTCGCCGCATGGTCCCGATGTCTCGACCTGCAAGACGCCGAACATCGGCGAACGTTGCACGACGAGCGGCAGCGCAAGGAACTCCGGGCGACCGGCCAGCAGCGTGTCTTCCGGGCTGCCAGGCAGCGTCGCCGCCTCGCCAGCGAGATACGCGTAGGATCGTTCAGCGCGCGTCTTTTGGGCTGCAAATTCAGCCGAATCGTCACTGTGGGGGGGCCAGAGAGTCGTTGCGTTGCGTGTACCGGATCGATCTTCCAGCACCATGATGACACACCGTAGCCTGAGCGAATCGGCGAGCAGTGCAGCAACCCGCGACAATACGTCCTCGTCGAAGCGCGTGAGCACGGTGCTTATTTCGTAAAGCTGCTGCAGGCGAAGTGTATCAGTCCTCACCCCTTCCGCCGGCCTTGCCCCGCTCCGCGTCACGGCGACCCTGGCTTGGTGCGCCTGCGCGCAGTCCTGTTCCTGGTCTTTGGCTCCGGCTCCGAACCGTCCGCTCGCTCCTCGATCCGGACGCCCCCTTTACCCACGCTGAAGTAATACAAGGCGAAGTCATGCTTGCTGCCCCGCGTTTTTGCAATCGTCAGCAGGGGGCGAATCTCCCCTGGCAGTCGCGCGTAACGCAACGCGATGAGGTTGTCCGCCAACGGCGAAAACCGGCGTTCGGTGATGCGCTCGCTTGAATACATTGACGTCGACTCGAGCGTGAAGAGGGTGGTCGCACCAAGCGACTTGAACCGGACGCTGAGAGCATACAAGAGCTGCCGGATCTCTTCATCCGGAAGTCCTTCGTGGGCAAGATGGCTCACGCTGTCGAGGACGAATCGACGGGCTTTGAGCGCGCTCACCCTGTCGGCCAACAGCGACAGGAGCTGGCTCGGCCGGATGCGCTCACGCGCCAGGTACATAATCTCGACGAGTCCCTCGTCCACCGCCTTCTTCAGCGGGATGCCCAGCGCGTCCGCGGTACGCACGATCTGGGCGGGGCCTTCCTCGAGCGCGACGAAGAGTCCGGGCTCGCCGTGCCTGGCGCCTTCGACAACGAACTGTATCGCCATGGTGCTCTTACCGATCCCGGCGCTACCGGAAAGCAGTGTCACGCTGCGTTCGAGCAGGCCGCCGCAGAGCAACTCATCGAGAGCGGGAATGCCGCTCGGCAGCCGCCGCCCGAGCTCTACGGGCAGCGGTGGCTCCGCGAGGTCCGCCTCGGACTCGTATCGTGGATATATCGTCACTCCACCTGGGCCGATCGTGATGCTGTGCCGCCCCTTCAGGTGCGCGGTATTGCGCAGCTTGTAAATTTCGAGGTAGCGCTGCCGCTCGAGACCTTCCTGCGTCGACGTCAGCAGTATCACGCCCTCGACAACCGTCTCCTCGACGCCGAAGCGGCTGATCTGGTTGCTACCGTAGGGAATGTCGGTGTTCAGGAATGCCACAGCACCTGCGTTCTGGACGATGCTGGCGATCTGGAAGATCTTCTCGCGGGCGATCTGCGGGTCCTCAACCTTGTGCAGGAACACCGACACGGAATCGACGACCACCCGCCGCGCCTGCGTCGCTTCAATTTTTTCCTGCATCATCGGGAGATGAGCCTCGACCATGATGTCGGGCTGCGGAATGAACACGATGTCGAGCATACCGCTCTCGATGTGCCCTTCGAGATCCCAGCCGAGGCCGCGGGCAGTGGCGAGTAGCCGCTCCCGGGTTTCCTCGAAGGAGAACATGATGCCCTTCTCACCGGCTTCCGCGCCCCGGTACAGGAATTCGAAAGAGAGCAACGTCTTGCCGGTGCCGGCGACGCCGGAAATCAACACGCTCGAGCCGAGCGGTATGCCGCCGTCGAGTAACGCATCGAGCTTCCCGATGCCCGTCTTCATGCGTTCGGTCTTTCCCCGGCGGCTTTCCCGCTTGATCATGACGCGCGGCGCGTAAACCTCGACGCCGCTTTGCATGATCACGAACGAGTGCGGGTCGCGGCTGTGACTCGTGCCGCGCATCTTGACGATCTGCAGGAAACGCTGCTGCTCCCCGGACTGCTCCCGCTGGTGGACCTCGATCAGGCCGTCGACTATCGAGAACAGCGGGTTGGTATCGATGTCGCGCGGATTGAACTCGCCGAGCAGGAAGGTCGTGATCTCCCAGGCCATCAGGTGCACGGCGAGATCGTAGCTGAACCTGCGCAGTTCCACCCGCGACTTGGCAAGGTCGTCGAATACCTTGAAACTGTCGATGACGACGACGCCGGGGCGGACCGTCTTGATCCGCTGGAGGATGGCATTGAAGCTTTCCTCGAGTCCTTTCGTGCGCAGCAAGTCGCCGAGATCGACGAACTGCACACTGTCGTCGACCTTCTTCGCGTCGAAAAATTCGAACTGGCTCAGGTAGCGAAGCGTCTTCGCCGTCGGTTCCGACAGCGTGTTGAAATATAGTACCGGCCGCTCCGGCGACGCGTTGTGAAAACAGATTTGCTGAGTCAGGATGGTCTTGCCCGCGCCCGGCGGCCCGGCCACGATTGTTACCGACCCCTCCGGCAAGCCGCCGTTCAGGAGGTCGTCCAGATTGCGTACGCCCGTCTGCATGCGTGCAACCTCAGGAGGTTCCGTCATGATTGCAAGTCCTTGGTGGCTGCGGCTTCAACATCTGCGGCTTTCGCCAGCTCGGCGTGCAGTGCGGGCGTCAGAATCTCCGCTGCCAGTTTGCCGAGTACCGTGAGAAATTCAGCCAAGACGAACTGCGCCGCCTGCAGTAGCTCGGTACCGTCGCTCTCGCTCGCCCTTTCCCGGAGTTTGTCCAGTTCGAGGCCCCCGTCGCCAATGCTGACCGCATCGAGAATGCAGAACTGGCGGGAGGCGCTGTGGAGCACCCGATCAGAGATCGCGTAAAGCGTGATGTCCCCCAGAGTTTCCCTCGAGCGCTGCCATAGTCGGCCGAAGGCGTCGCCGAACGCGTCGATCACCTGTTGGGGCGGCAAGTCGGGCGCCATCTTCGCCGCCCACGCGCCCACGACTTCGCGGTGCCGGTTGGTAGGGAGCTTATTCATCTTCGGTGGCAGCCAAGGGGGTTCGCAGGCCGTTTGCTGCCCTATTTTGCCTCGGGGCCTCAGATGACACGGGTAGCATACCTACCTCCGCCGGGCGTGCCAATTCTGTCTCACCCGCCTGTATGCAGTTTCAGCGTTTGAAAGGTCCGAAGGTCAACGTCTCCAATAACCGGGCGTCAGCAACACGAAGACGGAAGCACTTCCAGGCGGCCCAGATTGCATGCAAATGCACAAATGAGCTTGACCGGGTCGCTAACGGTGGCAAAGGTCGCTGCGACCTCGCGGATGTAGAGATGATGTTTGTTCGCAGCGTAACATCAAGCCCTTGCCATGTTCATGGCAGATAGCATCGGCAACGATGGGAATGCGCTCCTCGTAGTCCTCGGCGTCATGCCGAGCGCCGCCGGGCTTCCGCGTTCCCTTCCAGCGCAGGTTCCGTATCGTCGCGCAACACCGGGCGCGTGAGGCAGGTGGCGCCGCCCTCCGCCTTCAGGGTTATCTCATCGCCGCGGTAAGTCTGGACGTGGCATCCGGCGGCGCGCAGCCGTTTTTCGGTTACCCGGTTGCCCTGCAACAGCACGACATCGCGGGGAGCGAGGGCGAGCACGTTGGTCGCCTGGCCGTGCAGGAACTCGTCCTCCGGCGTCTCGATCAGCTGGATACGGCGGCTTTCCAGTTCCTGCAGCAGCCGTACCGGCATCAGGGGCGGGTAAACCACTGCCAGGTCGTCGTCGACCATGCTGATCATCGACATCAGGTGAAGGCAGGCATCAGCCCCCCGATACACGGGGAGATCGTAAGTCACCACGCGAGCGCCGATGGGCGCCAGGAGATCGCGCAGCTGCGCGGCGCCCTCCTCGTTCGTGCGGAAGCCAATACCGACGGCCAGCGTCTCCTTGTCGAGCCACATCAGGTCGCCTGCTTCCGCACGTCCTTCGCCTTCCAAACGTCCCAGCAGCGGCACTCCGAGCGTCGCAAGCAGCTCCGCCATGGCGTCCTCCTCGCCCTGCCGCAGCGCCTTGCCCATACGCAGCACGACGCTGCCGCGGTCGGTAACGAGTGCGGAATCGTGGGTGAAGATCGCATCTGCCAGCCCGTCCAGCGGCTGGTCGTGGAAGACGACGTCTGCGCCAGACTCCTTAAGGATACGGACAAAGGCCCGGTGCTCTGCCTGTGCACGCTCCAGGTCAGGAGCCCCGTTATAATGCCAATCTTGTGGGTTCGCCTCCGCGAAGGCTTCATCCGGACGGCGAACGATGACCCGCCTCAAACGCCCGACCATGTTCTGGCAACCGTATTCGCGCATGCTATTGCGACTCCCTCTGCTCAATGTGCACGACCTCCGGGCCGTAATCGGTCCCGCCCTTGCCCACGCGGTTCGTGCCGCCGAAATGTTCGTCGCACTCCGCCCGGATCATGGGAAACTCGATGTGCCTCGATTCGCCGTTCACGGTTCCCTCGATTCGGCCGACCAGCCGGCCCCCGGCGAGCAACCGGTAAATGACGCGTTGCGGAAAGTCGTGTCCTGCGTTCTCGAACGTGACCGAATCCTCCGACAGGCTGGACAGCCCGAAGATCGTTTCCTGCTGGCCGGACGGCGCCGCCACCAATACGATGTTGCCGTCGTCGGCTACGCCGATACGGAGAAATTCGAAACCGACGGTCCTCCCACCGCGGACAGTCCGGCTGATTCCGAGCATGGAGCCGCCCGCCGGTGCGAGCCAGTGTTCACCCGAACCCGATTCCCCGTTCTCGTCAGCCCAGCAACCGGACAGCCAGCCGAGCGAAGCGACCGCAGGCTCGGACGCTAGCGCCGGCAGCGCTATAACTGGGAGCAGCAGCGCAAGCGGAACGTATCGGACCGGGGCCTCGAAAACAGCGGCCAGGTGCCGGTAATGAACCAGCCGTTCGACCGCATGCCTGTACAGAAGGAGGAAGCACGCACGGATGGCGCCGACAAGGGTTTCGCGTATCCGAAGGTATGCCTGGCGGAAAGCACAGACGCTGGCCAGCAGGAACATGGCAACCACCGGGTAGAGAATGTTCACGTCGTCAGCCTCCGCCTGGCTTGTCCGCAAGCACTTGCTTGTACGGAGTGTATCAAAGCGGTCGCCCCGCATTGTCGCTCTGACGCAGAGCTGCGCGTGGTCAGTCGAGGAGGCCGGGCCAGTCGATCGGTTCTGCGATTGCGCCGG
>DATGQI010000072.1:0-2532 GCA_035304285.1 Woeseiaceae bacterium
CGCGGACGTATCCAGGACGCTGACTTCGCTGCCGAAACCGCTGCCCTGACGAAGGCGCAGATCCTGCAGCAGGCCGGTGTATCGGTACTGTCGCAGGCGAACGCCCAGCCGCAGCTGGCCCTGAGCCTGCTGCAGTAAGGCTTAAGGTCAGGCAAGCGTAGAGCAAGTCTCCCTCCGGGCGACAGGGATGTCGCCCGGCAGGGATTTGAGGGTTACCGGGGCAGGGTGCCAGACGGCAAGCATCGACCCGGCGGAGGCAAAGGATTGCCGGCCATATCGTCCGGCATGAGTGCAAACCGGCGCAACCAGGCGGCCGCCAGCGAAGTTCGGCAACTGGCACAGAACTTGTAACAGGGCGGTCTCGTACAGGAAAGGCACGTAACTCTTCAGTCGTTGCACCGGATCGAGAGACAGGCATGGCCAGTATTATTTCTTCAGGAATCGGATCGGGACTCGACATCAGCGGTCTCGTCCAGCAGCTCGTCGCGGCGGAGGCCAAGCCCGTGGAAACGCGAATCGGACAGCAGGAGGCGCGCACCCAGGCGAAGCTTTCCGCGTTCGGCAGCCTCAAGTCGGCGTTATCCGAATTCCGCGACAAGCTCGAGGTCATGAAGGACCTGCAGAGCTTCCTCGCCCGCAAGTCGACTTCGGGTAACGAGGAGGTCTTCACTACTTCCGCCAGCGAGTCCGCCGTTGCGGCACGCTACTCCGTCCAGGTCGAGCAACTGGCGCAGGCGCACAAGCTCACTTCCGGCGCGTTCGCCAATTCCGACACGGTGGTAGGGACGGGCGCGCTGACGGTCACTGTCGGAGCCTCGACCTTCACCGTGGATATCACGGACGACAACAGCACGCTCGCCGGCATTCGCGACGCGATCAACAACGCCGGCGACAACCCCGGCGTCAGTGCAACCATCGTCAATGCGGAAGCCGGCAGCCACCTGATCCTGACCGCTGACGACACCGGCAGCGAGCATACCCTCACGATCACGCAGGCAGACGGTGACGGCGGCTTGAGCGTCCTGGAATACGATCCCGAGAACGGGTTGACTTCCCTCACCGAAGCCGCGGCGGCGATGGATGCGGTAGCGCTCATCGACGGGTTCGAGGTCGTGAGCACCGGCAACACCGTCAGTGGCGCCATCGACGGCGTAACCATCAACCTCCTGCAGGCAGCTCCCGGCGAATCCTTCGAACTGAAGGTCGAGAACGATGAGGAAGCAGTAAGGAAAACGATCAACGAGTTCGTGGAGAGCTACAACCAGCTCAACGAGACCTTCGACAAGCTGACTGCCTTCGATGCGACTTCGCAGATAGGCGGGCCGCTGCTCGGCGACGCGACGATCCGCGGCGTTCGTGAACAGCTGCGGCGGGAGTTCAGCAATGCCGTGAAATCCGTGGAGCTGCCGTTCAGCACGCTGCGCGAGGTGGGAATAGAAACGCAGCTCGACGGCAAGCTTGCCGTCGTGGATACCGATCTTTCGGACGTGCTGGCCAATGACTTCAACCGCCTGGGCCAACTGTTCGCCAACCCTGCCGACGGCTTCGCCACGCGGCTGTTCGGCGTCGTCGATGGACTGCTGGCAACGGACGGGATTCTCGAGGCGCGCACCACCGGCCTGAACGGGCAGATAGAAGGCTTCAACGAACAGCGCGAGGCACTGGGCGAACGGCTCGCGTCGCTGGAGACGCGCCTCCTGCGGCAGTTCAATGCGCTGGACAACCTGATTGGCCAGTTGTCAGTCACCAGCAATTTCCTAACAGAACAACTCGCCAGCCTGCCGAAGATCTCGGCCGGACGGCGGCGAGACTAGACAGGGTCCATGACGATGATGAACGCAGAAGGGCGCGCGATGCGCGAATACCACCAGGTGAACACCCGCTACGCCGTCGAGACGGCGACGCCGCATCGCCTTATCCAGCTGATGATGGAGCGCACCCTGACGAAGATCGCGGTTGCCCGCGGCCACATGGAACGCGGCGCAGTGAGCGAAAAGGGCAAGCACATCGGTGACGCGATCGGCATCATCTCAGGCCTTCGTGCCAGCCTGAACCACAAGGCAGATGCCAAACTGTCCGGGAATTTCGATGCGCTCTACGATTACATGAGTCGTCGCCTGCTGGAGGCCAACCTTCGCGACGACCAGAAAATTCTCGATGAAGTCTCCGGGCTGTTGCGTGAACTGAAAGAAGCCTGGGATGCAATCGCCGACCAGGTGGCCGATACGCAGAACGTGGTGGCTGGCTCCGCATGATGCAGCTACAGAAGCTGCCGGTGAATGACGCGCCAGCGGTACCTTCTTCGTCCGGACAGCATAGCGAGGCAGCCGCCCTGAACCGGCACCTGCTGCAACTGGCGAGCGAAGACAAGTGGCTGCAGATCGCCGACGTCGTTGCGCGACGCAACGTGTTGCTTGCGAAGGTTCCCGCTGCCGATCGCGAACAGGCACTACTGGACGCGCAGAGCTGCAACGAGAAGCTGAAAATTCTGGCCCAGTCGGCAAAGACACGCTGCGCGGAGCAACTCGGCGC
>DATGQI010000073.1:0-5720 GCA_035304285.1 Woeseiaceae bacterium
AACGGTAATTCGGGTCGTCCCTGCTCAGGATCATGTCGAACTTTCCGGGAGCGATTTCCATCAGCCTCGCGAAGCCGGCAAGGGCGCCGTTGCCCTCGCTGACGGCATCCAGTGACAGGTAGGAAATCAAAAGGCCCCCACCGATCAGCATCGTGACCTGGATGATATCGGTCAATGCAACGGCCTTGAGTCCACCGTACAACGAATACGCGGCCGTGAACATCGCAAGGCCAATAAGGCAGCTCGTAATTTCGAAGCCCGTGACGGTGTTGATCGTCAAAGCTCCAAGCCACAGGATCGACGTGAGGTTCACGAAAATGAACACGCCGAGCCAGAACACCGCCATCACCGTGCGGACGGAAGAGTCGTATCGCTGCTCGAGGAACTGCGGCATCGTGTAAATGCGCTTCTCCAGAAAAATGGGGAGGAAGAACTTGCCGACGATGACCAGGGTGATGGCCGCCATCCACTCGTAGGATGCAATGGCGAGGCCGATGGCGTAGCCGGAGCCGGACATGCCGATAACCTGTTCCGCTGAAATATTCGCGGCAATGAGCGATGCGCCAATCGCCCACCAGGGCAGCGCCTTGCTCGCCAGGAAGTAGTCTTCGGTGTTTCGCGTATGGCCCGCTTTCGGCCGGGAAACCAGCGTCGCGATCGCGACAAGACAAATTCCGTAAATGGCGACGATGAAATAGTCGACCGTCGCCAATCCCATTGCCGGTTCGTTCATCCCGATTTCCCCGTTTGCTCGACGTAGCCGCTAATGGCCCTGAAACACGATTCCTCAGCGCCTGTTCTGCCAAACCTCTACCAGTTCACCGGCTTCCCGTCGAATTTCGCTGACGCTCGTGCCGGGCCGGTAGAGTGCGCTGCCGACGCCGACACCAAACGCTCCGTGCTCCGCCCATTGCAAGGCGTTGCCGGCTGTAACTCCGCCAACCGCCCACAGGCGGCAATCACCCGGAAGGACATCCAGCAGGGCCCTCA
The DNA here is from genome assembly GCA_035304285.1 of Woeseiaceae bacterium. Lineage (GTDB taxonomy): Bacteria > Pseudomonadota > Gammaproteobacteria > Steroidobacterales > Woeseiaceae > IDS-8. The sequence continues at coordinate 991 of DATGQI010000073.1, forward strand.
TGTGACCCTGCCAGAGCGAGGCCGCGGGGAACAACTTGAGGTGCCTGGCTCCGGCAGCGACCGCCGCAATCGCTTCTGTCGGCGACAAGACGCCTGGCATTGACTCGAGATTGAGCTCTCGCGTTCGCGCGATTACTGCCGGGACGCAATTCGGCGAGACGATGAACTTCGCACCGGCTGCGGCCGCATCGTCGACGGCAGCGGTCGTGAGCACGGTGCCGGCGCCGACGAGCGCGACCCTGCCTATGCTCTGAGCAAGGTGCTGAATACTTTCCAGAGGTTCCGGCGAGTTGAGCGGCACTTCGACAATCCTGATTCCTGCGTCGACCAGGCTTTTGCCCACTTCCACGGCTTCGTCGGGCCGGATGCCGCGCAGGATGGCCACGATTGCAGGCGAGTGCTGCTCCAGTGCCGATTCGTGTCTCATCGGTTCACCGGTTCTCCGACAGGTGCCGACGCAGGTACTGCAAACCTGTAATGGCGCATTCGTCGCCATCAAGCGAGTGTGACAGCAAGTTCCGTGCCGCGAACACCTGACGATATCTCGCTGCGAGCGCGCCATCGCCGATGATGCAGGCAGAAGCTGCCGTGCGGAACGTCTCGCTGAAGCCACCGACTTCGCAGCCGATGAGCAGGCCCGATACAAAACCGCTCGCCCAGCAAGGCGAGCGGTCCTCGAGTAACTGCCCGGCGCGTGCTTGGAAAAGCGCGGCAAGCAACTTGCCGTCGCGGCTGCGGGAGACTCCGGCGGCAAACCCTTCGCGTTCTGCGGCCGGGTCGCTCTCGCGATCATCCCCATGGGTGGATACCCTGAACAAGGTCGAATGCTCGCGCAGCAGGGCAAAAAGTTCACCCGTCATCGCCGTGCGAAAGCGGACTATCGAACCATCTGACACGAGGATCCACTTGCTGTGCGTGCCGGGGAGAAGGAGAACGTGGGAACCCCGGCCCAAGTCAGGGTCAAGTTGCATCGCGCCGAAGACCTGGGTTTCCTCGCCACGCATGACGTCCACACTGCTGCCTGGACCGCAGCTGCAAACCCCCGCTGCTATCGTGATGGCCAGCGACTGCGTTTGCAGGGTTGTGGCGCCAATTAGCCATTTCGAAGAATCCAGGGGCAAGCGGGCATACGGTACTTCCACAAGCCCGTTGCGCGCACCTGCCATGCCGCACAGCAAGACCTGGCTCGAGCCCGCGGGGCTGGACCATGATGCAAGGAGCTGCGAAAGGACATCGAGACGTTGTTCGGGCGAATGGCTTGCGAGTGCAGCTATGCCCGGACCCTCGATGTACGCGGCAGCGGCATCGTCTGTCATGAGGAACAGCCGCAGCCGGCTCGTACCCCAGTCGCCCAGCACGTATTCCACCTGGTTCACTTCGTTGCGCATCGCAGGATTGTGCATCAGCGGAGCGTGCAGTTTCGCTTACGTCACTTGTTGGGGTTTGCCGTCCTCGTCTGCGGTATCGATGAGCTCGAGCACGTCGCTCACGATCTTTTTCATCGCAGCGTAGGCGCGCTGCGGATCACGGCGGATGATTTCTTCGCTGACAGCTGCATGATCGGAGACACTCGCCGAGCGTCCCTTGACGCGGTTCGTAAACTGGATCGAGCTGCGCAACGCCGTCGTCACGACATCCCGGAACTGCGCGTAGAAGGGATTCTTGGATGCGAGCAGGATCGCGACGTGGAAGGCGATGTCGGCATCGAGGGTGTTGTCCATCCCTTCTTCGGCCGCGACCATTCGGTCGAGGCCGCGCTTGATCGCCTCCAGGTCGCCGGGATCAGCATTGGTAGCAGCCAGGGCGGCCGCTGCGGGTTCGATTGCCACTCGCAACTGGTTGAAGTGCTTGAGCAGCTGTACCGAGAATTTCCTCTCGAGCAGCCAGCGGAGCACATCCGGGTCGAAGAGATTCCACGACGTGCTGGGCTGGACGATCGTACCCTGGCGGGGGCGGGCGCTCAGCAAGCCTTTCGCGGTGAGCATCTTGACGGCTTCCCGTGTCACCGAGCGGCTCACCCCGTGTTGCTTCGCGAGTTCCGCCTCGGTCGGGAACGCCCGGGTATCGTATTTGCCGATGACGATGGACCGCCCAAGGGCATCCAGCAGGCCATAGGTAAGGTTACGGCCGAGCTGCGTACGCAGCTCGGCGGGATTGGCTTCACTCAACTGATAGTCCCCCCGGCGGCCTCTTCGCTGGAAAAAATGTCCGCTCGCGCCATACCAGAACCCACGCCTTACAGGTGTGATTGATCATATTAATGGACTTTAGCACAGTCACCCCGAATTTGTCTCGCTGCTGACTTTGAGTTTGGGTGCCCAGATATAGCCAGTTTCTCGGTATCACCAATGACGGTTTATAAGATTGGTAGGATAAATATTGTAACGGAACCGCGGCCATGTTAGCTTTTTTCTGGCCTGAAGGGGGAGGGTCGATGTGCTCTGAAGAGCGAAACGTCCACGCAAGATCCAGCGGCGAGCCCGGGTACCGCGCGCGGCTGGCCTTGCCTGGCAATCCAGCGCCAGGTGCCGGCAGACGGTGCTGACGCGTCCTGCCTTCGTTGCGATCGCGCTCGCCTGCGCCGGTATTGGCCTGGCTCACGCCGCACATGCTTCCCTCGTTATTTCCTTTGACAGGTCGGCCGAAGATTGGGAACGGGAGATACTGCCGATCGGTAATGGCGCCATGGGCGCAGCCGTCCGGGGCGGCGTCTTACGGGACAGGCTTCAATTCAACGAGAAGACCCTGTGGACCGGAGGACCCGGTTCGGCGGCGGACTACGACTTCGGCCTTCCTGCCGAACCGATAACCCCTGAACTCTCGAAGGTCCAGGAAGCGCTGGAGCGAGAGGGCTCGCTTCCGCCGGAATTTGTCGCCAGTCGCCTCGGCCGTCCGGCGACAGGCTACGGGAATTACCAGAGCTTCGGCGAGCTGGTGCTGGATTTCCGTCATGCCGAAGCGGCTGCGAATTACCGCCGCCAGCTTGACCTCGGAAATGCCATTGCAAGCGTACGCTACCGGGCCGGTGACACGGAATACCTGCGGGAATATTTCGCAAGCTATCCGCACCAGGTAATCGTGCTCCACCTCAGTTCGAACCGGAAAGGCACGATCGAATTCGACGTAAGCTTTCACGTGCCCGGCAATCGCAGCGCGGCACTGGCCGTTTCCGACACGAGTATCACCGTTCGCGGAAAGCTGCACGACAACGGCCTGCCGTATGAATCAAAGTTGCAACTGGTGGTGGAAGGCGGCGAGGTAGCTGAGAACGCTGACGGCAGCCTTCGTATTGCAGGCGCCGACAGCGCCACGCTGATCCTCGCGGCAGCCACCGGCTATGCCGGCGTCTTCCCCGGGTATCGCGGACCAGACCCGCACGCGCTCGTCGAGAAGCGTATCGCCAACGCGCTGGAGCTAGGCCGAGAGACACTGCGCGACCGGCACCTGGCGGATTACCACGACCTCTTCGATCGCGTTCAGCTCGACCTGGCATCTCCGCACGTCGGGGCAATTCCGGATCTGCCAATCGATCGATGGCTCTCGAGCTACGGAAGCGGTGATGCAGGTGCCGATCGTGCACTCGAGGCGCTCTACTTCCAGTACGGACGTTACCTCCTCATAGCATCTTCGCGCGACGGTTCGTTACCCGCCAACCTGCAGGGCGTCTGGAACGAGTCGGCGACTCCGCCATGGAACGCCGATTATCACGACAACATCAATCTGCAGATGAACTACTGGCCCACCGGAGTTGCGAACCTCGCGGAAACGGCGATTCCGCTGTTCGACTTTATCGACAGCCTGCAGGCGCCAGGCGAAAAAGCAGCGTCATGCCTGCTCGGCGCGCGCGGCTGGACCTTGTTCCTCAACACCAACATCTGGGGTTTCAGTGGCGTCATCGACTGGCCCACTGCGTTCTGGCAACCGGAAGCGGGCGCGTGGCTGGCGCAGGAATACTACGAGCACTACCTGTGGTCCGGAGATATCGACTTCCTGCGGGAGCGCGCGTACCCGGTGATCAAGCGTGCCGCGCTGACCTGGATCGACGCGCTGGTCACGGACGCGAGAGACGGGACGCTGGTGGTAAGCCCGAGCTATTCCCCCGAGCACGGGGATTTCACCGCCGGCGCCGCAATGTCGCAGCAGATCGTTGCAGGGTTGTTGGAGGCAGCGGCGGTGGCAGCAGGGCAGATTGGCGACAACGAATTCCGGCAACAGGTCTTGCCTGTTCTGGAGCGGCTGGATCGAGGATTGCGGGTCGGTTCGTGGGGCCAGTTGCAGGAATGGAAGCAGGATCTCGACGATCCCGAGAATCGGCATCGTCACGTCTCGCAGTTGTTCGCGCTGTATCCGGGCAGGACGATCAGTGCAGTGCACACACCGGAGCTTTTCGCGGCCGCGCGAAGATCCCTCGAAGCGCGTGGCGACGGTGGCACCGGCTGGAGCCGCGCCTGGAAGGTGAATCTCTGGGCCCGGCTTCAGGATGGCAATCGCGCCCACAGGATTCTCGCGCACCAACTGAAGGAGAGCACCTTGCCGAACCTCTGGAGCACGCACCCACCGTTCCAGATCGACGGGAATTTCGGTGCGACCGCCGGCATGGCGGAAATGCTGCTGCAGTCGCATGCCGGCGAAGTGCATCTCCTGCCTGCCTTGCCGGATGCCTGGCCCGATGGAACCGTAAAAGGGCTGCGCGCTCGTGGTGGCCTCGAGGTCGATATCTCGTGGCAGGA
>DATGQI010000074.1:0-35867 GCA_035304285.1 Woeseiaceae bacterium
GAGGTGGCGACGTTAAGGCGATTCGCGCTGTAGAGGAAGCTCATGCCGCGCGGCGCCTCGTCGTACGACGAGGTAGTCAGCGAGACGATGACCACCGGCGCCTGCTGGCCCTGGAACTTGTCGACCGTGCCGACGCGCACATCGGGGAGCGCGGCGCCGAGTGCCGTCACCTGCGCGTTGTAGGGCGCGACGATCATCAGGTCTTCCGGTGTTAGCGGGCGTTCGATTCCCTTGCTGTCGCGCCACATGGTTTTGCCGCTCGTCAGTTCGGCGACGAGTCCCGAGATGGCTTCCACTTCCTCGAAGGAGCGGGACTGGCGGCCCTCGTGAAGGACGGGCACGTAGGCGAGGCCCGCCTCGGGAAAGCGCGTGGAACCGACGATGGCCTGCCGCTCGAGCCCCTCGAAGGATTCAAGGCGTTTCTCGTAGAACAGCTCGGCGGTAAACGCGCAGATGCGCGGATGCAGGCGCCGTGTCTGCTGCAGGAAAAGGCCCGCGGTGTCCGGAATCGTCTGCCGCGCACCGAGAATGTGCTCGAGCGCGGAAGCCCCGGTACCGGGAGGGTGGCTTGCCTGCTGCGGCTGCTCGAGCTGTTGCGGGTCTCCCAGCAGTACGAGGCTCCGTGCGCCGCCGGCCACCGCGAGGACGTCGGCAAGCGACATCTGGCCGGCCTCGTCGATGAACAGCACATCGACGCTTTCGGCGAAGTCCGGCCGCGCCCAAAGCCATGCCGTGCCGCCGAGCAAACGGTACTCGCCGTTATCGAACAGCGCGTGAATCCGCTGGTACTGGTCGAAAGCGTGCAGCGCCTCCGGCGAGCTCTCCTTCGGTTTGCCCTTGTGCAAACACTTGAAATCTTCCATGCCCTGCTCGCGCGCCACGTCGATGCAACAGCGAAGCAGGTTGCGGATCACCTCGTGACTCACCGCCGTCACGCCCACCTTCTTCCCGGCGCGGATCAGGTCCACGATCATGTGGGAGCCGGTATAGGTCTTGCCGGTGCCGGGCGGTCCCTGGATCGGCAGCACGCCATGGTCCAGTTCGCGGCCGAGCCTGCAGGCTTTCACGACCTCGTCCTCGGCCGCTGCGGGTTCGAGGCCTCGCGACGCGTGAACGAGCCGCGGCTCGTGCCTCAGGATCAGGTCGCGCGCCGCGCGGTAGGGTCCATCTGCGTCGATGGCGTTCTCTGCAACCCACCTACCCAGCGCGAGAAGCGCAGCCGGTTTCGATCCCGAGGGCACGTTGCGCCTGACGAACACGTGCGTGGGGCGCTCCTCCGCCCACTTGCCCGCGTGTTGCAGGTCGATCGTGCGGGCAGCGAGGTCCAGGTCCTCCACCTTGCCGATGCAGGTGCCGTCTGCGATGCACACCTCATCGCCGCGGCGGACATCGTGGTCCTGCGGCGGGAACTCGTAGCGATGGATGGGTCGCTTCGCTGTCCCGCCGGATGTTTCGACGAATGCCAGTCCCGCGAGCGCGGAACGCTCGTCCAGGTACTCATCGAGCGGCAAATCGCGCAGGCGGAAGTACTCCCACCACGCAGCCTTGTCCTCGCGGCGGTGCCACTCGAGGAGGTGCGCGAGGAGCCAGCGCGCCTGCTGCTCTTCGGTTCGCTCCTCGGGCTCCGGCGGGATACCGGCGAGCAGCTGGTCCATGACAAGGCGCGTTTCGGCGGCCGTCTCTTCGATCTCCTCGCTGGCATCCCCGCTTTTCTGTTCCGGGCGCGGCAGCTCGACACCCTTGCTTTCGACTTCCGCGCGTAGCTGCTCCAGCCAGTCACGTAGTTTTTCAGCGGAGACACAGTCCTCGCGGTTGTAGCGCTCCACGGCGTCGAGGTGCGGAGTGAATGCATCATTGCTTCGCACCGGTTCCCTGAACTCGATCGCCCACTCGATCGCGCGCCGGCTCGCCGTCGCCTTGCGCATGTCCTGCTCGCGGCTGAACCCGTAGAACTTCTCGAGTTCCTTGATCGAGTAGCTCTCGACGCTCGCCCGCAACGCGTGCCTCACCACCGTATGCAGGTCGACGAACAGTTCCGCGCGCAGCAGTACGTCCAGTTCGTTCTCGCGAGTCGCGTAGCGGCCGGACAGGCGCTTGAATGCGGTAGGCTCGTATGCGCCGAAGTGATAGACGTGCAGGTCCGGGTGAGCCTGGAACCTCGCCAGGAGGAAATCCACGAGGTTCTCGAACACATCCTTTTCTTCCGCGGCGTTCATCGCCCACAGCGGCACGTAACCGGCACCCGGTGTGACGTAACCGAACAGGTAGTCGCGGCCGCCGTTCGCCGCGAGGCGATCGCCTTCGAGGTCCAGGAAGAGGTCATGGGAAGAGGGCGGCGGAAGCATCGCGAGCCCATGCTCCGCATCCTGCGGCGCAAGGATCTCGAACTGTGGAACGTGGAGTCGCCTTGCCTTCAGCTGTATCGCGGCCTGGTCGCGCGTCCGGGCCAGGGCTTCGCGCGAACCGCGCGCAGGCTTCGGTACTTCGCGCAGGTCGCCAAACCGCTCTAGGGTATTCACGCCGATGCTTCGAAGCTCCTTGATCTGCTGGCGGCTGATGCCCGCGACGAAACCGAGATGGTCATCGTCGCGCCGGACCTGGTTACAGAGCTGCCACCACGCGCAGACCTCGCAATGCATCACGGGTTCGGGATAGACGTCGGCATCGCTGCCGAGGGCGTGCTCCAGCCTGCGTTTGACGAGGCGGTAGTAAGCCAGGTAGTCCGCCAGCCGGTATGGTTCCGGCTGGAAGCCATGATGCGGCGCGACGACGTACGCGCACTCGGGCCAGGCGCCCTGCAGTTCGGCGACCAGTTCCGAGTACACGCACAGCTGCAGGATCGTGCCGGCCCGCGTGATGGTTGCGAGCTTGGCGTCGATCACCTCGTAGGACCAGGAGCCGAGCCGGCTTAACTTCTCCACCCGGCGCAAAAAGTCGGCGCGCCCGTGCCAGCGCGCGTTGCCGAGCGACGCCTGGTAAATCAGCGGTGCACCTTCCTGCATCGCGGCGCGCGTCCGGTCGAGACTGTCGGCATCGCTGCCCTCGGGTATCGCCACCACGTCAAGCCCTTCCGCCTCCCTGAGATGCTCGAGGTACGCAGCTTCGTGCTCCATGCCGCGCTCGCGGAGAATGTCGGCGATCGGGTCCTTCCACTTCGGTTTCCGCGCCCGACCTTCCGCGACAGCGAGGCTTCTCTGTGTCAGGTGGGCACAACCAAGGTGATTCGCCAGATCCGTCGCGGACAGGCGCAGGAACTCATCGACTAGACGCATGCCGGGAGTATACGCAGGTGAGGCTTCTGCGTTCCCGGATGCGGAGTCTCACGGTCGCTGGCCAGCACAACCCGTTTGCTGCAGCATGAACGAATGCCTGAACTTCCCGACATCAAAGTCTACGTCGATGCCTTGAGTGACCGGATAGAGGGTCATACGCTGGAGGGCATGCGTATCAACAACCCTTTCGTCGTACGCAGCACATCGCCAATGCCCTCGGAGGTCGCCGGTCTCGCGGTGACCGCTGTAGGGCACCAGGCAAAACGCATCGTCATTACGCTCGAGCAGGACGTCCACATCTTCATCCACCTGATGATCGCCGGGCGGCTGCACTGGAAGGACAGGGGCGCACCGTTGAAAAGCCGGAACCAGCTGGCGGCGCTGGATTTCGACAATGGTACGCTGGTGCTCACGGAAGCCGGTACGAAGCGGCGCGCCTCCATCCATTTGACTCGCGGAGCGGCCGCAGCAACGGAGTTCGATCGTGGCGGCCTGGACCCGCTCGCCATCACCGAGCGCCAGTTCCGGGAGCGCCTGGCGAGGGAAAACCATACCCTGAAGCGTGCGCTTACGGATCAGCGGCTCCTGGCCGGCATCGGCAACGCGTACTCGGACGAGATCCTGCTGGCGGCAAAGCTGTCGCCCTTCAAGCAAACGCAGGGACTTACCGATGAAGAGTGGCAGCGCCTCTACACAGCCACGCGCGAGACGCTCGAATCGTGGATCGAACGGCTGCGGCGTGAAGCGGGAGGGGACTTTCCGAAAAAGGTCACCGCCTTCCGCGAGGGAATGGCGGTGCATGGCCGCTACCGCAAACCCTGCCCGGTCTGCGGCTCGCCCGTGCAGCGCATCGTCTACGCCGGGAACGAGGCGAACTATTGCGCCCGCTGCCAGACCGGCGAAAGGTTGCTCGCGGATCGTTCGTTGTCGCGACTGCTGAAGGACAACTGGCCGAAGAGGCTCGAAGACCTGGAGGAGTGATCTCCGCCGTCGATCAGGCCGGGCGGATGTTCGCGTTCAGCCGGAACAGGTTGCCCGGGTCGTAGCGCTTCTTTAGGGCGCATAGCCGGTCGTAGTTGCCACGGTAGTTGCGGTCGATCGCCTTCTGTCCCTCGTTGCAACAGCGAAGTGGCAACGGCAGCAGCGAGCGACTGCCGCATATGAAGTGACGACGATTCATCCAAATCCCCCCGAAAGAGCCTTTTAGCTATTATTAAGCCTGCGCCCATCGGGGGATAGAGGATGACCGATCAGGATGATGTCGAGCTGGTGAACGACAGCCTGGAACGCTGTACACCACAGCCGGAGTTCTTCGCAAGCTTTTATGAAAGGTTTCGCACATCCTCGGACGAAGTCGCGGCGAAGTTCGAAGGCACCGATGTAAGAAAGCAGACGCGGGCGCTGCGAGATGCGTTCTACCTGCTGCTCCGGGCAGTGGGGGGCGACCCCGAGGCGTGGCAGGCTCTCGAGCTTCGGGCCGCGCGACACGATCACAGGCACCTCAACATCCCGCCTGGGATGTACCAGCTTTGGCTGGAAGGCCTGCTGGCGACCATCCGTGAGTTCGACCCGAAGCTCGACGATGCGACTGAAGCCGCATGGCGGAGAGTCATGACAAAAGGCATCGATTTCATGACGGCGAGATACTAGTCGCCGTCAGGAAGGATTTTCTGCGGTATCTTCCTTCTGTGAGACTGCATCCAGCATCGCGGAATGGACGACGTCGAGCAGTTCGCCGCGGCTGTAAACTCCTTTCCTGACAATCGTCTGTACGCTGCGATTCAGGAAATCGTGCTCTTTTGGTGACAGGTCCTTCGCGGTAACGACCACGATCGGGATTTTGCTCCAGCTCTCGTTCCTGTGAACGGCTTCGATGAACTCAAAGCCATCCATGCCGGGGAGGATCAGGTCAAGCAGGATGAGTGCCGGCTCCTGCCTGGCAAGGCGCGCCAGACCCGCTTCCGCGTCTTCCGCCTCGACCACCCTCCATCCCTGTTTCACCAGCATGCTGCCTAGCAGTCGCCGGCTGTCGGCGTCGTCCTCTATGATCATGATCGGCGCGTTCGTCTGCGTGCTGCAATGTTGCCGCATAATCGAGACGAGCCGTTGCGGATCGACGGGCTTGGTGAGGTAATCAGCCGCACCCAGGGTGTAGCCCATATCCTTGTTATCGAGAATGGTGACGATGACAACGGGAATTTCCGCGAGCGTGTCGTCTGCTTTTAGCTGCGTAAGAACCGACCAGCCGTCGAGGCCCGGCATCAGCAGGTCGAGAGTGACCGCGTCGGGATGCAAGCGCCGGGCAAGTTCCAGTCCTTCCTCTCCGGTCGATGCCGTGCGGACGCGGAATCCCTCCTTGACCAGGTAGCGCACCATCAGGTCCCGCACTGCCGGGTCGTCATCGACAACGAGCACATCGCAATGCTGGTTGCCGGATTCTCGCGATTGCGCCGGGACCGCCTTCCCTGCCGCGGCCTGGACCTTCTGCGTGTCCTCCTTGCCGTCAGCCGCCGGAAGGGAAACCGTGAACGTCGACCCCTGTCCGGGCTGGCTGGAAACCGTGATCTCGCCGCCGAGCATGCGGCAGAATCGCTGGCTGATCGCCAAGCCCAGGCCGGTGCCGCCGTGCTTGCGCGCCACTTCCGCATCAAGCTGTGAGAATTCCTCGAAGAGCCTGTCCATCTTGTCAGGCGCGATGCCTATGCCCGTATCGGTGATGCGGAACTGCCACTCGTCAGCAGCATCCCCCTGTATCCTGGACACATCGAGCGATACCGCACCGTTCTCAGTGAACTTCGCCGCGTTGCTGAGAAGATTGAAGAGGATTTGCCGCAGCTTCGTGATGTCGGTGCGTATCCGGCCCGTCGGACAGGTCACGGTGAAGCGATTCCCGTAGGACTCGACAAACGGCTTGATCGTCGTTCGAACCTCGTCCACGATTTCGGCGATATCCGCATCTTCCATGTAGACATCCATCTTGCCGGCCTCGATCTTCGACAGGTCGAGCACGTCGTTGATCAACGCGAGCAGATGCTTGCCGGCCGAGTTGATCTTGCCCAAGTCTGCTATGTACTCGGAGAGGTTCTGCTCTTCCATCTCCTCCTGCAGCAGTTCGCTGTAGCCGATAACGGCGTTCAGGGGCGTGCGCAGTTCGTGGGACATATTGGCAAGAAACTCGGACTTGTGGCGGGTGGCCTTTACCAGCTCTTCGTTGACCTCCTCCAGGCGGGCCTGCTGCTTCCGCAGTTCACCGGTTCTCTCGCGAACCTTCGCCTCCAGGTTGACATTCAGCTGCTCGATCTCCTGGAAGCTCATCGCATTGGCGATCGCGATCGCCATCTGGTTGGCAAGCGTTTCCATCAGCGCTGTGTCGGCGGTCCCGAGTTCATGGCCGGGACGGCATTCGATCGCCATCACGCCCAGTGCACGGTCTTTCAACATCAGCGGAACCGCAAGGAACGCGCTCGGCCCGAGCAAACTCAAAATAGTGGCGTTCGCCTTCCCCCGAACCTGTTCGACATCGGTAACGAGTACTGATTTGCCGCTCGCCGCAGCACGCGCACAGAACCCGCCACGCTCGTCGAGCGGTATCTCGAGGTCGCGAAAGCGTCTTTTGATGTCGTCACTCGCGCCTACGATCCTGCCGCGGGTCAGGACGCCGCGGTCCCAGTCGGTCAGGAACAGCAAAGCCCTGCTGTAGCCGAGCTTCCTCACGACGATGTCTAGCGTAAGCTCGATCACCTTTTCCACGTCGAGGGTCGAATTGATCAGCAGGCCCGCCTCGTGCAGCGCAGACAGTGCATCCAGGCGTTCCGCCTGGATGCGGGTCATCCGTGACAGGGAGCTGCTCATGTGATTGAAGGTCTCGGCGAGTACGCCGATCTCATCGTGGGAGCGAACCTTGATGCGTTGCGACAGGTCACCCGCCGAGATACTTCGGGCTGCCGCGGCCATGGCTTTCACGGGGCCCAGGACGCGTGAACAAAAGAGATAGGAGACGGCAAGCGCCAGTAACACGATCAGCAGTGTCAGACCTATACCGGTAATAAACGAGTTCTGGATCTCATCGAACATTTTTTTCGATGAGACCAGCAGTTGCACGTTGCCGTATCGATCGCCCGAGTCGGATACTGCCGGCGCGGGAGCTTCCCCGAACAACGACAACGCCCGGGAAATTTCCTCGTCGGTCTGGCTGCGGAAAGCAGGTGTCGACTCGACGGGCATGTACGTGTGGTAGGTGCCCGTCCCGTCTATCTCGTGAAAGTGAATGGCAGCCGCGTCGTTCGTCTTGGCCATCGCTTCTGCATGCAGGATGGCGATGTCCAGGGGATCGGATCTTTCGCCGCTTCGCACCCTCGATGCCAGTATTTCTCCCCGGCTATTGCTGATCGCGACGTAGAGCACGCTGTCTTCACGCAGGATGTCGCTCACGATCTCGTCGAGGATTACCTCATCCTCGCTGAGAAGCCCCCATTTGCTGCTGCGGGCGAGATTCGTGGTCAGGGACTCGGCGCGGGCGCGCAACTCGCCGATCATTCCCTTCTCGGCTTTGCTCAAGAAGTGCCAGCTCAGTACCGCGCCCACCGAGAGAAGGATCACGGCGATGAACGAGATTGCCTTGACGCCCAGTGTCATACCCGTCTGGGCATGATGAACCGGAGACGCGGCCGCTCCTTCGAGCGGATGGGTGTGCCTGTCGTTCACCGTGGTGGCCATCGGCAGATCAGCGGTAGACCACGTCGGCTGACTCGATGACCTCTTCCGGGATCGAGAGGCCGATCTGGTGGGCCGTTTTGAGGTTTATCGCCAGGTTGACCTTCGCGGGTGCCACGGCGTCCAGTCCTGCAAAGCTCATCTCGCCCGTGGTAAGCGCATTCGCAAGCTCGCAACTCTGGCGGCCGAGGTCCGTGTAGTCGGGTGTCAGGGATGCCAGCGCTCCAACCTTGACGAAGATATCCGAGGCGGCAAGGAAGGGCAGGTCGTTCTCTATGGATGTAATCAACAGGAATTTGAACGACTCCGGGGTCACGACGGTTTCGTCGGGAATCATCCACAGCGCGTCGATCTGTTCCTCGCGAAGCAGTTCGCGTAACGCGGCGGGCACCTGCTTGCGCGACGTCACCTCGCGCGTAAGCAGGATCAGGCCCTGGAGTTCCGCGGCCTTCCGTGCCTCCTCGATGAAGTGCCCGGAGCGCTGCGGATCGAATATCACCCCGATCGCATTCAGGTCTTTCACCATCGAGCGGTAAACGCTCAACTGCTGCTCTATCGGTATGTCGAGTGAGATGCCGCCGATATTGTCGCCGGTAAGTCCTTGTGTCTGGAGCTTCGGAACCATGACATAAAGTACGGCGAACTCGCCCAGTTCCTGTCGTGCAAACTGCGCTGCGAGCACGCCGATTGCCACGATCAGGTCAGGATTGTCGCTCTTGATCTCCCGGACCAGCCTTCCGTTGCCGTCTGCGTCACCGTCCAGGTTATATTCCGTTATGTCATTGCTGCAGGCATCCATGAAGCCGGACATCGCCGCATCGTACGGTGCGAAGTCGTAGCTCTTGATCAATGCAATTGACTCGGCGTGAGTTTGCGATGCAACAATGAGACAAAGCAGTATCGCGATGCGAGGATGTGCACTACCAAAAAAGCCCGCTGATGCAGAGGCAGTCCGAGACATGATCTACGTACCGGCTTCAGTCGGCCTACCGCAGCATGCCCGTCCGGGTTTCATCTTCAGAAGTTGCGCTCGAAGGCGAGGGTAGTGATGAGATCCGAACGGAGACCGTCGTCGTTCAGGGGCACCAGCACGTTGCCGGTAAAGATGTAGTTGCCGAACGGGTTCCACTTGAGGCCCGCGGCGGCGCTGACGATGGTATCGCCGATCCCGTCGCCGCTCGCTTCGCGGCTCCCGAGCACGCTAAGGGCAAACGTCAGGTTTTCGGTCCCGACATCGAAGCCGGCGGCGTACTCGAGGGAGTTCTGGTCCGAATCATCCAGGTTGAACTCGTATCCCAAATTCAGGTGCGGTGTGAACGAACCGAAGGTGCGAGAGTAGATCAACAGCGGTCTGACAGTAGCCTCGCCCGTCCCCAGGAAATCCTCTTCATCCCCGGTGGCGCTCTTCAGTTGCAAGGCCACGGCGAGGTTATGCTGGTCGCTCTTCAGCCAATGATACTTGGCACGCAACAGTATGTCGCCGAGGCCACGGGCGCTGCCCCGGGCGCTGTCGTCCGGCGACTCCGGTCCGCCCTCGAACGTATGCACATCAACGGGAACCGGGTTGTCAGGCGATCTCACAACCTCTGCATGGGCGCCGATGCGCATGTCGACTTCGGCGAAGGGAACCAGGAAGCCGACGTCGAGACGGTCCGTCAGGCCGTACGTGCCGGCAAAAACGAGGGCGTTGATCCTGATGTCGAGATCCAGGTGGATGTCGACCGTATCCAGTTCGAAGGATGTGTGCACGTCGTCAGGCGGAATGGTGTGGGGTTCATGCAGGGCCGAGACAGTCAGGTCGTTGAGATCGTCGCCAAGAAACTCGTCGTATTTGAAGGTTGTAAAGGACAGGTTGGTGTTGAACCGCCCTTTGCCGATGGTGTCCGCACGTTCGGCATAGATGGGGCCGAAGCTCGTTGCGACCTGCACGAAAGTGCCCAGGTCTTCATCGTAGCGAAAGGCAAAACCGGCGCCGGACGATGCGAACGGTATCGCGCCGATCTGTGCCGAGATAACGTCGTTAAGGCGATTGAACGTGTCCGCGCTTTCGACCAGGAAATGCGGCTCATGGGACGGGAAGGGCCCATCGTCTACTCCGGCAAGACTGATGCCGTCTCCGCCGTAAAGGCCGGGGATGAGCGTATTCAGTTTGTCGGCCAGCGCGTGGGATGAAGCCAGCAACAGGATGCCGGCGGCGGTGATTCGAGGAATGGCGCAGAGCATGTCGTACCTCCCCGGGGCGTGGCGATGGAGGCGAATTATTGATGAATTCGCGGCCTCCCACAGCCTTTGGTTGCGTCCTTGTTATTGTCACCCAATCAAGGTTTTTGTCGAGCGAATTATATACCAGGCCCCGGGGGCGCCGCCGCAGGGTGCAAAACAGCACCTCGCCAGCGTGGGCGAGGGGCAAGCGAGAAACCGCGAATCGGTGAGATATCCGGGCTAGAATTGCGCTCCGTTCGTGCCTTTTTGCCGTGGCTTCTTGGGGAGTGCCATGTTCGGCGAGTTGAAAGCATGGATCCGGTATCAGCTTGACGGCATCTTCGCCCGAAGCTCCATATCGCAGTTCGTTCTCCTGGTTCTTCTGTCGCTGGTCATCGTCCTCCTGGGGATGACCGCCTACTTCTTCGGGCTTTTCTCTCCGCAGAACCAGGACGTAGAGGGCATCGGGTCGCGTATCGACGGGGGGCTATGGGACTCCCTGTGGTGGTCGGCGAAGCACCTCATCGATCCCGGAGTCTTCGCGGAGAACTATGGCGCGACCGTTCCCGTCGCCGTTATATCCCTGCTCATCGCGATCATGGGAATGGTGATATTCGGCATCCTGATCGGTTTCATTTCCACGTCCATGGAAAGCCGCCTGGCAGCGCTGCAGAAGGGGAACAGCCCGGTGAAGGAGCGCGGCCACATCCTTATCCTTGGCTGGAGCAACAAGGTGATCATGCTGTTGCGCTTGCTGTCACGGCTAAAGAATGGCTTGCGGGTGGTCGTCCTGGCGCGTCCGGAGATCGGGCACATGCAGGAAGCGCTTCGCGCGGAAGGGGGATTGGCCCTGCCCATCAAGCTCGTACTGCGCACCGGTGTGCCGACTAACATACTGGAGCTCAGGCGGGTGGCGTTCGAACAGGCAAGCAGCATCATCGTGCTGGCCGACTCCGCACGTGAATCCGACGCGGCCGGCAGGGACGTCGAGGCTATCAAGACGGCGATGCTGCTTTCATCGTACTCGGGCTGGCGCGGACAGAAACCGGTCCTTGTATCGGAAATCAACCGCAAGCAAAACGTCGAGATCGCCAAAATTGCGGGGCGCAACGAGATCTCTGTGGTTTCGAGCAGCGAGGTGATCAGCAAGGTCATCGTGCAGAGCGCACGCCAAAGCGGGTTATCGTTCGTCTATTCCGAAATACTGTCGGGCGCTGGCAATACGATCCGCGTGCAGCGCGTACCTGCCTGCGTCGGCAACCGCTTCGGCGACATCCAGGCGGGTTTCACGGACGCCGTGCCGATCGGCGTGAGTTGGCAACAGGAGAAGGAGGGAGTTCTCCGCTATGTTGCCGGGCTGAACCCGGAGCCGGATTACATCGTAGATTCCGACGATAGCCTGGTGCTCCTGTGCCGAAGGAACGAGGCCGCGTACGACGCAAAGCTTAAACCACCGGCCTCGGTCGCCGCCCCTACCGAAGGCTACCGCAAGGCACCGCTCAACCGTATTCTCGTTCTCGGGTTCAACGACAACGTGCAGGACATCCTCAGTGAATTCGACGGCCACGTGTCGGCTGGCAGCCAAATCGACCTTATCTCCAATTTCGAGGATGAAGAGGCAAGGCAGCGCCTGGAGCAGAACCTTGCAAAACCGTTCCGCAACATTAAAGTCGGCTTCCGCCACGGCAACACGATATCCGCCGCGTTCCTGCGGTCGCTGGACGTTCTTTCGTACGACTGCATCATCACGCTGGCGGACGAGTCGAACGAGGATGATCCGGATGCACGGAGCATCATGCTCCTGCTGCTGTTGAGCGACATCATCACGTCGGATCCCGACAGTTCCCGCATCAACGTCGTCTCCGAGATACACGACCCGGCCAATCGCGAACTCGTTGCCCGCACCGCGGCGCAGGAAGTCATTGTCAGCCCCGAGATCATCAGCATGCAGCTGAGCCAGATTTCGCAGCAACCGGTGCTGGAAAGCATCTACCATGAGCTGCTGAGCGCGGGAGGCATCGAGATCTGCATCAAACCGGCGAGTCGTTACGTAGAGCTGCTGAAGCCATGCAGCTTTGTGGACCTGCAGCTTGCCGCCCAGGGCATGATGGAGGTGGCCATTGGCGTACAAATTCACGACCCGGCGGCCTTGTCCCGGCATACAGTACAATTGAATCCCCGCCGCGAGACGCGGTGGGAGTTCGGTCCGAACGATAATGTCGTCGTCCTTGCACAGGAGATATATGATTAGCCGGTGCAACTCGAGACGATGACAGGTAAGGGTGCAGGTATGGGCAAGATCCTTCTCGTCGAAGACAACCAGATGAACCGGGACATGCTGAGCCGGCGCTTGCGACGCAAGGGCTTCGAGGTGTTGCTGGCGACGGACGGCCAGGAGGGAATCTCGCTGGCGCGTAGCGGCGCACCGGATTTGATCCTCATGGATATGAGCCTGCCGACGATGGATGGCTGGACAGCTGCGCGACTGCTGAAGAGCGACACTGACACCAGGAGCATCCCGATCATAGCGTTGACCGCGCACGCGATGCGCGGCGACCGCGACAAGGCACTGGATGCCGGCTGCGACGAATACGAGACGAAGCCTGTGAACCTCGCCCGCCTGCTGGGCAAGATCGAATCCCTCACCAAGTCGCCGTTGAGCCCTTAAGGCCGCGGGACCTCCGCCGTGTAGGAGCCCGCCAGCGCTCGATTCCGGCCTGGCCAGGAGCAAGTGCCGTTGGGCGCAGGCTCCTTACGTTCCGACGAGCATCCGCACGAGGTTCGGCAGTCCCGCTCCCTGCATTGGCCGGTCCCGGCCGAGATCGGTGCAGTTCGCCAGCAGTATCTGTTTCACCTTGTCCGGCTGGCCTATGAATTCGCGCCGGATCGAGAGAAAAGCCGCGACGACTCCCGAAACGTGTGGCGCGGCCATACTGGTGCCACTCATCTCCACGTAGAGCTTTTTCGGATCCTTGCTGTTCGCCGGTATGTCGTGCCGGCAGGAAGAGATTCGCTCGCCGGGAGCGACGCAGTCCGGCTTCTGCCTGCCGTCCGCCGTCGGCCCGCGCGAGGAAAAGTAGGATATGCCGTAGGTATGCGGATTCATCTTGTGCACGGATCCGACCGCGATCGCCTCGTCGAGGTTCGCCGGGTCGCCGATCGAGAGGTCCATGTTCGCGTCGATGGGACCTTCCGCCGACTCGAGCGTTACGAAACCCTCGTTGCCCGCGGCGATGACCACGACGACCCCCTGCCGCCACAGTCTTCTCAGTTCCCGGCAAAGCGGGGAGTGTCCGCATGCGTACGAACTCTGGTCGAATGAGCCGCCGAGGCTCAGATTGACGCCCTGGATGAGGAGCTGCCCCGCCGCCTCGTTGGTAGCCGCCACATGATCCAGCGCCTTGATGATCCAGGCGTCGTCGCCTTCCCCGTCCCGGTTCAGCACCTTGTAGATGTGCAGGCCGGCTTTGGGGGCTATCCCGCTGATCAGGGTTCCGTCCGAGCGCTCGAAGGCTCCGGCGATGATCCCGGCGACGTGCGTGCCGTGGCCGTGTTCGTCATCGGCCGATCCTTCCTTCGGCGCACCGCGTTTGGTGCAGTCGTGCTGCGAGCGGATGTTTGCGTGCCTCTTGAAGTGCGGATGGTGGCCGACTATCCCGGAGTCGAGCACCGCCCAGCTGACGTTCGCGCCGTGCGCCATGTATGCGACGTGGGCCGGATGCGCCTGGACGGTATGAATGGATGCGTCGAGCAGCGCGTGCTTTCGCGCGTTGCGCCAGATGCGCCGCAGCACGCGTCCCTGCACGCCCGGCTGGGCGAGCGTGTTCGCAAGCTTCTCGGTTTCGGTTCGCGTGAGCCTGGCCGCGACGAACCGCTGCAATGGCTCGATGCAGAGATCCTCGTTGTCTTCCCCGAGTCCCGAGAGCTCGACGATATGCTCCACGACGTTTCGACGTGCGTTGTCGAGCGAAGCGGCTCCCGATTCCGAGGGGTCGGATAACTCGATCAGCACCTTGTGGCGAAACTCGTTCGACGAACTCTCGAGGTGACGTACGACGTCCCGCGCGATGACGAAGGGCGCGACCGGCTGGAACAGCGCGGTGTCGGTAGCGCCCTTCACCGCCCTCTGCACGGGCTTGGTGTTGAGGTAGCCGGTGCCGGAATGGGGATGCCTGGGACTGTCCGGATTCCATTCCAGGTCGTCGTCTATGGTGACGCCTTTGTGCGCCGCGAAGTCGCTTTTCAGGCGCTTGTCGATCGCGACGGGATCCAGCGGGTCCGCGACGTTTAGCCAGGCGCGCACGCAGGAAGGAACCCGAAGGCGCTTCTGGTTCGTCAGTTGCTCGAGCTGGTCCTGCACTTCCCTTATCCCGAGAGGCGACCCGACGGTGACGAACAGCGCGACATCCGGCGCGTCGCGCTTCCTGCTCATTTCGCTCAGGACGTCGTAGGCAATCATCGAGCCCTGGCTGTGGCCGACGATGACGAAGGGGCCGCCGCCGGCCGCGATTCGCTCCTTCAGGGAGTTGCGCATGATTTCTCGCCGCTCCTCGACGTAGAACAAATCGTTGACGTCGCGCAACAGCGCGCCGGTCAGGCGCCGGGTCAGCCATCGCCTGACCGGCTTTGGAAACGGCGAGACCTTGGCATCGACTTCGTGCGCATGCAGCGACTTTTCAGTCGTCATGGTGGGCTCGCGGTCCAGTCTCTTCGCGATCGCCAGCAGCATCTGCCGGGCAGCCTTGTCGTCGTTCAGTTCCGCCACGAAATCCTGCACGGGCTCTTCGACCGTCAAAGCGCGCGCGCCGAGCGAGGGGGGACCGCCGAGTTCCTGTGGCGTTACGAGATCGCCGGTAGCACAGGTACCGGGAGAGGGTTCCGGGTAGTAGGCGCGGTTGACCCAGTAGGCGAGCCTGCTGCGTTCGCCCAGGTCGAAGCCGAACAGGGCGTTGTCCCACTGGCACTTCAGGACGTGCGGTTCGGGTTTATTGCCGATCCCGTGAACATAGATGATGGTGCGGGCGGCGCCGTTGCCGGAACTCTTTGCTGACGACGCACGCGAGGATTTCTTCCTGGCGGCCATGGATCCCCCCTTCGATTTTCCTGTACCGTCACTACATCGTGTTGTGCATCACGATGCGCTCGAGGTGTCCTGCGTATTCGTCCATCGCCTTCACCGATACATGCTCATCCGGCTGGTGGGCCTGCTCGAGCAGGCCTGGACCCCAGATGATTGCGGGGATGCCCGCCTCCTGGAACAGGCCGCCTTCCGTGACGAACGGCACCGTGGTTGAGACCGGTTCGGGCAGCTCCAGAATACGCCTCAGTTCATTCGCGATATCGCCGTTCATGCCGGCGGCCAGGCCCGGCACGGCGGCGACTGTCTCGATCTCCACTGCAATCCCGGGCATCTCGTTCTGGATGCTATCGCTCAATCGGTTGAGGTCCCGCTGAATGCCGGCAGCGTCTTGCGACGGAAGATGGCGAAACTCCCAGCGCAGTTCGCATCGCTCCGGGATGATGTTGATGGCTTCGCCGCCATGGATGGTGCCGGCGTTGAACGTCGCCGTCGGCGGATTGAACCCGCTATCGGATTCCCCCGGCAGGCACCTCCCGATGCCGGACACGAACCGTGCGGCGAACTCGATCGCGCTGGCACCCAGGTCGGGACGGCTGGAGTGCGCAGGTTTGCCGCGAATGCGCATCACGTTGTTCTGGATGCCCTTGTGCGCGGTGACCAGCTGCATTCCGGTCGGCTCGCCTATGAGGACGAACCCTGGCTTGTCCGGCATTCCATCCAGTTCTTCCTGCAGGGCCCTGGCGCCGATGCACCCGACTTCCTCGTCATAGGTAAAGATGAGGTGCAGCGGCTTCTTCATCCTTGACGAATCGATAGAGCACGCCGCAGCCAGTGACAGCGCTATAAATCCTTTCATATCCGACGTGCCGCGGCCGAACAGCCTGCCTTGTCGCTCGACCAGTTCGAACGGATCGGTTCGCCACTCCTGTCCGCTTACCGGCACCACGTCCGTGTGCCCGGAAAGGGCGATACCGCCGGGCTTCTCCGGGCCAATACTTGCGATCAGGTTGGCCTTGGTGCCGTCCTCGTTGTAGCGCCGCCTACACCGGAAACCATGCTTCTCCAGAAGTTCCTCGACATAGTCGATGAGCGGCAGGTTGGAATCCGCCGACACGGTAGGAAAGCCGATCAGCTTCGCGAGAATCCTGTGGTAGTCATGGTAGCCGGTCGGAAGCATTGCGATGGAGCCCTCTGTCGACTTGCAGATTCTGCCAGCATTGGCGCACGGCCGCCTCAGGCACGCGATCCTGGCTGGACATGAAGCAGTCCCTCTGCTGCAGTTGCGCTATTATTCTTCGGGTGAGTGACGTCTTTTACCTGCGGCCGATTACGCCGCCTGCTACGCCGGAAGCCGTGGTTCGCCTGGCGAAGGAGGCAGGCGGCTGCCTTGACCTGCACAGGGTAACCTGGACATGCAGCTTCCTCGCAACAGACGGTGGCCGCATGTTCTGCTGGTATCGCGCGCCGGATGCGGAGTCGGCGAGACTGGCCCTGAAGGAACTGGGCTCGGATATGAACGCGGTGTGGCCGGGCAGGGTAATAGGCGACGTTTCTCCGGATCGCGAAGCGTTATCGCAGTTCAATGCGCTCGCCGAGATAGTGTTCGATGAGCCGCTCCCGAGCGATCAGGAGATTCTGCAGCATGTCGCGCGGGACTTGCTCCGCGATACACCGGTATCGGCCGGTTTTCTTTCGAGTGATCGCAGGCGCATGATCGGCCTGGTGCAGGCGCCGGATCCCGGTGCGGCGAGTGCTGGTCTCGCAGTCACCGCGCTGCCAGTCGAGTCCGTCTGGCCTTTTACCGTAATCGCGCCGCCACGCCCGCTGTAGCTTTTATCAGGTTTCGCCGGCGTTCTCTGCCGGGAACCCGCGGTCGCGCATCAGCGCATCGATCTGCGCGTCACGTCCGCGGAACTGGCGGTAGGCTTCCGCCGGGTCGACGGAATTGCGCGGCGCGAACAGGTATTGCACCAGCCGCTCCGCGACGGCCTCGTCATAGAAGCCGCCGGGGGCTTCCGCGAACGCTTCCGCCGCGTCGGCCGTCAGTACATCGGCCCACATGTAGCCGTAGTAGCCCGCCGAATACCCTTCGCCCGAAAAAATGTGCCCGAACTGGGTGGAGCGGTGGCGCATGGGAATCTGCCGCGGGACTTCGAGTTCCTGCATCGCTTCGCGTTCAAACGTATCGGGATCGATTTCGGCGGGATCGGTCGTGTGATACATCATGTCGACAAGCGCGGAGGCAAGGTACTCGGTCGTCTCGAAGCCCTGGTTGAACGTCGCTGCGTTTTCGATCTTTGCTACCAGCTCATCAGGGATAGGCTCTCCCGTCTCGAAGTGCACGAGGTAATTCTCGATGACCGGGTCGGTCGGCAGCCATCGCTCGAGCAGCTGCGAATGGAACTCGGTGTAGTCGCGAACGCCGCTGTTCAGCGTGGGATAACGTACATTCGATGACAGGGCGTGCAGCGCGTGACCGAACTCATGGAAGTAGGTCGTCGCGTCATCCCAGGATATCAGTACCGGTTCGCCCGGCGGTCCCTTGATGAAGTTTGAGTTGTTGGAAGAAAGCACCGTTTCTTTCCCGTCGAACGTCGAGTGACCGCGATAGGTGCTGGCCCAGGCGCCCGACCTCTTGCCGGGCCTCGCGAACGGGTCCAGGTACCACAGGCCGACGTGCTCGCCGCTGGTCCTGTCGGTGACTTCCCATACGTTGACGTCGGGATGAAACACCGGCACTGAGCCTTCCGGGACCGGCTTGAACTCGAAATCGAACAGTTCGCCGGCGACGAAGAACATTGCTTCGCGCAGCTTGTCCAGCTGCAGGTACTGCTTCACCTGGTCCGAGTCGAGTGCATACCGGTCGCGGCGCACCAGTTCCGCGTAGTACCGGTAATCCCAGGCTTCGACCTCGATGTCGTCGCCGCGCTCATCCGCGACCGCCTGCATGTCCGCAATCTCTTCGTCCACACGCGCAAGTGCCGCCGGAAGTACCGCCCTTAGAAGCGCGAGCGCATTCTCGGGCGTCTTCGCCATACGGTCTTCGAGCCGCCACTGCGCGTAATTGTCGTACCCGAGCAGCGCCACCCGCTCATCGCGCAACGTAAGGATCTCGGCGATGATCGCGTTGTTGTCGTTCTCGTCTCCGTTGTCGCCGCGGTTGTAATAGGTTCGCCACACCTGCTCGCGCAGGTCGCGCTCGTCGGAATAGGTAAGGAAAGGATCCATAGACGAGCGGGTGTTGGTGATGGCGTATTCGCCGGAGGCGCAACGCTCCTCGCCGGCGGCCTTAGCGGCCTGCACGAAGGAAGCCGGAAGTCCGCCGAGCTGGTTCTCGCGGATGCACAGCACGTATTTTTCCTCATCGGCAAGCACGTTGTTCGCAAACCGGGTATGCAGCTCCGAAAGCCGCTGCTCGATTTCGGCATAGCGCGCTTTAGCTTCGCCGTCGAGTGTCGCCCCGTTGCGCGCGAAGTCGTCGTAGATGAGGCGGACCAAACGTTGTTCGTCCGGCGTCCGCATCTTCAGCTCGTCACTCTCGTAGACGGCGCGCACACGGTCGAACAGCGCCTCGTTTTGCGTGATTGCCGATTCGTGCGCAGCAAGCTTCGGCTCCATCTCCTCCTGGATGCCGCGAAACTCCGGGGTCGAGAGATTCGACCGCCACAGGCCGTAGTAGGTCCGGACGCGGTCCAGCGCCTTGCCTTCGCGCTGCAGGGCAAGGATGGTGTTTTCAAAGGTGGGCGGCTCGGCATTGTTCACTATGGTATCGATCTCCTGGAGCCTTTCTGCCATCGCCTGTTCCAGCGCCGGCTTCAAAAGCTCGAGGTTCATCTTGTCAAAGGACGGGACACCGCCGTACGGACCACCCCACTCGGCGAGCAACGGGTTCTGCATTTCTCTTGCTTCCACAGGGGCCTCCAGCGGTGGCTCGCCTTCGCTTTGGCGGCCGAATTCCTCGTCGTTCGAGTTGTCCGTACATCCGGCGAATGCGCCGCAAGACGCGATCAACACGATCTTTACAATTCCGTTCATCTGATCTGGATTCCTTTACATGGCGGGCCCGGTCCGGTCCCACTCCTGGTTTCGCATGCTTCTATGCTATCGCATCCAGTGGCGGCCATGCCGCTTGCGGTTGCGTGGGGGGTCGTCTCCCGGCAATACGGAACTTGTCAGGGCGCTTCGTCTTCGACGAAGCCGATCGCATCAAGCGCAGGTCCTATCTCCGGGTTTGCCATGAACTTTTCCCACACGAGTCCGCTGCGGTGGTTCTCGATCATTACGGCGATCGGCGCCTGGTTCAGCGCCATGTATACCTCGTCGAACCAGTTCTGCGTTTCGTTGAAGCCATCGTGAAAGCCGTAAGCGCCCCAGACCTTGGCGCCCAGGTCCCGGTAGTAGTGCTTCAGCGCCGCCATAGATTCCTCCGGCGTGTACGGCATCGAGGCGAGGGACGCCATGATGTTGATCGTGCCGTTGTCGTCGCGCGGCTGCGCGCGGCCGCCGCCGGTATATACACCCGC
This sequence comes from Woeseiaceae bacterium, assembly GCA_035304285.1. GTDB lineage: Bacteria > Pseudomonadota > Gammaproteobacteria > Steroidobacterales > Woeseiaceae > IDS-8. Next base: position 19,791 of record DATGQI010000074.1, read on the forward strand.
CGAGAGACCCCAGGTATCGGGACCATAGCCCTCGAACCCACGTGGGTTCTCGACGCAGTAGGAGTGGTTGATCAGGGCGAGGGCGCGGTTGTTCCTGAAGTAGTTGGTGTAGCGATCGCGTATGCCGCGCGGGTCGAAACCCATGTAGGAGAAGTGCGCGAAGAAAAGATCACCTCCGACACCGACGCCGACATCGAGCTCTATGCCGTAGTAGGTATTGCCGTTCACGTAGCGATTGCCCTCTTTGGTGCGGCCCCAGCCATTGCGGTACCACGTGTGCAGATCCGACGTGCCTGCCCAGCCCGTGTGGTAAAGCTCGGCTGGCACGGCGTGCGTTGGCGATGCGACGGCGAGCAGGTACACGATCATCGTCTCGTTCCAGCCGATCAGCGGATGATTGATGTGAAACGCGTGCTCTGGCGACCAGTGCCAGTAGAGCACCTCGCTGTCCGGCGTTTTCCGATACCAGTTCCACTCGACCTCCCGCCACAGCCGCGTGATGGTGCTGCGGATTTCCCGTTCGACCGCGTTGTGGCGGTCGAAGTACTGCCGTGCCGCCAGCAGCCCCTGGATCATGAAGGCCGTTTCAACCAGGTCGCCGCCGTTGTCGTACTTGCCAAAGAACGCGTTGACGCGCCCGGTGTCGCCGTTAAGGAAGTGGGGCCATGCGCCATGAAAGCGGTCAGCGCGCGCAAGGAAGCGAACGATTCTCAGCAAGCGCTCCGCGACTGCCTCCCGGGGAACGAACTCACGCTCCGCACCGACCAGCAGTGCCATGACTCCGAAGCCGCTGCCGCCGAGCGCCAGCAGGTTCCTGTCGCCCGGGAGCACTTCCGGCGCCAGTCCTGCCTCCGGATGCCCCACTTCCCAGTAATAGCGGAAGTGGGCTTCCTGCACCATCGTCAGTAACTCGTCGTCGGAAAAAGGACGCGTGCGGGCCGGAGAGGACAGCGTTGACAGGTCCGACTCGTTTCCCGCGAGGTCGAGTGCCGTCACCCGGTACATTGCTTCGCGTGGCGGCGTGCCGACGAAATCCGCAAAGCGCGGGATAGAGTGCTGCTGCGTGCCGATCGGTTCGAACGTCTCGCCATCCCAGGAACGATAGATGCGGTAAGAGAGCAGGTCTTCTGCTTCTACCGGTTCCCAGCTCACGTCGAAGTGGCGTTCGAAGCCGCGCACGGCGACTGCCTGCGGCGCCGGCGGCGGAGTGGTGTCTTCCTCGAGCAAGTCGCGAATCTGGAAATCGTCGAGGTACAACGTGTGTGCCTCGCCGTCGTCCAGGCCCTGGATGAACGACACGCTCAAGGTCTCGCGGAGTGCGAACAAACTGTCGTTAGTGCCTCTTATCGGCCTATCGAAAATTTCGGCAAATGGCAGCTGCACCTGCACCCACTGCCCTGCGGGGATTCGCTCGTCGCCATTGACGAGGGTTACCGCCGGCGTGCCGTGTTCATTGACATCCTTCAGGTAAACGCGCGGCGAATTGTCCGCGGTGATCTCCGAATCCGAAAAAACCCAGAACGTAAGCGCGCCGCCTTCGAAGCCGAAGGGTCGAGCGTAGCGCCGCGTAATTTCCATCGTGACGCGCCAGTCGCCGCCCGGTGCCGAGGTCCACGAGAGGCGTAAGGCATTCGGCGGGCTGACGAAATGCCCCGTCTCCACGGGAACCGTCCCGTTATGGAGTTCGAGCGCGCTCGGTGCGACGACGTAGCCTTCGCTGGATTCGTAGCCGCCGTCGGACGGGCTGTTGTCGAATATCACATGCCGGTCGTAGAACGACGGGTTCCCTTTGCCGACCGCAAAGGCCGCTACCGGAAACGCAAGGCTCACGAGGACAAGGATGGATGCTCTTGTACGAGATGGATTCATAGCTGCCTGCCAGGTCGAACTCGACCCCTGGTTTATTCAAGGCCAGCATCCCCCGTCAATCTATGACGCTACTATAAAGGCATTGCCGAATCTTTGTGGGCCGATGGCTGGATCGAACCGGATTTCCCGCGGTGAGCCGTGGACGACGCTGGCCGCGGTGGACGGGCACAGGATCCGGGTGCGCTGCTGGACTCCCCGGAAAGCGGGGCAGCCTGGGGGAGTGGTGCAGGTCCTGCACGGCCTTGGCGAGCACATCGGCCGATACGACCGCTTCGCCGCCGCCTGCACTGAGAAGGGCCTCGCGGTTGTCGGGCACGATCACAGGGGGCATGGCGCCGACTGCGACGTAGCAGCACTCGGCCATTTTGCCGACCACGACGGCTGGAACAAGGTGGTCGCCGATGCGATTGCCGTACAGAGGCTCGGCGTGGCGACGTGGCCGGGCATCAGGACGGTCCTGTTCGGCCACAGCATGGGCTCGTTTATCGCGCAGAGCGTCCTGGCACGTGAGCACGGGCAGACAAACGGCCTGGTTCTTTCGGCGTCGACGCTCACGCGGCGGTCGCAGCTCAGGCTCGGCCGGATGCTTGCACGACTGGTCGTTCTGCGCTCCGGCGGCCGGGCAAAAAGCCCGCTCCTCAACCGTCTCGGGATCGGTAACCTGAACAAGCGTTTCGCGCCGGCGACGACGCCCTTCGACTGGTTGTCGCGGGATGAAGTGGAGGTGGACCGGTATATCGCCGATCCGCTGTGCGGCTTTCCGCTTTCCAACCGCCTGTGGTACGACCTGCTTGGCGGCATGTTGGAAGTGATGGCATTGCGCACATTGCGACGCATTCCATCGAGTATGCCGGTCCTGGTAACCGGCGGCGAGAGCGACCCGCTCGGCGGCTGGCGTGGCCAGGGGCGCCTTGCGGAGGCGTTCGTAAACTCGCGCCATGCGGATGTAGAACTGAAGCTGTACCCGGATGCTCGGCACGAGATGCTGCACGAAACGAATCGCGACGAATTTATGCGGAACGTGCTGCGATGGATCGAAAGGCGGGTGAACGGGTTTGCTGAACCTGGCTGATTTTGCTGATGCGGGTCGAAAAGAGGAGGGAGGACGATGCACGAGGTTTTGGAGGCCCTGCGGGAGCTAATCGGGGCGGGTGATGATGAACTGGATTCACTTCAGATGGCCTTGCGCGCGCTCATCATCTACATCACGGCGATTCTGCTCGTCAGGTTGGGTCAGAAGCGGTTCATGGGGAAGAACACTGCGTTCGACGTGATCCTGGGCATCATCCTGGGCTCCGTGCTGAGTCGCGGCATAACGGGAAACGCTCCTCTTATACCGACGGTTACGGCCGGCGCAGTGCTGGTAGCTCTTCACTGGCTGTTCTCGGTGATGTCCTTTTACTGGTACCCGTTCAGCAGCGTGGTAAAGGGGCAGGAAAGACTGCTTATCAAGGACGGCGAAATCCAGTGGGACAACATGCGCAGGAGCCACGTCGGCAAGCACGACCTGGAGATGGCGATTCGCAATACCAGCCGGGCGGCAAATTTCGAAGACGTTGCAGAGGCACACTTCGAGCGGAGCGGCGATATCAGCGTCATTCCGCGGGAACGGGAGAAGAAGTTGCGCGTGATCGATGTGGCCGTCAGGAATGGCGTGCAGAATGTGCGAATAGAACTGGTGGAAGGAAGCTGACGAGGATAAAACTCCCTGTACCAGGCGTGACGGAGCTAATCGGAGCTTGCATCAGTAGCGATGAGTGGCGGCGCCAGTATATGCTCAAATGTGTGGTCGAATGTCATCCAGGCACCGGTTGTTCTGCAACAGCATACGTCAGGTCAGTAATCCAAGAGAATCGAATGAGCCGTGTAATCACGATTTTGTTCTTGCTAGTCACCATTGCTGCCTGCGCGACTTCGGGCAATGACATGACCGCATCACCCGCAGGCAGCAGTCACGCCGCTATGTCTATGGGTGGAGATGCGCAAGGCCTCGACCCGCCTGTCGATCTCATTCCGGAGGCCCTGGGGCCATATACATGGCCGATAAGTACAACTAGCCGGGAGGCGCAGGCTTACTTCGATCAGGGCATGCAGCTCCGCTACGCGTTCAACGTCGATGAGGCGGCGCGCACCATGGTTGCGGCGCAGCGGCTCGATCCGGCGTGCGCAATGTGTTACTGGGGTGAAGCCTTCGCGCTCGGTTCTTTCCTGAACGGCGCAATGACGGTGGAAAAGTCACAGCGGGCTTACGCGGCCATTGTCCGCGCGGCGGAGCTGGCTCCGTCTACTGCGAGCGATGTCGAAAAAGACCTTATTGCAGCGGCAGCAGTTCGCTATCCGGAAGACTACGATCCGGCGGGGAGACGAGCCGTGGACACGGCGTTTGCCGATGCGATGGCACAGGTCTACGAGAAGCATCCGGACGACCATAACGTCGCGACCGTGTATGCGGTCGCCCTGTTCATGCTCGAGGAACGGCGCGGCTATCGCGATATCGAGGACCCGGATCTCATTCGCCTGCACGCCGTGCTCACGGGAGTACTCGAGGAAGATCCCGAGCATCCCGGCGCCTGCCACCTCTATATACACGCGACGGAATCCACGCAGAGGCCGGAGCTCGCGCTGCCGTGCGCCGAGTACCTCTCATCCGCAGTTCCCGTCGCAAGTCACATGCAACACATGCCGTCGCACACCTGGAACGAGGTCGGCTTGTGGGGCAAGTCGGTGCGGGCGAATACAGAGGCCTGGCACTCCGACCTGAAAGCCGGCGAGGGACGTGGTTTTTCGTACGGACCGTCGCACAACCTGCATATGCTGCTGTACGCCGCATCGTTCGACGGGCAGGGTGCTGTCGCCACACAGGCGGGCAAGGACTACCGCAAAATCACCGGCAATTCGATGTACGAGGTACTGACACTCCTTCGCTTCGGCCGTTTCGACGAAATACTGGAGAACGAGCGGCGCCCGGAAGACGAGGTTGGCGGCTCGATCTGGGACTTCGCGCGGGGTTACGCAAGCCTTCGCGAGGGGGACCTGCGGACCGCGAAAGCGATGCGTGACAAGGTACTTCGGTTCTCCTCGACCAGCGACGCGATGTTTCGCTTTCACCCGGCGGAGCGACTCGTCGGCGCCCTGGCCCGGATCCTGGAAGGGGAGATCCTGCTCGTCGAGGGAGACTATCAGGCAGCGATTTCGGCGTTTGAACAGGCGGTGGTGCTGGAAGACGCGCTGGGATACGACGAACCCGAGCCGCTGCCCTTCGCGGCACGGCACTGGCTAGGTGCTGCGTTGCTGGAAGCTGAACGTCACGCCGATGCCGAACGGGTCTACCGGGAGGAGCTTGCCGACCATCCGAACAATGGCTGGTCGCTCTACGGCCTGAAGCTTGCACTGGAAAAGCAGGACCGGCAGGACGCGGAGGTGGACGAGCAGTTCGAAGAAAGCTGGGCGAGATCTGACACGTGGATCACGAGTTCGAGATTCTGACGGCGAAGGTGTCCGGGTGTCCTTGATTAGCAGGCTGCAGGAGCCCGTCCCACGGGCGACAACTGCGAAATTCACACGGGCTGGTCGCCCGTAAGACGGGCTCCTGCAGCGCTCTTTCGATAACTATTCGCTATCGCCCGTTTCCACGTCCTCGAGGCTGACGGTGCCCTCCAGCGAATGGCTGAACGCGGCAACGAAGGCATTTCGCAGCAGGTTCACAGCAGCCGCGAGGATGCCCGCGTCGGGGCTGTCAATATCGCCTTTGAAGGGAATTTGCGTTACCACCTGTCTTCGCTCGGGTTCGTCAGGATTCCGGCGACCAGTGCAAAAGGGAACCTTGTATCGGTCGCGATCAGCGCTGCGTCGTTTGCAGGTAGCGGAAGAAGTCGGACTGAGCGTCGATCATCAGCGTGGTGTTCTCGTTCAGCGCATCGTAGCTTTCCAGCGTCCTGAAGAACGCGTAGAACTCAGGATCCTCGCCGAACGCGAGTCCGTAGATTCTCGTCGCTTCCGCATCCGCCTCGCCGCGTATCTCCTGCGCCGTGCGCTCGGCTTCCGAGCGGATCCTGCGCAGGTCCCGTTCCATGCCGCCCAGGATCTCCTGGCTGCGCCCCTGGCCTTCTGAGCGGAAGCGGGCGGCTATGCTCTGTCTTTCCGAGATCATGCGTGTCTCGACCTGCACGCGAACCGACTCGATATAGTTGATGCGCTTGATGCGCACGTCGATGAGTTCGATGCCGAGCTCCGGCATCAGCGCAGCCGCTCCGGCGAACATGTCCCGCTCGAGCATTGCTCGCCCCTTTTTGGGGCGCTCGAGATCCGTCTCGGCAAGGGCATTCACTTCCTCCTGCGCCAGCCCCGTCATGTCGACTTCCCAGTCAGCAGAGCGGACGATCTCTTCGAGCTCGGTGCCGGAGACGATATCGCGAGTGACAGAGTCGAGAATGTCGTCGAGGCGCGCTCGTGCGCCGGATTCATCCCGCACCGATCGGAGGAACTGCAGCGGGTCCGCTATCCGCCAGCGCGCCGTGGTGTCGACGACGATGAACTCGCGGCCGAGTGTCGGGATCTGGCTGATATCGCCGTCCCACGCCAGCAGCCGCTTGTCGAAACGCCGCACTTCCTGGATGAACGGTACGCGCCAGTGCAGGCCAGGCTCCGCGATCACACCGCCTATCGGTTCGCCGAACTGCACGATGATGCCCTGCTCGGCCTGGTCGATGACGAAGACGGAATTGATGCCGACAAAAAACAAGGCTGCCAGCGCCACAGCGGCGAGAGTGAGGTTCCTGCTCATCGCCCTTCCTCCGGTTCCACTATCCGTTGCAGGTCCCTGCCGCGCATATTGAGGAGTGGAAGAACCTGTCCTTCCTCCATCACGAAGACCGAGCCGATACGTGGCAGGGTCTGGTGCAACGCCTCCAGGTAAAGCCTGGTACGCGTCACCTCGGGCGCGTCCCGATACTCTTCGAGAACGGCGCTGAATCTCGCTGTCTCGCCCAGGGCGCGGTTGACGCGTTCCGTCGCATACCCTTCAGCTTCTGCAATAACCCGGTTCGCGGTGCCCTCCGCGCGCGGAATCGCCTGGTTCAGTTCCCGGTTCGCTTCGTTGACCATGCGCTCCAGTTCCTGCCGGGCCTCGTTGACTTCGTTGAACGCCGGCTGGACGCGCGCCGGCGGGACGACGTCCTGCAGCTCGACGGTGATGATGTGCAGTCCGTTGTCGTAACGCTGCATGGCCTCCTGGATTTCCTCGCGCGCATCGTTCGCTATCTCCACGCGGCCGATCGTCAGCACTTCGCTGCCGATGCGATTGCCGACGACGCGCCGCATGACCGACTCGGACAGATCCCTCAGGGTCCTGACCGGCTCGCGCATGCTATACAGGTACTTGATTGGATCGGCAATGCGATACTGCACCACCCATTCCACCTCGATGATGTTCAGGTCACCCGTGAGCATCAGCGATTCGTCCGGGAACTCCTGCTCGCTGAACCGCGTACGGTCCAGGGCTGACGTCTCCTGCGTCCGGAAGCCGAATTCCTGCTTCAGGACGCGCTCGGTTGCCACTTTCTGCACCGAGTCGATGCCGAACGGCAGCTTGAAGTGCAGGCCGGGGTCCGTGATCCCGTAAACCGCGCCAAAGCGCTTGATGACAGCACGTTCCTCGGGCTGCACGGTGTAGAAGGACGTGAAGCCCGCCACTACGATCAGGAGGGCCACCACGCCGAGCGCGATCTGCCGCCCGGATGGGCCCTGCGGAGGACGGCGCTGCATGTTGAGAATCTCATGGAGCACGTTCTTGTCCTGTCTCATTGATGCGACCCCTCAGGTTTGCTGTCCCGTAGTTGTTCGAACGCGAACGTTTCGGCCGGATGACCGGGCCGGTTCCGCGAATCAGGTCGAGCACTGTAACCCAGACCACCCCCACATTCCCGATTTCACACTCTGGGACGCGCCGTCACCGCAGCAGCTTTTGCCTTGACAGCTTCGTCAGGCAAGGTATAAGTCACGTGCAACGGTGTGCCAAGCCTTAAGTCATTTACAGTCGCCGACGACGACTCGGACTGCTGCCGCCGGCCGGAATGTGCCGGCCAGCGAAGTACCGGAGTTGTGAAGTCTGTTCACGCGGGATACGCGTGTCGGTGGGACGATTTTGGCTTCGCCACCGACTATTACAACGACTTATGGGGAAACCGCACCACAATGTCTGAACAGTCAGAAATCACGACCCGGTCGATTCGCTTTGGCTCCTGTGTCTGCCTTGGCCTTTTCCTGTCACACCTGCAGGGCGTCTCCGGCATCGACATCACGTATACAGCCCTGCTGGCCAGCACTCTCTTTTTGGCCTTCCTGCTCGGGGAGGCAGGCCTCGCCGAATACGAGAAGCTGAAACGCAAAAGGCGCAGGAAAAACCTCTAGCCCTTTGCCGCGGGAGTCGCGGATTCAAGGCTCGGAGCCCGCGATTGAGTCCTGCGATTCAGTCACCGAAAGAAGCCCGCAGGCGGCACAGCCCCTCATCGATGTTCTCCGTTGCGATAGCGCCGTAACCGATCACTAACCCTGGTTGCGCCGGGCCATTGATCCCGAACCGCGACAATCGGTGCACGGCAACGCCCTTCTCTGACGCGCGTCGCGCGATCCGGGACATCTGTTCCGCAGAATAACCCCTTGCTGTAGCGGTAATGTGCAGTCCTGCAGCCGAGGGAACGACCTCCAGCAAGTCCGCAAAGCGGCGCTTGAGGATCTCGAGGATCATTTCATGTCGCTTCCGGTATACGCCGCCTGCTTTCCGGACGTGACGCGCGAAGGACCCGTCGTCGATAAAGCGAGCCAGTGCTGCCTGCAACAGCAAACTGGTATGCCAGTCCATCACGTGCTTGGCCTTGTGTGCTGCTGCGCTTAATGAAGGTGGCGTTACGATGAAGCCCAGGCGAAGCGTCGGCAGCATGGTCTTGGAGAACGAACCGAGGTATATCACCCGGCCCGTGGTATCGAGCGTATAGAGGGGCTCGACGGGCCGTCCGCCGAAGCGAAACTCGCTGTCGTAGTCGTCTTCGATAATCGCTGCGTTCGCATCCTCGGCCCACTCCAGCAACGCCTGGCGCCGGCGCATGCTCATGGTGACGCCGAGCGGATACTGGTGGGACGGGGTGACGTAGACGAAGCGGGTATTGCGCGGCAAGGCATCGACCACCAGTCCCTCGCCGTCGACCGGCACGCCGATTACCTGTGTCCCGGAGACGCGAAAGAGGCGGGCAAGCGGATGGTAGCCGGGGTCTTCCACGGCGACCCGGTCGCCCGCAGCCAGCAGGAGTCGCGCCATGATGTCGAGGGCCTGCTGCGTGCCGTTCGTGATGGTCACGTCGTCGGGCGACGCCTCCAGTCCGCGTGAAATGGCAATGTGACGCGCTATCGCTTCTCGAAGTTTTGGGTGTCCCGCGGCATCGCCGTAAACCCCGCCACTGACCTTTGGGGAGCGAAGTTCTCGCGAAACGAGCCGGTGCCATGACTGGTGCGGGAACAGGGATGCATCGGGCGTTCCTGTTATGAAGGGAAACTGCGGCACACGATCGAACGGGCCGGGGACGCGTATCGAATCCCAGATCGCCCGCGGACGAAGTGCGCCCACGGGTTTCCGCCTCCGCCTGTTATTCACCGCGGCCCGGCTTCCGAAACTCACCACCGTACCGGCGCCGACGCGTGAGGTGACATAGCCTTCAGCGGCGAGACGCTCGTAAGCGACAGTGACTGTAGTTCGGGAAACGTTGAGTCGACGCGCAAGTTCGCGGCTGGGCGGCAGCTGATCGCCCGAACCAAGAACGCCATCCATGATGGCCTTCCGGAGCTGCCGGTATATCTCGCCGGTCAGGTCCCTGCGCCCGACCAGGCTTACGTGGAACTCCATTCGCCGAACTCACTGAAGCGTCGCTAATTGGCTCAGTTAATACTAGCGGAATTGGCTCTTCAAGCGGTCCTATCCCCCACCTTAAAGTACCGTCCCCGCGCTCGCAGGCATTACAGCGAAGCATCAGGACCCATTTTATTTACGTCGAAGAGTCACCGCTCCCGTCGAGGTCGCGGTCCCTCATCGCTGACTACCTTCTCCGGAGGCTCTCCATGCAGTACCTGCACCTCGTGTACCTGTCCGATAGCATGTTGAAGCAGATACATCGGGATGAGCCTTGTCCCGATCACAATCCTGTTGGTGGCCTGGCACTGCAGGGATTTCGTGCCGGTGCCGGGCACTTGAACGGCAACCTTCTGGTGACGGACGGCCCTTTCGTCGAAACAAAGGAATACCGAGTCAGCAGCTGACGCAGCCGCTGTGGGCCCATGCGAAGAGCTTCCCTGCCGGCACGCGTTATGATGGCGCTGCTGCCGGAACAGGAAAGGGGGAAGAAAATGAGGTATCTCATCGTTGCACTGTTGATGGTGCTTTCGGCGTGCAGCGGCGAAGAGCCGGTAAATGCACAGGTAGGGCATGCCTCACGAGCGGCATCCGGCCTGGTCGACCCGGCACGCATCGATGCGGCCTTAAGAGGATTCGTTGAGCGGGGCGAACTCGTCGGTGTATCGGCGCTTGTGTTCGAAGACGGCGAGGAAGCCTTTTCCGGCGCCTACGGGATGGCGGACCGGGAGGCGGAGCGACCAATGCGACGCGATACCCTGGTCCGCATCTTCTCCATGACCAAGCCATTGACAGGCGTCGTACTGATGTCGTTTTACGACGAAGGACGTTTTGGTCTCGACGAGCCGCTGGAGAAGTACCTGCCGGAATTTGCGGGCATCGAGGTGTATGCCGGTGAAGAGGGCGGGGAGCCCGAATATCGCGCACCCGCGAGGCCACCGACGATTCGCGACATCCTGCGTCACACGGCAGGCTTTGCCAATGGCGACGGAGGAGATTCGACCGCGGTGGGCCAGCGCTACCGCGAGGTGGACCCCGTCAACGCCAGCAACACACTCGCGGAGATGACCGCCAAACTCGCCAGCGTGCCACTCTTGTACGAGCCGGGCACGCGCTGGTACTACGGGCCTTCCGTCGACGTCCAGGCGCGCCTTGTGGAGGTCCTGAGCGGGCGGCCATACGCGGAAGTCCTCCAGCAGCGCCTGCTCGACCCGCTGAAGATGAGCGACACGCAATACACGCTGCGGCCGGACCAACGGGAGCGCTTCAGCGCCCTCTATGAACGCGCTCCCGATGGGAGCTTCACGCCGATTCGAGGAGACTTGGCGACGTTCAATACGAGGGAGTGGCCGTTGACGCCGGGCGGCTGGGGGCTGACCTCGACGCTCGACGATTACATGCGATTCGCGCGAATGCTCCTGAACGAAGGCGAGCTCGACGGCGTGCGCATCCTCGAAGCGGAAACCGTCCGGCTGATGGCGACGGATGCGTTGCCTCCCGAACTGACGGACCGGTGGTGGCTGGTCAACAAGGGACAGGTCGGGTTCGGCATAGACTTCGCCGTTCGTGTGGCGCCGCCCGCAAACCAGGCAGAGGCATCCGGTGCCGTGGGTGAGTTCTTCTGGGACGGCCTCGCCAACACGCTATTCTGGGTGGACCCGCAGAACGACGTAGCCGCCGTACTGTTCAACCAGTACGTTCCTTTCGGTAAAACGGAAATCCAGAAAGATTTTCGGGACGCGATTTACTACCACGACGAAACGGCAACTGCGCTCAACAAAGCTCCGGCAGGTCCCGATACGCCCCGGCTCTCAGACTAGTCAAAAGGTCTTCAAAAGGTCTCGATTGCCAGGCGGTCGAGTCGCGGTATCAGCGCCATCATCCACAGTGCGGATGCGAAGCAGTAAGCGGACATGCCCAGCAACTGGGTCCCGAAACCGATAGCGGCGTCGAGCAGCAGGCCGGCGAGGCCGGGCGCGAGCGCGGTCGAGAGAACGACCGCCGCAGTGATCATCGAGACGACGTGCGTATCGCGCATCCGTGCGGAGGTCAAGACCCGCCACTTAAGTTGCCCGCGGTGGTGGCGCGGAGCCGCCTGTCACTTGTTGCCGTTAACCTCCGCGGCGGAGAGCCGCGCAATTGCTTCTCGCGTGCGTGCTCGAGCCTTCTCCACTGAAGCGTCGTTGTCGTGCTCGAGCATTTTCTCGATGTGTTGCAGCAGTTCGCTTTCCTCGCTCGCCAGCCGCCCGTCTGCCGCAGGTTTCTCTTCGCCGGTCACGGTGGCCTTCACGCCGGTCACGAATTCAAGCAGGCTTTCGCGCTCCGGATCAGGTTGCGTCGGCAGCAGGTCCTGCTCCTTCAACTTCTGCGCCAGCACCTCCTCGAAACTCCGTAGTTCTGCCCTGCGACTCCCGGCATCGATCGAAGCTGCAGCGACGTTGCTTTCGGGCTCGCAGAGATGTTCGTACAGATCCTGCAGCAGCTGTGCCTGTTCGTGTGCGGCGCGGCAGGCGCTCTGGAAATCGGTAAGCAAGGTGTTGGGCATCTTTACTCCGTCGTAGTCGGTGCGAATACCTGCAGCCTGCCGCCCAGGACCCGGCATTCGATGGGTGTGCGTGTCACGTATTCGCCATCCGCGGTCACATCCCGGGGCTTGCGGGTCTGCACCCGGACTACGCTCGCGCGAAAGGTTTGCAGTTCGTCGATTCTACCGGCGTCGCCGGAGCGAATGGCGGGACCTTTCAGCAACAGGCTCAAGAAACCCTGCGGCGGAATCGAAAGCACATCCAGTATCCCGTCATCCAGCCGCGCGTCCCTGGCGATGGTCATGCCGCCACCATAATGGATGCCGTTGCCGATTGTTATTTGCAGGCTTCTCAGCGCGTGATGAGAACCGTCGCACTCGATTATCGCCGACATACCGCGGCTCCGACGCAGGTTCCTGATCCCATGAACCAGGTAGGCGAGGACACCCAGATTGCTCTTGCTTTCCTTGTCTAAGTTCCTGTTGATCTCTGGTCCAAGGCCGATCCCGACGGCATTCAGGAAGCAGGTGCCGTTGACGACCCCGACATCGACCGGCCTGGCCAGTCCACTGACGATTACCTCGACCGCGGTTGGAATATCGGCAATACCCAACGATCGGGCGAAGTCATTCGCGGTACCGAGCGGCAGCACTCCGAGCGGCAGTTCCGCTTCCAGGATGGCCGGTAAAGCCGCGTGGAGGCTGCCGTCGCCGCCGCCGATCACGATCCGCGCGACGGAACCTGCGTGATGAGCGATTGCTTTCCGCACGGCTTCGCGGCCCAAACTCTTCGCAGCGATTACCGGGCCCAGGTCCTGCAAGGGCAGGAGCAACTCGCCCAGTTCCTCGTTGCCGCTGCGGGCATTGGGATTGACCAGCAACAGCGTCCCGCCGTCAGTCTTCTCATCGTGACGCCCCGCGTTCAGCGAGCCATCGAGAGGCTGCAGCCATCCAGCCTTCGAAGACCGGTCAGGCGGGAACATCGGCTTTTCTGTACACCGACTCGATGAGGCTGTAGACGCCGAAAGCGAACAGCCCCAACGCAAGTAGATTGCGCGAATAACGGCGCGACGATCCGGCGGAATCCAGGGTTGTCATTGATATTCCTCTTCAACCGTCGAATCAGCTTGCAAAGGTTGTGCCAAGCAACACAGCGAGGAGCGGGCTGAATAGCGGCACATGACCATCACAGGGGCTTGATCTATACTGCTGACGCCGGTGCTTCGCGGGAGTTGACCGAGGGGTTACGCGTTTCCCGGACGAATCTGCATAAAAATATACCGAGGGCCACGAGATGTTTCGCAGGAACGCAGTAAGCCGGGCGGTGCTGGTCGCATTGTCCACGGCCCCGATACCGCTGGTCATGGCGGCGGAACTCGAGGAAATCGTGGTGACCGCTACCAAGCGGGAAGAGAACCTGCAGGACGTTGCAGTTTCCGTCCAGACGCTTGGCGAGCAACAGCTCGAGGCGCTCAACATCGCGAACTTCGACGACTACATCCGCTACCTGCCGAACGTCAACGCCGCAGGCCGCGGCCCCGGCCAATCTTCGATCTTCATTCGTGGCATGGCGACCGATTCATCGGACCAGACATCGGTCGAGATCGGAGCGCCTGTGCCGAACGTCGCGCTCTATCTCGACGAGCAACCAGTCAGCTCCGGCGGGCGCAACCTCGACGTCTACGCGGCCGATTTGGCGCGCGTCGAAGTACTGCCGGGCCCGCAGGGCACGCTCTTCGGGGCGAGTTCCCAGGGTGGCACGGTGCGGCTGATCACCAACAAGCCGGTCTATAACGAACTGCTGGGCGGGCTGGACGCGAGCGTCGCCACCACTCACAAGGGCGAGCAAAGCAACAGCGTGGAGGGCTACATAAACTTCCCGGTCATCGAGGACAAGCTTGCGGTGCGCGCGGTGTTCTACAACGCCGTCGAGGGCGGCTACATCGACAACGTCTTCGGCGAAAATTCATTTACCGCCGAGGATGCCGGCTTCCCGGCGGGCGCGGAATCCGTGGTGGTCAACAACCTGCACCTGGTGGAGGAGGATTTCAACGACGCAACCTATACCGGCACGCGTGTCAGCGCAAAGTACGCCATCAACGACGATTGGGAGCTGACAGGCCAGTACATGCAGCAGAAACTCAACGTCGACGGCGTATTCGATCATGCGCCGCCGAGCATTGCCGAATTTGACGACCAGCAGTCCGGCCAGCGTGTCGTCGGCGACCTGCAGGTGCAGCGTTTCTTCCCCGACAGGCTCGAAGATGAGTTCTCCCAGTATGCGCTGACCGTGACCGGCCGCCTGCGCGACCTCGACCTGGTGTACGTTGGCTCCTATCTCGACCGCGAGGTGAACAACAGCTTCGACTACAGTGGCTACACCGAAGTCGGCGGGTTCGGCTATTACTACCTGTGCCAGCCAACCTACACTGTCTGCGGCGATCCTACCCAGGCTATGATCGCGTTCATCGAAAACGACCGGACGACACACGAACTTCGCATCGCGTCTTCGGAAAACGAGCGCCTGAACTTTGTAGCGGGTCTGTTCTTCGATGACATTGAAACCGGCGTCGACACGAACTTCTACGTTGCCGGCTCGACCGGTTTCTTCGCGCGCAATGTGCCACATTCGCAGGCTACGCATTTCAACCCGAACCCGCGGGCGCCCGGCATCACCTTCATGAACGACGCCATTCGCACGGAAGAGCAGTTTGCGGCATTCGGCGAGCTGACTTACGACCTGACGGATGACTGGTCGGTAACGGTCGGTGCACGCTATTACGACATCGAATCATCGCTCGTAGGTTCTTCTAACTTTGCCACGCTGGGCGACGTGGACGGAGATGACGGCATCAGTTTCGACGGGATCTTCGCCGATGACCTCCCATTGAAGGAAGACGACACCATCCTGAAGGGTAGCGTCACATACCACCTCGGCGATGATTCGCTGTTTTTCGTGACCTACGCGGAAGGTTTCCGCCCGGGCGGCTTCAACCGCACCGACAGTCCGGAAGTGCCGAAGACGTATATCAGTGACGAGGTCACCAACCTGGAACTGGGCTGGAAGACGACCCTGCTGGATGGCTCGATGCGCTTCAACGGGTCGATTTACAAGATCGACTGGGAGGGATTGCAGGTCGGTATCACCGATTTCAACATCTCCGTCATTACTTTCACCACCAACGCCGCGGACGCCGAGATATGGGGGTTCGAGGGCGACCTGACGTGGGCTGCTACGGACAACCTGACCCTGGCGGCGGCGTGGTCGTTCAACGATACCGAGATGACTAACGTACCGCAGGGTGTAACGGATATCGCCGGCGAAGGCTCGGAGCTCGCGCTTGCACCGAAGATCCAGTACAACCTGAGGGGTCGCTACCAGTGGACAATGGGCAATTACGACCCTTATGCGCAGCTCGTGTACGCGTACACGGACGACCAGTTCAGCTCCATCGTCGTCCATAACCGCTTTCCGCAGGACTCCTACAACACGGTAGACGCAGCTTTGGGCGTCGGCATGGAGAACTTCACGGTCGAGTTGTTCGGCGAGAACCTGACGGACGAGCGTGCGGAACTGTTCGTCAATTCCCTGGACACGGACCTGCGCATCACTACCAATCGTCCGCGCACGCTGGGGGTGCGGGTGTCGTGGGACTTCCAGTGACCTTGCCGGCGGAATGAATACTCGTAGCGGAAACAAACTGCTGTAGCGGTGTCGGAACCGAGAACGCCTGTGCCCGAAAACGGAGCTGCCCTGACCCACGCAAGACAGCTTCTTCAATCCGGA
>DATGQI010000075.1:0-4818 GCA_035304285.1 Woeseiaceae bacterium
CTGGTGCCGTTCACCGCGGCAACCTTCGGCTGGACAGCTGCCATGGTGACAGGCACGTTGTTCGCGTTCATAAGCGCCTCCCTCTGGTTCTTCATCCGCGCCGACGAACCCGTCGCGGATTGAGCATTGTGTGCGAATAGAGCGCTGTAGGAGCCCGTCCCACGGGCGACATTTCGTTTCGGCATGCGATAAAGATTGTCGCCCGTGGGACGGGCTCCTACAGCGGTCTATTCCCGGCTCGGCGAAGGTCTGGCGGCGGGCAAGCCACCGTCAGGATATGGAATTCACGCGAACGCCCCGGCACTGCTTGCTAGAGTACCGCCACGATAAATGTCGCTTCCCGGTACCTTGAATCCATGCGGCCGATTCTCCCCGCCCTGACTCTTTTCACCCTATTCCTCGCGACGGTTGCGCTCAGCCGCCCTGTCGAACTCGATGACATGTATCGCCTCCGGCAGGTAAGCGAAGCGCGCATCTCGCCGGATGGCGAGTGGATCGCCTACACCGTCACGACGCCGGATCTCGAGCGGGACGAGGAGGTCAGCGACCTGTGGATGACGAGCTGGGATGGCGATGTCTCCCTGCAGCTCACCCGCGCCCGTGAATCCGAACACCGGCCCCGCTTCAGTCCCACTGGTGAGCAACTCGCGTTCCTCTCCGACCGCGGCAAGCCCGATGAGGGCGACCAGGTATGGCTTCTCGACCTGCGCGGCGGCGAAGCCCGGCAGGTCACCACGGTGGCCGAGGGCGTCAGCGACTTCGCATGGTCACCGGATGGCAAGCGCATGGTGCTGGTCGCCGAAGTCGCGGAGCAGGAGGATCCGGACGGCAAACCCAAACCGATCGTCGTCGATCGCCTGTACTTCAAGGAAGACGTCACGGGCTACCTCGGCAATTCCCGCTATCACTTGTTCCTGCAGGATCTCGACAAGGGCACCATCGAGCAGTTGACGGACGGGGAATACGACGAGTTGCAACCGTCATGGTCGCCGGACGGTTCGCGCATCGCTTTCGTCAGCAAGCGCGGCGAAGACATGGACCGGCACGACAACTGGGACGTCTTCGTGATGGACGCGACACCGGGGGCGGCGGCGACACAAGTCACGCGGAACCTGGGCGCTGACGGCGATGCAGACTCGAGCTGGGGCAGCGGCCCTCCTGCGTGGAGCGCAGACGGAAGCCGCATCGCCTACCTGCACGGCGGCGCGCAGGAAGACATCTGGTACGGCCTCCTGCAGGTCGGTGTTACGGATCTGGTCGGTAGCGAAGCGGTGCTCCCGACCGAGGCGCTGGATCGAAACACCTTGAGTCCCCGCTGGTCGCGGGATGGCGGCACGCTTTACTTCCTGCTCGAGGATGACCAGAGCATGCAGCTTGCGGAAGTGCGTTTGCGCGACGATCGCATCCGGCGCCTCACCGGGCCGGAGCAGGTTGTGCACGAGTTCGACATGAGCCCCTCGGGCCGAACCGTCATGGTCATGAGCAGCAGTGACCAGCCGGCAGAGGTGTGGAAACTGGAGAGCGGCCAGGCGCGGCAACTTTCGGGACAGAACGCAAAATGGCTGGAGGAAGTGGACACCTCGACAGCTCGAACGATCAGCTTCAAGAGCGCCGACGATGTCGAAATCCACGGGATGGTGATGTCGCCCGCCACGCGGGGCGCGACAGGTCCCTTGCCATTGATCCTGCGTATCCATGGCGGCCCGGTTTCGCAATACCAGCACGAGTTCGATTTTGAATGGCAGCTTTTCGCGGCCAACGGCTACGTTGTCGCCGGCGTCAATCCACGCGGCAGTTCCGGCCGCGGCTACGACTTCCAGAAGATGCTGTTCGCCGACTGGGGATTCGCCGATGTTCCCGACATCAACGCCGCCGTGGACTACCTTATTGAAGCAGGGCTTGCCGATCCGGAACGCCTGGGCACCGGCGGCTGGAGTTACGGCGGCATCCTGACGAACTACATGATCGCCTCGACCGACCGCTTCAAAGTGGCGATCAGCGGTGCGGGCATGTCGAACATGCTGGGCGGCTACGGCATCGACCAGTACGTCCGTGCCTGGGAGCATGAACTCGGCAAGCCCTGGGAGAATACGGAGACGTGGCTGCGTCTCTCGTACCCGTTCCTTGAAGCCGACCGGATAAAAACGCCGACGTTGTTCATGTGTGGCGCATCAGACTTCAACGTGCCGCTAGCCGCATCCGAGCAGATGTACCAGGCGCTCAAGAGCCTCGATGTACCGACGGAACTCATCATCTACCCGGACCAGTATCACTCCCTGACGCGGGTGAGCTTCCAGCACGACAAGCGCAGGCGCTACCTGGAATGGTACGGCCGGTACCTCAAATGAACGACGAGCCTCAACCGTCCCGTCGTGCACAGTCGTTGACGAATTTGCAGGTCCGGAAGGCCCGCTCGCGGGATCCGGCGTATGATCCTTGGCGATTGAAGGCGAACTGAGGCGTCATGCGGCAGGTGGAAGAGATTACCGAGAGCCACCTTTTTTACCAGCAGGCCAGCCGCCGTCCCCGACTGGACCGGGCCGAAGGTATTTACCTCTGGGACGTGCATGGCAAGCGCTACCTCGACGGCTCGAGCGGCGCAATGGTTTCGAACCTCGGGCATTCCAATCCGCGCGTGCTCGCTGCGATGAAGCAGCAGATGGACAAGGCGACGTTCGCCTACCGGCTGCACTTCGAGAACGATCCCGCCGAGCAGCTGGCTTCGCTCACCGCGTCGCTGATGCCGCCCGGGCTCGACCGGATTTTCTTCGTATCGGGTGGATCCGAGGCTATCGAGAGCTGCCTCAAGCTTGCCCGCCAGTATGCAATCGTGACCGGGCAGGCGAGCCGCTGGAAAGTCATCTCGATGTATCCTTCGTACCACGGCTCCACGCTTGGCGCAGCAACCGTCACCGGCATGCAGCAGTTCGTCGAGCCGTTTCGGGACATGATCCGCGTCATGCCGAAGATCCCTGCTGCTACCTGCTACCTCGACCGGGACAGCCTGAGCCATGAAGAGCGCGGTGAGCGATATGCGGAATACCTGCGGGAAGAGATAGAGCGGCAAGGGCCGGAAACGGTGCTCGCGTTCATCATGGAACCTGTCGGCGGCGCATCGACCGGCGCGCTCGTCCCGCCCGATTCGTGGTTCGGCCGCATCAGGGAGATCTGTCGCGAGTACGGCATCCTGCTCATCGCGGACGAAGTGATGACCGGCGCCGGCCGCACCGGCCGCTTTCTTGCCTCCGAATGGTGGGACCTCGAGCCGGATATCATCGCCGTGGCCAAGGGCTTCGGCGCGGGGTACGCGCCACTGGGAGCGATGGCCGCTCATGGCAGGATCGTGAGCGCAATCCTGGACAACGGCGGATTCGCGCACGGCTACACCTACGCAGGCAATCCGCTCGCCTGCGCCGCTGGCCTTGCCGTGCTGCAGGAGCTTCTGGAGCACAAGCTCGTCGAGAACGCCGACCGGCAGGGGCGAAAGCTTCGCGCCAGGCTTACAGAGCTCAAGGCCCGGTACCCGTTCATCGGCGACGTCCGTGGCAAGGGCCTGCTGCTCGCGTTCGAGCTGGTGAGGGACCGGGAATCCATGCAACCGCTCGACCCGGAGTTGAATGCCCATCTCGGCCTGGTGGACGAGGCCTATCGTCGCGGTTTGATTATCTATGCTCGGCGCACCCGTGGCGGCCTCGTGGGGGACCACTTCATGGTATGTCCGCCGCTGACCATCACGGATGCACAGCTCGACGAGCTGATGGAGCTCCTTACCGCAAGTATCGAGGCTTTCGCCAGGTCCGCGGGGCTGCCGCTGTGAATAAGGTCATTATTACCTGTGCGGTCACGGGGTCGATCCACACGCCCACCATGAGCCCGCACCTTCCGGTGACGCCGGAGGAAATCTCAAGCCAAGGCATCGAAGCTGCCAGGGCTGGCGCAGCAATCCTGCACCTGCATGCGCGGAACCCGGAAACGGGACAACCGACCGCCGACCCTTCCGTGTTCATGCAGTTCCTGCCGCGCATAAAGGAGCAATGCGACGCCGTCATCAACATCACGACCGGTGGCAGTTCTCTGATGACGCTGGAGGAGCGCCTCGCCGCGCCGAACCTGGCGCAACCGGAGATGGCCTCGCTCAACATGGGGACGATGAACTTCGGCCTGTTCCCGATGAAGAAACGCTACTCGGACTGGAAGCACGACTGGGAGCCGAAGCTGCTTGACGCCACGAAAGAAGTTGCCTTTAAGAACACGTTCGCCGACATCGAGCAGATTTTTCATCAACTGGGCGACGGATACGGCACGCGCTTCGAGTTCGAGTGCTACGACGTCGGGCATATCCAGACGCTCGCTTACTACCTGCGGGAGGGGCTCATCCGGAAGCCGCTGTTCGTGCAGTTCGTGCTGGGCGTGCTGGGCGGCATCGACGCGGCGCCTGAGAACCTGATGCACATGAAAGCGACTGCCGACCGGTTACTGGGCGACGACTACCGCTTCTCCGTTCTCTGCGCCGGCCGCTTGCAGATCCCGCTCGCAACAATGGGCGCCATCCTGGGCGGCAACGTGCGCGTAGGTTTGGAAGACAGCCTGCTGATAGGCCGCCGCAAGCTCGCACGCAACAACGCGGAGCAGGTAACGAAAATCCGCAACATCCTGGAAGAACTGGGTTACGAGATCGCAACACCGGCAGAAGCCCGCGAAATCCTCGGCCTCAAAGGCCCCGACAAGGTGAACTTCTGATGGCGAGTTTGGCTAAACGCCGGGTCGCCCGTAAGACGGGCTCCTACAGCCATTCTTTCCGTCCGTTTCGCGCTCGGT
>DATGQI010000076.1:0-3441 GCA_035304285.1 Woeseiaceae bacterium
TCGGTCTAGTCGCAACCCGGAGCCGCTGGCCGCTTAACGATATGTCCAAGGACACCCGACAACGCCTCCTGGATGCCGGCCTCCGCCTGTTGCTGGAGCACGGTTACAACGACCTGGGCGTCCAGGCGCTGCTCGTTCACACCAACGTGCCGAAGGGTTCCTTCTACCACCACTTCCGGAGCAAGGAAGATTTCGCCTTCCAGGTCATCGAGGGATACATGGTCGAGGTGCACGCGGGCCTCGATTTCTGCCTCGGCGACGAAACCAGGCCGCCATTGGAGCGGGTACGCCACTTCTTCGAGTTGTCTTCGCAAAAGTATCGTGAGGAAGGTTATCTCGGTTGCCTGCTGGGTGGTCTCGGCCAGGAACTCTCCGGCGTCAGCGAACGCTTCCGCGACAGGATCGAGGAGTGCTTCGCCGACATTGCGGCACGTGTGGCCGGCTGCCTCGAAGTCGCGAAGTCGCGCGGCGAGCTGCCTGCCAATGCAGACACTGCTGAACTTGCGAACCTGCTGGTGAACTGCTGGGAAGGAGCGGCACTTCGCTCGCGGCTTTGGCGTGATCCGCGCCCACTGGACAACATCCTGGATTTCTATTTCGCAGCGTTGGCTGTACCGGCCCGGGCCTGAAACGCCGGTGCTTTTGCCACGGTCACACGCCCTGCACCAGCAGGGCACATCGGCCGCTCCGGATTGGTCCGGCGCGACCACCACAGCACCCAAAGGGGTACGTCATGCCTAAGTTCCAACAAGCATCGCCAGGTCGAGTTCTGTTCACGCTACTGGCGTCAATAGTCTTTGCTGCCGGACTCGTCTTCCCGGGTATGGCGTTCAGTGATGACAGCGCAATTACCCATACCAAGGACTCGGCGGAACTCGAATGGGGGGCATGTCCGCCATTCATGCCGGAGGGGTGCGCCATCGCGGTGCTGCAGGGAAATCCCGCAGAGCCCAACGCAGACGTGTTCTTCAAACTGGCTGCGAACTCTACTGTGTCGGCGCACACACATACGTCGGTTGAACGCATGGTGCTCGTTTCCGGCGAACTGGAAGTCGAGTATGAAGGACAGTCGGCAGAAGTCCTGACGCCGGGCAACTATGCCTACGGACCTGCGGGGCTTCCCCATTCCGCAACCTGTCGCCCCGGGGCGGATTGCGTGTTGTTCATCGCATTCGAGGAGCCGGTAGACGCAATGCCTGCCGACTAAACGGGGATCGCGGTGACTGCGGCGGCGCCTGCGGGAGGCGGGCGCTGGTTGCAGACGCCCATGGCGCTCGAATAGCATCAGCCACAACCACGGTTCGGTTACCTGGCGGGGCAGACTGCTCCGAATCTAAACCAGCCAGAAAGGCAGATGAATGAAGCGCTTCGTATGTGCTCTTGTGGCCGTTTTTGTGCTGCAGGTGGCGCGGGCGGAATCCCCGCTCGTGTTCCAGTCGGATTTCGGCACGCGGGATGCGGCGGTCGCGTCCATGAAAGGTGTCGCGGTCGGTGTCTCGGCGGACATCCCCATCTATGACCTCACCCACGAGATACCTCCATACAGCATCTGGGAAGGCTCGCTGCGCCTCGTGCAGGCAGCCGAATACTGGCCTGAGGGCACGGTCTTCGTTTCGGTCGTCGACCCCGGCGTCGGCACCGAGCGCAAATCCATCGTCATGCGCTCGAAGTCGGGTCACTTTTTCGTCACGCCGGACAACGGCACGCTCACGTTCATCAGTGAGGAACTCGGCGTGGACGAGGTAAGGGAGATCGATGAAGCGGTAAACCGGCTTGCAAACTCGGAGGAGTCGTACACGTTCCACGGCCGCGATGTCTATGCCTACACGGGCGCGCGGCTGGCCGCCGGGATCATCGGGTTCGAGGAGGTCGGCCGAAAGCTGCCGACGCGCGTCATCTCCATCCCCTACCAGAAGCCGGTCCTGGAAGATGGCATCTTGAAGGGCAACATACCCATCCTCGACGTGCAGTACGGCAACGTCTGGACCAACATCGACCGGCAGACGTTCCTGAAGCTCGGCATTGAGCCAGGCGCGACGGTCGACGTTCGCATCCAAAACGGCGACGAGGACGTGTACGAGGGTAGCGTTCCATACCACCCGACCTTCGGCTACGTGGAAGTGGGTGAACCGTTGCTCTACCTCAACAGTCTCAACAACGTCTCCCTGGCGATCAACCAGGGTGATTTCGCGGACACATACAACATCCAATCCGGCGCGAGCTGGAACATAGAGATTACAAAATGAACAAGCAATTCTCGTGGGCAGGAAGTCATTTTATTTTCGTTTCAGCGTTCGTGCTGGCCTCGGGTGCTGCGGGCGCGCAGCAAGCGGGCGATTTGCAGGAAGAGATCGTAGTAGTGGGCACGCGCGGCGAGTCGCGCAGCGCGCTCGACAGCCCCGTTCCGGTCGACGTGATCACCGCCGACGACATCGCGCGCGTCCAGTCGCTGGGCGGTGAACTCGGCGAGGTGCTGCAGGCGCTGGCGCCCTCGTTCAGCTTTCCTCGCCAGTCGAACTCCGGCGCGGCCGATCACGTGCGTGCGGCACAGCTGCGCGGCATGAATCCCGACCACGTGCTGGTGCTGGTCAACGGCAAGCGCCAGCACACGGCATCGGTGGTGGCGCTGGACTCGAAGATCGGTCTCGGCAGTAATCCTTTTGACTTCAACACCATCCCCTTGAGCTCCGTCGAGCGGATCGAGATCCTGCGCGACGGCGCCGGCGCCCAGTACGGCTCGGACGCTATCGCCGGTGTGATCAACATCGTGCTGAAAAGCGCGAGTGGAGGCCGCGTGTCGACCGCCTACGGCGCACATCGCACCGACTTCGAGCCGATTGGCGAGACCATTACCGACGGACACACATGGTCCGTCGCCGGTGACTACGGCATGCCACTCGGGGCGGACGGGTCTTTGCACTTCGGCGCGGAATATCGCGACCGGACGCCGACCAACCGCGCCGGCATCGGTGTGTTGCCGTTTTTCGAAGAGCAGACGCCGGCAAACCTGGCGCTCGATCCGGCGCGCGTGTTCGCACCGGGTGACGGCGGGGCGGAGGACCTGTACCTCTGGTACAACCTGTCGCTTCCGGTGGGCGAACGTGAGCTGTACTCGTTCGCGCGCTATTCCGACCGCGACTCCGAAGGCACCGGGTTTTTCCGCTACCCGGACGGCTTCACGAGCGCTCCCGCCATTCATCCCGACGGCTTCCGCCCGATCACGCTGGGTGACAACCAGGACATCTCGTTCACCGCAGGGCTCAAGGGCAACGACTTCGACACCGACTGGGACCTGAGCTTAACGATCGGGCAGAACGATTTCGAATCCGGCCTGCGCAACTCGGCAAACCCGTCGCTTGGTGCATCGAGCCCGACGTCTTTTTATCTCGGCAGCTTTACGTTTACCCAGACGACTCTGAACGCAGACCTCGTGCGTAACTT
>DATGQI010000077.1:0-33339 GCA_035304285.1 Woeseiaceae bacterium
GACGCGGCTTCACTACGCTTTTAGAATCAACTACCTCCTGTAGTTCAACGGCTGCGGTGCCGCGTCCTGATCCCTGAGAGTCTTCTTGGCCTATCAAGTACCTGCGTCGGATTCTTATATCAATGTATGGAATCTTCTGCAAGGGTCCCTGTCTGGTGAACCGCTTTCGAAATTTCGATGTTCCAGGTGTGCTGGTCAAGGCTACGCGCTTCCCGCAGCAGCGCCTCGCGCTGGCCGGTCTTCCATTCAACGGCAAGCGTTTCCGACATCAGGTAGTCGCGAAACCGCCCGAGTGCGTCCTCGACCGCGGGTGAGCCGCTTACGCCAAGGACGATCCGGTCGCTGACATTAAGGCCCGCCTGCTTGCGGGCATCCTGCACCGTGCGAACCAGCTCGCGCGCAATGCCCTCAGCCAGCAAGTCGTCGTCAAGAGTTGTGTCGAGCGCAGCCAGGTAACCACTGTCTTCCGCGCACGCAAAGCCCGAAGCTGAACTGGTCTCGATGAGAACATCATCCGGGCTCAACGTGATTTCCTGGTCGCCGACACGTAACCGGAAGTTCTCCCCTCTCGTAACGGCGCCCGCGATAGCGCTGCCATCTGCATTCTCCATCGCATTGCGAATGGCAGGAATGAGCTTCCCGTATTGCCTGCCGATTCGCGGCAGGTTCGGCTTGATGCGATAAGTGACGAGTCCCGCGTCCCGCGCGATGAACTCCATGGCTTTCACGTTCAGTTCCTCGAGCACCTGGTCCTTGTGTTCTTCCAGCGCCTTTGCGGCTGCGTCATCGGGAGCGCGCACCAGCAATCGCGACAGCGGCTGCCGTGTTCTCAGTCCGGAACTACCGCGCGCGGCACGCCCCAGCCCAACCACCTTTTGCACCACGTCAATCTCCCGCAACAGCTTTTGATCGTCGCGCGCCGGGTCGGCTTCCGGCCACTCCATCATGTGCACGCTGACGGGTGCATCGGCACGCACTCCGCGAACCAGGTTCTGGTGTACGTTCTCCGCGAGAAACGGCACGAACGGCGCCATCAGCCTGTGCACGGCATCCAGGCATTCGTAGAGCGTCAGGTAGGCCGCCTGCTTGTCTCCCGGGTCGGTCGACTTCCAGAACCGCCGGCGGTTTCGCCGGACATACCAGTTGCTGAGCTGGTTGACGAACGATTCGATTGCCTCTCCCGCGGCCTTCGCATCATAGGCGTCCATCGCGTCCGTACAGGTCCTGATCGTCTTGTTCAGCAGGGCCAGCGCCCAGCGGTCGATCTCCGGCCTTTCCTCTACCGGCGGGCTGACTCGGAAGTCGATGCTGTCGAGCCTGGCGTACAGCACGAAGAAGCTGTACGTATTCCAGAACGTATTGATAAAGGAACTCGCAACGTCCGCAACAATGTCTACCGAGATACGCTTCTGGATATCCGGCGAGACACGCGCCGTGAAGTACCAGCGCAGGGCATCGGCGCCGACGGAATCGAACACGTCGTAAGGGTCGACGATGTTGCCGACCGATTTCGACATTTTCTTGCCGTCCTTGTCCACGATGTGGCTCAGGCAAATACAGTTTTTGTACGCGACCTCATCGGATACGAGGGTCGCTATCGCGTGCAGCGTGTAGAACCAGCCACGGGTCTGGTCGATTGCCTCGCAGATGTAATCCGCCGGGAAATGCTCCGCGAACTCCTGCTCGTTCTCGAACGGGTAATGCCACTGCGCGTACGACATGGCGCCGGAGTCGAACCAGCAATCGATGACCTCCGGAACCCTCCGCCACGTCTTCCCGTCCTTCTCGAAACTGATGTCGTCCACGGCAGGACGATGCAGGTCCAGCTCGTCGAGCTTTCTTCCGCACAATTGCTCCAGTTCGCCGACGGAGCCCACGCACATGTAATTCTGTTCGTCATCGACCCACACCGGAAACGGCGTTCCCCAGAAGCGCTCCCGCGACAGCGCCCAGTCGATGTTGTTCTCGAGCCAGTTGCCGAAACGGCCGTCGCGTATCGTCTCCGGCACCCAATGTATGGTCTTGTTGAGCTCGACCATCCGGTCCTTGTAGTCCGAGGTGCGAATGTACCAGGCGTTCTTGGCGTAATAGATGATCGGGTCGCCGGTGCGCCAGCCGAAGGGATAATTGTGCCGGGCCGTCTCAGCCCGAAACATGAGACCAAGCTCTTTCAGGATGCGGATGAGCGGCTTGTCGGCATCCTTGAAAAACATCCCCGCCACCGGAGTTATTTCCGGCAGGAAGTGGCCGTCCTTGCCTACCGCGTGCACGACCGGCAGGCCGTAGGACTGTCCCAGGACGAGATCGTCCACGCCGTAGGCCGGCGCCGCATGCACGATCCCCGTGCCATCTTCGGTGCTGACGAAACCCGCCGGCAGGACGCGGAAGGCGCTCTCATGGTCCACCTTCAGGAAATCAAACGGCCGTGAATATCGCAGGCCCAGCAGCTGGTCTCCTTTCACCACCCTCGCCACCTTGTGCGGGTGCCCCTCGAGCACCGACTCGCGCAAAGCTTCCGCCAGGATCAGCGTTTCTCCTTCCAGTTCCGCATAGGCGTAATCTACTTCCGGGTTGACGACCAGCGACAGGTTGGCCGGCAAGGTCCAGGGCGTGGTCGTCCAGACGAGGAACGAAGTTTTCCGCTCGTCCGCGAGCGGAAAACGCACGTAGATCGAGGGGTCTTCGACTTCGCGATACCCGAGCGCGAGCTCGTGCGATGAAAGCGTCGCGCCGATACGCGGGTCGTACGGCACAACCTTGTAGCCGCGATAGATAAGTCCCTTGTCCCAGATGACCTTCAGCAAGTGCCAGACGCTTTCGATGTAGCTGTTGTCCAGCGTGTAATAGGCTTCGTCGAGGTTTACCCAGAAGCCCATGCGTTCGGTCATCTTCTCCCAGTCGCCGATGTAGCGCATGACCGACTCCCGGCAGCGCCGCGTAAACTCGGCAATACCTACTTTTTCTTCGATTTCTTTCTTGTCGAAGATGCCGAGTTCTTTCTCGACTTCATGCTCGACGGGCAGGCCGTGGGTGTCCCATCCCGCCTTGCGCGGCACGTAATAGCCGCGCATCGTCTTGTAGCGCGGGAAGGCGTCCTTGAAGGTACGTGCCAGGACGTGATGGATGCCGGGCTTCCCGTTCGCAGTGGGCGGACCCTCATTGAAGCTGAAGCGGGGCTTCCCTCGCGATGCATTCAGGGTCTGCTCAAAGACACCGTGCTCACGCCAGAAGGAAAGCACTTCCTGCTCCAGTGCCGGACCGTTGTAGCGACCGGAAACCTCCCTGAAACCTGCTCCGGATTCTGTTTTCTTACCCATCCTCGACCATTCCATTCCAATACCGCCAGCGCCCCAAAGCAAAACGCCCCGGACGCATCCCATTGCGTCCGGGGCGACAGAATCTTCTCGATCGCGGTACCACCCGGTTTCACAACAGCCCACGCGCGGGCTGCTGCCTCATGAAGCCTTTTGACGGTGGCCAGCCGGCCGGACTACTGCGCAAAAAATTCGCGGTTCGAACGGCGACTCCGGGGTGATATTCGGCTGGCGGCGGTCCGGGGCTTGCACCATCTCCCGGTCGCTTCGAAAACGCCTCTCCTGCCTACTCGTCCCCATCAAAGTCGAGCAGCGAAAGCTATCGCCCGCAGGCGAAAAATACAAGCGTCCCTTAGTGGATGGTCGCGGACACCGGCAGGTCGCTTTCCTCGCCGAACATCGCGCGGTCGAAGACGTTGACCAGGCTCGCAGTGCTCTGCGCGCCGATGACGAAAAGCCTCTTGTTGATCAGGAAGTCCGGCACGCCCGTCACGCCGCTTCGGCGAACCTGTGCTTCCTGCGACAGTACCGTCTGGCGCGTCGTATCGTCATCCAGGGTCCTGTTGATGCCGGGCTCCGTCAGTCCGCTCTTCTTTCCCAGGTCCAGCAAGACTTCCCTGCTCGATATATCCAGCCCTTCCTCGAAGAAGCCACGCAGGATATTTTCGGCAAGACCCGATGCATTCGCGCCCATGGCTTCCGCCAGTTTCATCACGCGATGCGCATTGAGCGTGTTGGGGACGTGGCTGATCCGGTCGAAGCGGAAGTTGATTCCCTCGGCCGCTCCCGCCTGGGTCAGCTGTGCAAGCGCCGGCTGTAGCGCTTCGGGATCACCGAACCGCGACGCCAGGTATTCGTCGAAGCCCATGCCGGCCTCCGGCATCGTCGGGTTCAGCTGGAACGGATACCAGCTCACGCTGCTTGGTCCATGAACCGCCAATAGCGCATCGTCCAGCCTTCGCTTGCCCAGGAAACACCACGGGCAGACCAGGTCGGCAATGATATCCACCTGCAGCACCGCCGGCGACGCCGCATCGTCCTTGCCTGAGATCCTTGCTACATTGGGATTGATCATTTTGTGAGCTTCCCGAAAATCCGGTGGTCTGATGAAGTTTGAGACCTCCGTGAGATGTGGCCGGTTCACGCCAAATCAAGATTGACCGGCGAGGCGTGAACGCAAGATCCGTCGCAGTCCGGCAACGGCGGCAAGTCCGGTAGCTGTCACCACCTGGCAGGCCGCTGGAAGGGCGCATGTTCGCGGCATTTGGCTGCGCGTTCGCGTATATTTGCAGCTTATATGCTGCCCTCGACCTCCGCCGGCTCGACATGAAATAAACCGGGGCTGGTTCCGGTCTCAAACCTACCAGTGAAATTTAACCGGAGAAGCACGTGCTCATTCGAAACCCTGCTGACATCCTCTCTTATGAGATCACCAGCGAGACGAATTACCTGAACCGCCGCCAGTTCCTGCGGCAGGGGTCGATGGCCAGCGCCACCTTGTTCGCCGCGCCGGCCTTGGGCGCCGTCCTGCCGGCCGGGACCGGGGCCGAGCTCGCCGACGTCGCCAGGAGCCGGTACAGCACCGATGAGGAGCCGAACAGCTTCGATGACATCAGCACCTACAACAATTACTACGAATTCGGCACCGGCAAGGAGGATCCGTCACGCAATTCCGGCGAATTCGAGCCACGGCCATGGACCCTGACCGTCTCGGGGCACGCAGAGAAAACCGGTACTTTCAACCTGGAGGATTTCGTCAAGCCCTACCGGCTGGAGGAACGTATCTACAGGATGCGGTGCGTCGAGGCGTGGTCGATGGTCATCCCCTGGGTCGGTATCCCATTGGCGAACGTGGTAAAGGAATTGCAGCCGACGTCCAGGGCGAAGTTCGTGGCTTTCGAAACCCTGCACGACCCCGAGAGGATGCCGGGCCAGCGATCCCGGGTGCTTCGCTGGCCGTACCGCGAGGGGCTGACGATCGCCGAAGCAACCAATCCGCTCCCGCTTTTGGCCGTGGGTCTCTACGGCAAGCTGTTGCCGAACGCGAATGGCGCCCCGATCCGCCTGGTCGTGCCGTGGAAGTACGGTTTCAAAGGCATCAAGGGAATCGTCAATATCCGCTTTGTGGAAAGCCAACCCGAGACGAGCTGGGAGCTGGCTGCGCCAAACGAGTATGGCTTCTACGCCAACGTCAATCCGGAGGTGGATCACCCCCGATGGAGCCAGGCGCGCGAACGCCGCATCGGAGCGGGTCTTTTCGCGCAGAAGCAGCCGACGCTCATGTTCAACGGCTATGGCGAGCATGTCGCCCACCTCTACGACGGCCTGGACCTCCGCAGGCACTTCTGAGGCTTCGGTGAATACGACTGCGCGCGTTCGCTATATCGGGAAGCCGCTGCTGTTCGTGCTATGCCTGGTGCCGGTGGTACTCCTGCTCACTGACGCAGCCGGCATCTCCGGCTCACTGGGCGCGAACCCGGTGGAAGCGATCCAGGACCACTTCGGCATCTGGGGCCTGCGGTTCATCATGATCACGCTGGCTGTGACGCCGTTACGACAACTGACCGGCTGGAACTGGCTGGCCCGCTTCCGGCGGATGCTCGGCCTGTTCACTTTTTTCTACGTGCTCATGCATTTCCTCACCTGGCTCGTACTCGACCAGGGGCTGCTCCTTTCGGCCATCGCTGAGGATATTACGAAGCGGCCTTTCATCACGATAGGCTTCCTGGCCTTCCTGTTGCTCACCATGATGGCCGTGACGTCAACCAATGCTCTGCGCCGGCGCATGGGCAGGCGTTGGCAACAGCTTCATTACAGCGCCTACGCGGTAGGCGTGCTCGGCGTGTGGCATTTCTGGTGGCAGGTGAAGCTCGACACGCGGGAACCGCTGCTGTATGCGGCTATTCTCTCCGTACTGCTCGGTTACCGGCTGTACAGGCGCCGGCCCGGCCGCGCACGCGCGCGCCGGGAGGGGAAAGCCCCCGCCGCCGGCGTAAGGCACCCGACCTGAGGGATCTTCGACCCTGAGAGCGGTCGAGCGATCAGGCCGCCTGGCTCGACATCTGCTTCTGCAGTTCCTGCTTGCGTGCCGTCAGCTGTTTGCCGAGGTCCATCAGCTCTTCCTTGGAGAACGCCTGGTTTGCCTTCTTGAACATTTCCTTCTCTTCTTCGCCGATATGGTGTTCCACGAGCTCCTTCAGCACCTTGGCCCGGCCCGAGAACTTCTCGCTGTTCGGCTCGGTCTTCTTCAGGTCTGGCAAGACCAGCTCATCAACGGCACGATGTTCTTCGAGAGCTTCGAAGTACATCTTTGCGTACTCGCCGTTACCTGCATTCTTGAAGGCGGGATAGAAGATTTCCTCTTCTATGTGGGTGTGGATCTCCAGTTCCTGGGCGATCTTCTCCACCAGTTGGCGGCGCGTCTTCTCCGCTCGCGTGGTAGTTTCGACGAGTTGGCTCAGCAGCTCCTTCACTCTCTTGTGATCTTCCTTCAGTAACTGGATCGCGTTCCTGGGCATGACGTGTCTCCCTTGGGGCAGGTTGTTTGTCGTTCAAAGGACTGCCAGCAAGAAATATGCCATGCGCCCCTTGAGCCGCGCCCTCACCTTTTCGCTCTTCAGCGTTGAAGGATTTACCGTCCTCTTTGCAGTTCCTACGAGTACCGGCACTGGCTATCGCCTGCAAGTGAAGGTGCTAAGCTTGAGGTCACTTGCGTTGACCGACAAAAGATATCGGCTCGCAGCACCCGGATTCCATCATGGCCATTGCAGCGTGGAAACGCCTCGAGAAGACTCCCGGCTACCAGTGCAAAAAGCTGTTCTTCAAGCGACTTGTCGGCAGGGAACTACGCCTCCGGCCAGAAGTCGACGTCCGCGCGGTCAGGGATGGGGGCTGGTGGTTCCATCCCGACGTGCTCGGCGCAGACAGCATCGTCTGGTCGCTGGGCGTCGGGGAAGATGTCGATTTCGACCTCGCCCTGATACGACGCTTCCACCTGAGAGTGGACGCGTTCGACCCGACGCCCTCTACCGTCGAGTGGCTCGCGACCCGTGAGATGCCCGAAAACTTCCATTTTCATCCGTGGGCCGTTACGGCACAGGATAGCGCCCTGAAACTCTACCCGCGTGTCAGGAAGGACGGGAGCAAGTCCACCGTCATGTACTCGATGGTTGCGGACGAGGGCGCACGGGACGACGCCATCGTGGTTCCCGCTTTTTGCCTCCAGAGCATCCAGGCAGAACTGGGCCAGCAAAGGCTCGATCTGCTGAAAATGGACATAGAGGGCGCCGAATACGAGGTTCTGGATAATTTGCTGCGATCTCCGGTCAAACCCCTGCAATTGCTGGTGGAGTTTCACCATCGCTTTGCCGGCATAGGCCTCGCCAGGACGGAGGAGACGATCGCTAGGCTTCGCGCCTGCGGATACAGGATCTTTGCCGTCTCTGAAACAGGAAGGGAAGTCTCGTTCATCCGGTCCGCAGAAGGGGGATAGTCATGAGAACGCGCCTGTATACGATCTGTGGCATAACGGCCTGCGCGATCTTAGGTGCTGGTTGCGCGACGAAAGCCGGCTATTCACCGCCACCCGAGCGCCGTGCCGGCGACCGGTGCCCAGCGGGCGAAACCTGGGTCTGCCGGGATCGGTACCCTACACGCCTGCCACGCGAAAACCAGGAGCCCATGATCTGCTACTGCGACAACATGACCATGACGCGCTAGTCCGACGGCAGCCTGCCTCACGGATGACGAGTCAAGTCCATGTTCATCGCGCGCGGGCGCGGGCCCCTGTGAGCCCTGGAAAAAAAAGCCCCGCGTTGAGCGGGGCTTTGTTTTGTCGCGAGAACGGACTGCTTACATCATGCCGCCCATTCCGCCCATGCCACCCATGTCGGGCATTGCCGGGCCGGACTCGTCCTTCGGTGCTTCCGCCACCATTGCTTCGGTGGTCAGCAGCAGGCCGGAGACAGATGCGGCATTCTGCAGCGCGTAACGGGTGACCTTGGTCGGGTCGAGAATTCCGAGTTCGATCATGTCGCCGTATTCGCCGGTAGCCGCGTTGTAGCCATAGTTGCCCTTGCCTTCCGCAACGGCATTCAACACGACACTGGCGTCGCCGCCGGCATTCTTCACGATCTGGCGCAACGGCTCTTCGACAGCACGCCTGAGGATGTTGATGCCGACTGTCTGGTCGTCGTTGTCACCCTTCAGCTTCGAGATAGCCGAGACGGCGCGGATGAATGCAACACCACCACCCGGTACTACGCCTTCTTCTACGGCAGCGCGGGTAGCGTGCAGCGCGTCTTCGACACGTGCCTTCTTCTCTTTCATCTCGACTTCGGTCGCCGCACCGACCTTGATCACGGCAACGCCGCCGGAGAGCTTGGCAACGCGCTCCTGCAGCTTCTCCTTGTCGTAGTCGGAACTCGACTCCTCGATCTCGGCATTGATCTGGTCAACACGGCCCTTGATGTCTTCGGCACGGCCGGCGCCATCGATGATGGTCGTGTTTTCCTTGGTGATCTGCACTTTCTTGGCTTCGCCAAGATCATCCAGCGTGGTCTTCTCGAGAGACAGCCCGACTTCCTCGGAAATCACCTGCCCACCAGTCAGAACAGCGATGTCCTGCAACATGGCCTTGCGTCGATCGCCGAAACCAGGCGCCTTGACGGCGGCAACTTTCACGATGCCGCGAATGTTGTTAACGACCAGGGTCGCGAGAGCCTCGCCTTCGACGTCCTCTGCGATGATCAGGAGCGGGCGGCCTGCCTTGGCCACGCCTTCCAGGACCGGCAGCATGTCGCGGATGTTCGAGATCTTCTTGTCGAACAACAGCACCAGCGGGTTCTCGAGCTCGACGCTCTGGCTCTGCTGGTTGTTGATGAAATAGGGAGAGAGGTAACCGCGGTCGAACTGCATACCTTCGACTACGTCCAGCTCGTTCTCGAGGCCCGAACCTTCCTCAACCGTGATGACGCCTTCCTTGCCTACTTTCTGCATCGCCTCGGAGATGATCTTGCCGATCTCCGGGTCGGAGTTGGCAGAGATACTGCCTACCTGTGCGATCGCCTTGTCATCTGCGCAGGGCTTGGACAGCTTCTCCAGTTCCTTGACGATGGCGATGCTGGCCTTGTCGATGCCGCGCTTCAGGTCCATCGGATTCATGCCCGCTGCAACGGACTTCAGGCCTTCGCGAAGGATTGCCTGTGCCAGCACGGTCGCGGTCGTGGTGCCGTCACCGGCGATGTCGGAAGTCTGCGATGCAACTTCCTTGACCATCTGCGCGCCCATGTTCTCGAACTTGTCGTCGAGCTCGATTTCCTTGGCGACAGACACGCCGTCCTTGGTGACGGTCGGTGCGCCGAAGCTCTTGTCGAGTACTACGTTCCGCCCCTTGGGGCCCAGGGTTACCTTTACCGCATTCGCCAGGATGTTCACGCCTGCAAACATCTTCTGGCGTGCGTCGTCGCTGAAGCGAACTTCTTTAGCAGCCATTTAACTTATCCTCTAAAAATAGTGATGTCGTAAAACCAGAGTCTCGAGCTTTCAGGAAAGTATCCCGGCTCCTAGCTCTCAATAACGGCCATGATGTCGTCTTCCTTCATCACGAGCAGTTCTTCACCGTCGACCTTGACTTCGGTACCGCTGTACTTGCCGAACAGCACCTTGTCGCCGGCCTTGATGTCCAGTGCACGTACTTCACCGTTCTCGAGAATCTTGCCATTGCCGACTGCAATGACTTCGCCCTTGATCGGCTTTTCGGCGGCCGTGTCGGGAATGACGATTCCGCCGGGGGACGTGCGCTCTTCTTCCATGCGCTTGACGATGACGCGATCATGAAGCGGACGAATCTTCATCGATTGGTACTCCTTTAAACGTTTGATTTTTAAGGACAATTGAGTAAACTGTGGGTCGCGGCCTGTTAGCACTCGACCTCAGGGAGTGCTAATGATAGGGACGGCGCTTCAAATTTCAAGGGGGCCGCGATGAATGGAGACCTTAACGATGCGAATGCCTCAGGCTCCAGGTTTCGGGTCGGGATTTGCGGCCTGGGTCCAGGCACCGGGGACTCCGCGCCCGTATCCTTATATCTTGAGGATCGAAGCACGCCGGGAGGCGCCGCGACAGTATAACCGGTAACATCTGGCGGCCGGGCCGGCCACAGCCCGACCGTCATGGCATCGAACAAAGCGGATGCGCGGCACCGCAAAGGCCGGCTGCGGTCAAACCGACAACATTATGAGTAAATTCCCCGCAAATCGCGTTCTCCTCCTGGCGGCACTGCTACTCGGCGCCCTGCCCTCCTTTTCCCAGGAAGGCAAGCTCGACCTGGGTAATGCCTTCGGCAATTCGGAGTTCCTGCCGGTAGACGAGGCGTTCCGGCCAATGTTAACGGCGGTCGACGGCAATACCGTCGAGGTCTCCATACAGGTCGCGCCCGGCTATTACCTTTACAAGGATAAGATCGGAGCAGAGACGGTCGCGGACCAGGTGCAACTCGGCAAGCTCGACCTGCCGCCGGGAGAAATGAAGCACGACCAGTACTTCGGCGACATGGAAGTCTACACGGAGGACGTATTCGCGATCCTGCCGCTGGCTCGGGCCACCCCGGAATCGCTTGATCTCGAGCTCGACGTGAAGTACCAGGGATGCGCCGACGGCGGAATTTGCTACATGCCGGTGACCCGCACCCTCGAAGTATCGCTGCCGAAGGCCACTGCGGTGACGGCGCTATCGAGCGCCACAACCGGTCCCGCCCCACAGTCGGAGCAGGCGCGCCTGGCGAGCCTCATCTCCAGCGCGGGGCTCTGGCTGGTGGTGGCGACATTCTTCGGCGCCGGGCTGTTGTTGGCCTTCACCCCCTGCGTGCTACCGATGGTGCCGATATTGTCCGGGATCATCGCCGGCGACGGCGATGACGTCAGTCCCAGGCGCGGCTTCACGCTGGCATCTGCATATGTCGCGGGCATGGCGCTCATCTACACAGGCGCAGGAATTGCCGCCGCCGCGGTCGGCGTACAGCTGCAGGCGGTATTCAACCAGCCATGGGTGTTGAGCCTCTTCGCGGGCCTGTTCGTGCTACTGGCGCTCGGCATGTTCGGGCTTTTCGACCTGCAGATGCCCTCCTCCGTGCAGAGCCGGCTTGCCGCGATCAGCGGCAGGCAGAAAAGCGGCACTGTCATCGGCGCCTTCGTGATGGGCGCCCTGTCGTCGCTGATCGTTACGGCATGCGTGGCGCCGCCGCTGGTTGCCACACTCACCGTCATCGGACAGTCAGGCGACATGCTGCGCGGCGGAATCGCATTGTTCGCACTGAGCCTGGGGATGGGAGCGCCGTTGCTCGCCGTAGGAGCATCGGCCGGCAAGTTGCTGCCGAAGGCCGGACCATGGATGGTGGCGATAAAAAATGCATTCGGTTTCATGATGCTCGCTCTCGCGATCTGGATGCTGTCTCGCATTCTCCCCGGCACCGTAACGCTGGCGCTCTGGGGCGTACTCATATTCATGGCGGGCGTTTACCTGGGCGGACTTACCACGCTCACGCCTGGCTCTGCCGCGTCGCTCCGCCTGGGTAAGGGCTTCGGCCTTCTCGGTGTGATTTACGGGGCCATCCTGATCCTCGGATCGCTGGCCGGAGGCAGCAGCTTGCTGCAGCCTCTCGCGGGCATCACGGTCGGTGGCCAAGCTGTGGTTGCACAAGCCCGCGGGCTCGACTTCCGGCGGGTAAAGACCGTCGCCGACCTGGATGCAGCGCTGTCCGCGGCGGCCGCGCAAGGGAGGCCCGCGATGCTCGATTTCTATGCGGACTGGTGCGTATCCTGCATTGAAATGGAGCATTACACCTTTACCGATGCGAATGTTCAGGAAGCGCTGGCCGACACCGTTCTGCTCCAGGCTGACGTAACGGCCAACGACCAGGACGACCAGGCATTGCTGAAGCGTTTTGGCGTCTTCGGTCCACCGACTATCATATTCTTCGGCTCCGACGGCATAGAACGAGACGGTTTCGAGGTGGTCGGATTCATGGATGCGCAGGATTTCGCGGCTCACGTGCAACGGGCCACCGGCGCCGGAAGAAGCGCGACGGTCGCTGCGCAGACTCCGGGCATCTGACCCGGAACACGTCGCTCATGCTCCCGTGCTGGTCCTGCAGGCGGGGCAGATTGAATGGTCCCGCGGTTAACAACAAGGCTCGCAATGACAAACAAGATACTCGTGGTCCTGGTGCTGGTCGCCGCGGCTGCCGCAGGCTACTGGTTTCAGCAGCGCACATCCGACGAACCGGTTGCTCCTCACCAGGACCGGCAAATGTCCTTCGCACTGCCGGACCTCGATGGCGATATGCGCGACCTTGCCGAGTGGGAAGGCAAGGCCCGCCTCGTGAATTTCTGGGCAACGTGGTGCGCGCCGTGCCGGCGTGAGATCCCGCTGCTGAAGGAAGTGCAGGCACGGCACGGTGCGGACGGGCTGCAGGTGATCGGCGTGGCGGTCGACTTCCAGGAAGACGTGGAGGCCTACGCCGAGAGCGCAGAATTCAATTACCCGATCCTCATCGGCCAGGAAGACGCGATGGCAGCGGCGGAAACCTCCGGCATAGACTTCGTCGGCCTGCCGGTGACCATGCTCGTGTCTCCCGAAGGCGACCTGATCAAGATCCACATGGGCGAGATCATGGAAAACCACATCGAGCAGATTGTCGACGTCGTCGGCCGAATGCGAAGCGGTGAACTGGACTTGGACGGTGCCCGGGAGGCGCTCGGCAAGTTCTAGGAGCACAAGCCCAAGGCTCATTCCCTTCAGGTCACCGGCAACGCGACCAGGATCACATCCTGCGTCTCAGACTTGCATGAGCTGCCGTGAAAAGGGTTAGAATTGCCGCCATCTTCGTCAAACTGGCTGCAAATTCTGACATGGCGAGCCTCTTGCTCATCAACGGCCCCAACCTGAACCTGCTCGGCAGCCGCGAGCCAGGCGTGTACGGCCGGACCACCCTGTCCGAGATCGAACGGGACCTGGCCCGCAAGGCCGAGAGCCTTGGCCATGCCCTCGCGTGCTTCCAGAGCAACGGCGAGGAGAAGATCATTGACCGCATCCAGAAGGCATCGGCCGACAAGGTTGACTTCATACTGCTCAACCCCGGCGCCCTGACCCATACCAGCATTGCGATTCGGGACGCTCTGTTAGGTGTCGCCATACCCTTTATCGAAATTCGCCTGAGCAACGTTTTCGCTCGGGAGGAGTTCCGTCGCCACAGTTACCTGAGTGACATAGCCGCGGGTTGCCTGTTCGGTCTGGGCGCCCCCGGTTACGAGTTCGCCTTGCTCGCGGCGCATGAAAAACTCGCGAACGGCGGGTAACCCATCTCACAAGACCAATTCGGCAGTTCCGGGACCAGGAAATGGACATACGCAAAGTAAAAAAACTAATTGAGCTGCTGGATGAGTCCGGTATCGCCGAGATCGAAATCACCGAGGGGGAAGAATCTGTCAGGATCAGCCGATACGGCCCCGGCTATGCACCCCAGGTTCAGTATGCGCAGCCTCAGCCGGCAGCAACCGCGGCGCCTGCTCCCGAACAGCCCGGGCCCGCCACCTCGTCGTCGACGGTGGAAGTCGAGCCCGAAGAAGATGGTTTCGCCGTCATCGCACCGATGGTCGGCACCTTCTACAGTGCTGCATCTCCCGGTTCCGCACCCTTCGTCCAGGTGGGAGATCGCGTGGACCAGGGAGACACGCTTTGCATCGTCGAAGCGATGAAAATGATGAACCAGATCGAAGCTGAAGTATCAGGCACGGTCAAATCGATTCGCGTGCAAAACGGGGAGCCGGTCGAATACGGGCAGGTTCTGTTCATCATTGACCAGCGCGGCGCTTAAGCCGACATGCTCGAGAAGGTCGTTATTGCAAATCGCGGCGAAATTGCGCTGCGCATATTGCGCGCCTGCCGTGAAATGGGTATCAAAACGGTGGCTGTTCATTCGACGGCCGACAACAACCTGAAGCACGTGCTCCTGGCCGACGAGACGGTGTGCATAGGACCACCGTCGTCGACGGAGAGCTACCTGAACATGCCCGCGATCATCAGCGCCGCGGAAGTGACGGACTCCGTCGCTGTGCATCCCGGTTACGGCTTCCTGGCCGAGAACGCGGATTTTGCGGAGCGAGTGGAATCGAGCGGCTTTATCTTCATCGGCCCACCAGCATCGGCTATCCGCCTGATGGGGGACAAGGTTTCCGCCATCCGTGCGATGAAAGCCGCAGGGGTGCCCTGCGTGCCGGGCTCCGACGGTCCGGTATCCGAAAATCCGGACGAGAACCTGCGCCTGGCGCGCGACATCGGTTACCCGATCATCATCAAGGCCTCCGGGGGCGGTGGAGGCCGCGGAATGCGCGTCGTGCATTCTGAGGCCTCCCTCATCGGCGCGATCACGGTTACGCAGGCTGAAGCTCGATCAGCTTTCGGCAACGAAACCGTCTACATGGAAAAATTCCTTGAAAGGCCTCGTCACATCGAGTTCCAGGTTCTTGCGGACGGACGCGGTAATGCCGTTCACTTAGCCGAGCGCGACTGCTCGATGCAGCGGCGGCACCAGAAAGTAATCGAGGAAGCGCCGGCGCCGGGCATCAGCGAGGAACAGCGACAAAAGATCGGCCAACGCTGCGTTGATGCGTGCATCAAGATGGGTTACCGCAGTGCCGGCACCTTCGAGTTCCTTTACCAGGATGAAGAGTTCTACTTCATCGAGATGAATACGCGCCTGCAGGTAGAGCATCCCGTCACCGAGATGGTGACAGGTGTGGATATCGTGAAGGAGCAACTGCGTATCGCAGGAGGCGAGACGCTTTCGGTGCGGCAGGAGGACATCGTCGTCCGCGGCCATGCCATCGAGTGCCGCATCAATGCTGAAGACCCGAAGACCTTCATGCCCTCACCAGGGCTCATACAGCTGTGGCACTCTCCCGGCGGCCCGGGCGTGCGCATGGACAGCCATATCTACAGTGGCTATCGAGTGCCGCCTTACTACGATTCACTCATAGGCAAGCTCATCGCGCACGGCAACGATCGAGAGACGGCCATCGCCCGCATGAGGAATGCGTTGACCGAGATCGTCGTGGAGGGAATCAAGACGAATATTCCCCTGCACCAGGAAATTTTCCAGCATTCCGCTTTCCAGAAAGGCGGCACCGATATTCACTACCTGGAAAAGCGACTGGGCCTGTAAACCGGTCAGGGTACGGATTGCAATGGAATGGCGGCAGTTCGTGATGAACCTGGGTTCGCTGTCGCCGGACCAGGTAGAGGAAGTACTGCTGCGACATGGAGCCCAGGCGGTCACGTTTACCGATGCCGGGGACAATCCCGTCCTAGAGCCGGCGCCAGGGGAGACACCTCTCTGGGACGACGTCAGGATCACAGGCCTTTTCTCGTCTTCCGTCGATCTCGACCTGCTGCGAGAGGACCTGCTCAAGTCGCTTTCCGTGACGCGCCTGCCCGACCACAGCCTCGAGACGCTTCCCGACCGCGTGTGGGAGCGGGAGTGGCTCAAGGACTTCCGCCCGATGCGGTTCGGTCGCCGCCTCTGGGTTTGCCCGGGAGAATTCGACGTCGTCGAAGAGGATGCGGTGGTCGTCCGGCTGGACCCGGGACTCGCGTTCGGCACCGGCACGCACCCGACCACCGCCCTGTGCCTGGAATGGCTTGATGGACTCGATCTTGGCGGCAAGCGCGTTCTCGACTACGGGTGCGGCTCCGGCATTCTCTCGGTGGCGTCGCTAATGCTGGGTGCGGGTTCGGTCAGCGCCCTCGATATCGACCCGCAAGCCATTACGGCGACCCGGCAGAACGCTGAGCGCAACGGAGTTGGAGAGAGGCTTGCTGCAACAATGGACGCAGCCTCCCTCGATGCCAGCTACGACGTGGTCGTGGCGAACATATTGGCCACGCCGCTTAAGCACGAGGCAGGTACAATCTGCGGGCACCTCGTTCACGGCGGAGAGATCGCGTTATCCGGAATCATGGAGCACCAGGTAGCAGCAGTTGCCGCAGCCTACCGGGAGCAGGTCGAATTCGAGGCTCCGGCCATGAAAGCCCCGTGGGTCAGGCTTACGGGCAAGAGAATCTAGAAAATCGTGTTTACGCAATGCCCTCACTGCAACCACGCCTTCCGCGTTACGGCTCCGGATCTCACGCGCGCCTCCGGCCGGGTTTTCTGCGCCGGTTGCAGCCGTGAGTTCAATGCGCTGGAAAAGCTGACGGAAGACCCGCCGGCAGTGGCGGGAGGCGCCGAAGATCCGGACTCACTGATTCAAACCCTGGCAGAACTCACCGGGGAACACGAAATCCGGATCGAAGATACGGGGATTGAATGGCGTGTTATCGATGAGGACGAGGGAGACGAGGAGGAGTCCGTCGATGATCCCGTCACCCCCGCAGGCGAGCTCACGGTCGAGGGTGAAAGCCCCGGTGCTGACGGAGAGGTGGAGCGCCCGCATATTCCCGCGAATGAGGACAGCGGGTCGACGAGTTCCGTACGCTGGTACCTGGATGACCCCGCCGATGAACCTGTCGAGGATGCGGAAGCGGTACCGGATACGACTTCGCAGGAACCGGTAGAGGAAGATGCGGCCGTACAAAACGATGCAGACGGCGGCAGCGACAGCGAGCATGTGAGCAACGACGCAGAGCCAGCGGCGCACTTCGACCTGGATGTGCAGCGCTACGACGACAACACTCCCCTGCCCGACGATTACGAGGAAGAGGAGGAACCCCAGGTCTTTACGCGGCGCGCGGAAGACCGCGTCGAACCGCGCGCTCCGGAAGCCGATGAGGCACAAGCGGACCTTGCCCTCGGCGAGCCGGATGACTGGATGGACCTGCTGGACGAAGTGGCGCAGCGCAACGAAGCCGCCGCATCCGGTCACGATTCCCGGGCGGAAGCCGCGCCATCGGATGTTCCGCTGCAAATTGCTGCGGCGGAGGGGGAAGCCTGCGAGCTGTCACCATCGACTTTTGCACCGGAAGCACCCGGGGAGGATGCCCTTGCCGAGACGGATATCGGCGCCCTTGCAGAAGACAGAGAAGACGATGAAGAGCTGATTGTCGAGGACCTTCCCGCGGACATCGACACGCAGTTCGACCTGCAGGCTCTCGAGATGGGCATAGACTTGACGGGCAGCCGCAACCTCACTCTGGAGGAGGAGCCTGGGGAGGAACAGCCCGAGCTGGAGCAGCGGCCGACTGAAGAGGTAAAAGCAGCCGGGAATGAGTCTCCGTCGATCGGAGCGCCCCCGGTACAAGAAGTCGGCGCCACCGCTTTCGAAAACGAACTGGAACTTGAAGGCGACGAGCAGAACCAGGCAACTGATTACTCGCCAGAAGGTGAGGACAGTGAGGAGGCGGAGGCGCGCCGTCGGGAAGAGGCATTCGAGCAGGAACTCGCCGCTGCCTGGGCAGCATCGGCGGGTGAAGTGCAGCCGGACGCGCCGACGACAGGCAAGACGGCGCCTCCCGATGAGCCAGCTCCCGTGACGCGCGAGAACGACTCATCGGAGACTGGCGACGGTGCCGGCGACCCGGAACATTACGTGCCGCCGCAGACCGAGGAAGAAATGACGATCAACATGTTGATCGATCAGGATCTCATCAAGCTCGCGGAACAAGAGGGTGCTTTCACGTCCACGAGGGCGCACAGCAGGCTCGACGAAGCACCGCATGTCGAAACCATCATCATGGAAGGCGACTTCGTCAGGAACGCCCTGGAGGCAGAACTCGCATCCACGCCTGGCGGCAACGGCGAACATGTTCTGAATGAGGCCGAGGGGGATCCCAGTGCGCCGAAGTCCGGCGTGGCGGATTCTCCGAACGATCAACACGACATACTCGACACCCACGTCAAGAGCACGGACATCATGCGCGGCGGACGCCGCAGGACCGACCCGGCCAGCTACAGGGTCATAGCCGGGGTTGCCGCGCTCGTACTCGTGCTTGCAGCGCAGGTGGTGCATGCCTGGCGGGATTCGCTCGCCACATACCCGATGTTCGACCGGACGATAGGCTCGGTGTATCGCCTGCTGGGCGAGCCCCTGAACCCGGACTGGGACATCAGGGAATGGCAGTTCGAGACGACCAGTGGCCGGACCGACGACACAGACAACGTGCTGACGATTTCCTCCCGCCTTGCGAACGGCGCCTCGAGACCCCTGCCTTACCCGCTCCTGCATGTCTCCCTGACGGACCGCTGGGAGGAGATCATCGGCAGCAAGATTCTCGAACCCGGCGACTACCTCGAAGGGAAAACCGATTCTGCTGCCCGCGTGCCGCCGGGAGACCGGTTCACGGCGCTGGTTCGCGTCGAAGCCCCATCACCCGAGGCCACCGGCTTCAAGCTGAACGTCTGCTACCGGGAGCCCGGAAACCGTGTGCGCTGCGCCACGCAAGACTTCAAAGATTAGCGCAGCCTGCATGCGTATCGGACCGTTTCAACTGCGG
Source organism: Woeseiaceae bacterium (assembly GCA_035304285.1). Taxonomy (GTDB): domain Bacteria; phylum Pseudomonadota; class Gammaproteobacteria; order Steroidobacterales; family Woeseiaceae; genus IDS-8. The sequence goes on from DATGQI010000077.1 coordinate 18,801, forward strand.
AGCCCGTTTCTCCTGGCCCCGATGGCGGGCATAACGGATGCGCCGTTCCGCAGGCTGTGCCGCCGCTTCGGCGCAGGCATGACAACATCGGAAATGACGACGGCCGACATCCGCCTGTGGCACACGGAAAAATCCAGCAAGCGGTTAGATCTCGATTTCGACTCGGAACCGAGAGTGGTGCAGATTGCCGGCAGCGAACCGAAGCAACTCGCCCTCGCTGCAAAGCTTTGCGTGGAGCGCGGCGCGCAGATCATCGATATCAACATGGGTTGTCCCGCGAAAAAAGTCTGCAGCAAACTCGCAGGTTCATCGTTGCTTCGTGATGAAAAACTCGTAGCAACGATACTCGACGAAGTCGTCAGTTCCGTTCCGGTTCCGGTGACATTGAAGATGCGTACGGGCTGGGATCCGTTTAACAGGAACGGCGTAACGATCGCTCAGATTGCGGAACAGTGCGGCATCCAGGCGCTTGCCGTGCATGGCCGGACACGAGCGTGCCGTTTCCGGGGTAATGCCGAGTACGAAACGATCGCCGCGATAAAAAATGCAGTCTCGATTCCTGTCATCGCTAATGGCGATATCACCACATTCGAGAAGTCGCTTGAAGTTCTCCGCGTAACCGGTGCTGATGCCTTGATGATTGGGAGAGGGGCACAAGGACGGCCCTGGGTGTTCCGTGAATTCGATTATCGTTACGAAAAAAATGATTCAAAAAATGATTCGACAATGCCGGTAGAAAATAACTTCGTCCGTGATATTATCCTCGACCACCTTAGCGACCTGTACCAGTTTTATGGGGAAACAACTGGCGTTCGGGTGGCTCGCAAGCACCTCATCTGGTATTGCGCCGGTTTGACAAACACACAAACCTTCCGGACACAGGTGGTGCGCGTCGATAGTGCTTCGGAGCAACTGCGACTTACGCGAGAATATTTCAGCAATGGCGCTACAGACGAACATCTGGCTGCCTGACAATTTGTTTAACGGAAAATGTAATTTGCGCATCGTTCCGCTCGTTTCAGAAACGGCAGGGGAAAACGGCAGGGGGAATCATCAGACAGTGGTAAGGAAAAAAACAAAAAAAGATGCGGAGCTGAGAACCGCCGGCAAGAAGCCACTTCGCAAGCACGCGGAAGAAGCACTCGACAGGTACTTCGCCAGCCTCAATGGTGATCGTCCGGGCGACCTTTATGAACTCGTTCTGGGTGAAGTCGAAGAACCCCTGTTCAAGGCGGTCATGGACTACACGCACGGAAACCAAAGCCAGGCTGCCGGCATACTCGGCATCAACCGCGGCACCCTCCGAAAAAAACTAAAATCCTATGCCCTGATTCGCTGATCGCGGCTGCTCTTGTCGAATCATAAGCTTCCAGCACCTGCAGAGATGACAGGGATCACCGTGCAACGAGCGCTCCTGAGCGTTTCGGACAAGAGCGGGCTGGTCCCGTTCGCGCGGGGCCTGGCAGAACTGGGCGTCGAAATTCTTTCCACCGGCGGCACGTTCCGGGAATTGAGCGCCGCCGGGGTGGAGGTTGTCGAGGTCTCCGCGAGGACCGGCTTTCCGGAAATCATGGACGGTCGGGTAAAAACCCTGCACCCCGTGATTCACGGCGGCCTGCTCGGACGCCGTGGTACGGACGATGACGTGATGGCGCTGCACGGAATCCAGCCGATCGACCTGCTCGCGGTCAACCTGTATCCCTTCGAAGAGACCATCGCACGGCCTGGGTGCAGCCTGGAAGACGCGATAGAGAACATCGACATTGGCGGTCCCGCGATGCTTCGCGCAGCTTCGAAAAACCACGCGGGAGTCGCGGTCGTTGTCGAGCCGGGCGACTATGAAGCGGTGCTGCAGGCAATTCAATCCGGCGGCTTGTCACAGGAGTATCGCAGACAACTCGCGACAAAGGCTTTCGCCCACACCGCGGCATACGACACCGCGATCGCAGACTACCTCGGCACGGTGTGCAACGGCGAATCGCCGGGCGAGCGTTTTCTTTATTCCGGGCGTCGCATCGAGACGCTTCGCTATGGCGAAAATCCGCACCAGCAGGCTGCTTTTTTTATCGATCGAGACGCACGACCCGGTACGCTGGCTCGCGCGCGCCAGTTGCAGGGGAAGGCCCTGTCGTACAACAACATCGCCGACAGCGATGCGGCACTCGCCTGCGTTCGCCAGTTTTCCGAACCCGCGTGCGTCATCGTCAAGCATGCGAACCCCTGCGGTGTCGCCATCGACGACAGCATCCGGCAGGCCTACGAGCGGGCGAGGTCGACCGATCCAACGTCCGCTTTCGGCGGCATCATCGCTTTCAACAAACCACTCGATGCCGCTACTGCGCGCGCAATCATCGAGCACCAGTTTGTAGAGGTGATCGTCGCTCCGGACGTCGACGACGGCGCGCTCGATGCGCTGCGGCAGAAGCAGAACGTCCGGGTTCTCGTAACGGGCGAAGCGGCGGCCGGGGGAGGCTACGATCTGAAAAAAGTCTCGGGCGGGCTCCTCGTGCAGACTGCAGACTTGAGAATCATCCGCCCCGATGACCTCAAGGTGGTTACCGAAAGGGCGCCGGATGCCCGGGAGATGCGCGATCTCCTGTTCGCGTGGCAAGTCGCCAAATTCGTGAAATCCAATGCCATTGTCTTTTGCAGGGACCGGATGACCGTCGGAATAGGCGCCGGCCAGATGAGCCGCGTCTACAGTACCCGCATAGCGGCTTTGAAGGCGGCGGACGAAGGCCTGGAGATCAGGGGTTCCGCCATGGCTTCGGACGCATTTTTCCCCTTCCGCGACGGCATTGACGCGGCCGCGGAGGCAGGCGCGGCGGCCATTATCCAGCCGGGTGGCTCATTGAGGGACGACGAGGTGATCGCCGCCGCGAACGAGCATAAGCTTGCAATGGTATTCACGGGAATTCGCCATTTCAGGCATTAAGGTCAGGTCAGGGTACAGATGAAGGTTCTGGTTGTAGGCGGTGGCGGCCGGGAGCATGCACTCGCCTGGAAGTGCGCCCAGTCATCCAAAGTCACCGAGGTGCTGGTGGCTCCCGGCAATGCCGGTACGGCGCTCGAGCCCAGGCTGCGCAACATAGCGGTCAGGGCGGACGATATTGACGAGCTGCTCGTTGTCGCGCAGTCGGAAGCAGTGGGCTTGACGATCATCGGCCCGGAAGTTCCCTTAGTGGCCGGGATCGTAGATCGTTTTCGCGCTCACGGCCTCCCCTGCTTCGGCCCCACCGCGAAAGCCGCGCAGCTGGAAGGATCGAAGTCCTTCAGCAAAGCTTTCCTCCGGCGCCACAATATCCCTACCGCAGCATACGAGAGCTTCACTGAACTCGAGCCGGCGCTCGCTTACATCCGTGCCGAGGGAGCGCCTGTCGTTATAAAGGCGGATGGACTTGCCGCCGGCAAGGGTGTCGTTGTTGCCTCGACCGTGGAAGAAGCAGCACAGGCTGCCTCGCAGATGCTTGGGGGCGCGTTCGACGATGCCGGGCGCAGGATCGTGATCGAGGAATTTTTGGAGGGCGAAGAAGCCAGTTTCATCGTCATCACTGACGGGACGAACGTATTGCCACTGGCAACGTCACAGGATCACAAGGCTCGCGACGATGGCGATGCCGGACCAAACACGGGCGGCATGGGCGCGTATTCGCCGGCTCCGATCGTGACGCCTGAACTGGAAAGGCGCATCATGGAGGAGATCATTTTTCCCACGCTCTCCGGGCTGCGTGCCGATGGCCTGGATTACCTCGGGTTTCTCTATGCGGGCATTATGGTTGCATCCGATGGCTCTCCAAGAGTACTGGAATTCAACTGCCGCCTGGGCGACCCGGAGACACAGCCAATCATGACGCGGCTCCACTCCGACCTCGTTGAAATCTGTGAAGCAACGCTCGCCGGCGAGCTCGAAGGGGTAAGCGCCGAATGGGATGTGCGTGTTGCGCTTGGCGTCGTTATGTCCGCTGGCGGCTATCCCGGCGCGTATCGCAAAGGTGACACCATCAGCGGCTTGCCCGATACGCGGACGGGGGCGGTGAAAGTGTTTCACGCCGGCACATCACTGAAGGGGAACAGCGTCGTGACGGATGGCGGACGAGTGCTCTGCGTCGTCGGGCTCGGAAGCACAGTGGCCGAGGCGCAGGAAACCGCTTATCGCCAGGTGCGGCGAATCCATTGGGCTGACGCGTACTATCGGACGGACATCGGATACAAGGCCCTGGCAACAGACGCTCAACATTAGCGCCTTGCCTCGCCGTTCCTCAGGATGCTCACAACAGAAGCAGCAAAAGCCGCGATAGCGAAAGCGATGCCGGATTTCGGCAGCGAGGCGGTCGCATACACGTCGGCTGCCGGACGCGTCCTGCGCCAGGCTGTCGTTGCGGAACGAGATCAGCCCCCGTTCGATCGCGTGACGATGGACGGAATCGCTGTCAGCTTCGATGCTCTTTCCCGGGGAGTCGCATCCTTTCGCATCGCGGGAACTCAGCACGCCGGCGACCCGGTTCTGACACTGTCTGACGACATGTCGTGCATCGAGGTGATGACCGGCGCCGTATTACCGGCTGGAAGCGATTGCGTCATCCCGGTCGAGCGAATCAGCCTGACAAATGGCAGCGTCGACATAGAGCCGGGATATCGCGCAGAACGCCACCAGTTCGTTCACCCCCAGGGCTCGGATCATCGACAGGGCACGGAAGTCATTTCGCCGGGCGCCATACTGACGCCTGCAGAGATCGCGATTGTCGCATCCTGCGGACTCACGTCTGTCGAAGTCGGCAAAGCGCCGGTGGTCCGGGTGATATCGACGGGCAATGAGCTGGTGCCCCCGGGCGAACCCATATTGCAGCACCAGATCCGTTCCTCGAACGGTCCGGCGCTGGTGGCGATGCTGAAAGGCCAGGGTTTCCGCGATTGCCGGCACGAACATCTACGCGATGATCCGGACGCACTGCGGATCGAGATCGCCCGGCACCTTGCGGAAGCACAGGTAATGATCCTGAGCGGCGGCGTGTCGATGGGACAGGCGGACTTCGTGCCGCAGGTTCTCGCCGATCTCGGCGTCGCTACGATCTTTCACAAGATCAGCCAGCGGCCGGGAAAACCGATGTGGTTCGGCATCGGGAAGGAGGGACAGGCGGTTTTCGCGCTGCCCGGAAACCCTGTATCGACTCTTGTATGTTGCCGGCATTACGTACTTCCGGCCTTACTCGATGCCTGCGGACGCAACGAGCACGCCGTGGAGTGGGCCGTCCTCACCGAAGAGGTGACATTCAAGGCCGATTTGACCTTCTTCATGCCGGTCAGGCTGCACAATGACGTCGACGGGACCTTGAGGGCGCACCCGGTACCCACCAACACCTCAGGCGACTTCACGGCGCTCGGCGGGACGGACGGCTACGTGGAACTGGCGCGTGAACAGAGCTATTTCGCACAGGGCAGCCCTGTCCTGCTGCATCGATGGAGCTTGCCCTGAGCCTTCAAAAACTGGTCGGCGCAGTTCGCCCGTGTTACAAAGTGTGTCGAGCTCCAGCACCAGCCAGGAGGACCATGACATGCCTTTCATGAAGCCTTTCCAGGAACACACCTATGCGCTGTTGCGCATCGTTACAGGCTACATGTTCCTGTGGCACGGCGCCCAGAAGCTGTTCGGGGCTCTTGGCGCGGAGCAGGCCAGCGGCTACATGTTCTGGCTGGCCGGCCCCATCGAACTGATCGGCGGCGTGCTGGTGATGATCGGCCTCTTCACCCGGCCGGCCGCTTTCATCTGCAGCGGCTTCAGCGCCGCCGCGTACTGGATGGCGCACGGCTCATTTGATGCGCTGCCGGGCTCTGCGCTGTTGCCCATCACCAACAGGGGCGAACTGGCCGTGCTGTATTGCTTCACGTTTCTCTATATTTCGGCGCGCGGCGCGGGAATCTGGAGCGTCGACGCTGCAATGAAGCGCAGGTAACACGGTCCTGCGTACACCTGTAGGGACCCGTTTCGCGGGCGACCCGCACGTCGAACCAGGCAGCAAGATGTCGCCGGCAGGGCGGGCTCCTACAGCGCTCGTTCCAGAGCCGCTGGCAAACGTCCGGAACAGAAAGCTGTAGGAGCCCGTCTCGCCAGGCATCGACGCAAGTACGAAGATATCACCCGCAGTGCGGGCGATCGCTTTAGCGTTTCATCGCCTCGAAGAATTCGGTGTTGGTCTTGGTGTCCTGCAGCTTGTTGAGCAGGAACTCGACCGCAGCGAGTTCGTCCATCGGGTGGAGCACCTTGCGCAACACCCACATCTTCTGCAACTCGTCCGGCTCGGTGAGGTATTCCTCTTTTCGCGTGCCTGAACGATTGATGTTGATTGCCGGGAAGACGCGCTTCTCGGAGATTCGGCGATCCAGGTGGATCTCCATGTTACCGGTGCCCTTGAACTCCTCGTAAATCACCTCGTCCATCTTGGAGCCGGTGTCGACCAGCGCAGTCGCCAAGATCGTCAGGCTGCCGCCCTCCTCGATGTTCCGCGCAGCGCCGAAAAACCTCTTCGGCCTGTGCAGCGCGTTCGCATCGACACCGCCGGTCAGTACCTTGCCCGAAGAGGGCACTACGGTGTTGTAGGCACGCGCGAGGCGAGTGATCGAGTCGAGCAGGATAACGACGTCGCGCTTGTGCTCGACCAGCCGCTTTGCCTTCTCGATGACCATCTCGGCCACCTGCACGTGCCGGCTTGCCGGCTCGTCAAAGGTCGAGGAAACGACCTCGCCACGTACGGTGCGAGCCATCTCCGTCACTTCCTCGGGCCGCTCGTCGATGAGCAACACAATGAGGTCGCATTCCGGGTGATTCGCCGCGATTGCGGAGGCGATGTTCTGCAGGAGCATCGTCTTACCGGCTTTCGGCGGCGAGACGATCAGGCCACGTTGACCCTTGCCGATCGGCGCGACCATGTCGATGATGCGGGCGGTGAGGTCTTCCGTGCTGCCATTGCCCTGCTCCAGCTTCAGGCGCTCGCGCGGGAACAGCGGTGTCAGGTTCTCGAAGAGGACCTTGTTCTTCGCATTCTCAGGACCGTCATGGTTGATCTGGCCCACCTTGAGCAACGCGAAGTAACGTTCTCCATCCTTCGGCGGACGTATCAATCCGGAAACCGTGTCACCGGTTCGGAGATTGAAGCGCCGGATCTGGCTGGGGCTGACGTAAATGTCGTCGGGCCCTGCCAGGTAGGAGCTGTCGGAAGAGCGCAAAAAGCCGAAGCCGTCTTGCAGGATCTCGAGAACGCCATCGCCGTAGATATCTTCTCCATTCTTGGCGTGCGCCTTGAGAATGGAAAAAATGATGTCTTGCTTACGGGAACGGGCGAGGTTGTCCAGCCCCAGGGATTCGCCAAGATCGACCAGGTCGGATGCCGGCCGCGTCTTGAGCTCCGTCAGGTTCATTACATTCTTGCTGAGCGCCAGCTGATCCGGCGGGATGACTTCCAGGCTGCTGGAATCGTCATCCGGAAACTCGTCCGAATGTCCTCTCCTGCGGCGACGACGGTTGCCCCCCGGCTGCCCGTTGGAGTTCTTCGTTTTAGCCGGCTGCTTCGGTCGGCTGCGTGTCTGATTACCCAAGTATCCTCTCACAGATTGTTTTCCAAAAACTCGTTTAGTTGAGACTTCGACATCGCCCCCAGCTTTTGAGCCTGCACTGAGCCGTTTTTGAATAACATCAGCGTCGGGATACTGCGAATGCCGAACTTTGGTGGTGTATTCGGATTTTCGTCGATATTGATTTTCGCGACCGTCAGGCGGTCCGCGTACTCTTTCGCTGCTTCATCGAGAAGCGGCGCAATCATCTTGCACGGCCCGCACCATTCGGCCCAGAAATCCAGCAGCACAGGCTTGTCGGCCTTTAAAACGTCCGCTTCGAAATTACTGTCATTGGTGTGGACGATGTTGTCGCTCACCGGCGCTTACCTCCGAGTGGTCAGGTTTGAATTCGATTCAGGTTATGTCCGCTCCGGCCCCCCCGGGACCGAACGACACCGCAAAGTGGATGACGCTGCCTTGTCAATCAGGCACTATGTCGCAGCTTATTGCCGATACAATCGCGGCTTCACGCGGCTTCTCTTGCGGTGTCTTTTGGAATTTCGTTGATGGCGAAGCTGGCAGGTGCGACGATTGTCGCGTCGATATTGGCCAATTTGACCCCTTCGCGAAGCATTTTGCAAGCCCTTGACGCACATTTTCCAAGACGATTACCTGACGAGAATTCATGACTGATAACCATCTGACTACGCTCAGATTCGACTCCCTCGAACTCGACGAACGACTCAGGCGCGGCATCCGCGATGCGGGTTTCGATTACTGCACGCCCATCCAGGCAAGCGCCCTGCCGCTTGCGCTGGATGACCGGGACGTAGCCGGGCAGGCGCAGACCGGCACCGGCAAGACCGCGGCATTTCTCATCGCGGCCTACCAGCGGCTGCTGCGCAATCCTGTCGAATTCGACGGGCAGAGACAGCCGCGGGTGTTCATCCTTGCGCCCACTCGCGAACTGGCGGTGCAGATCGCAAGTGACGCCGACCTGCTCGGCAAGCATACCGGCCTCTCCATCGGGCTGGCATACGGCGGGACGGATTACGAGAAGCAGCGAACCGAGATCAAGGGAGGCATCGACGTGCTGATCGGCACACCCGGTCGCATCATCGATTATTACAAGCAGGGCGTCTTCAAGCTCGACCGCGTCGAAGTCGCCATCCTTGACGAAGCAGATCGCATGTTCGACTTGGGCTTCATCAAGGACATCCGCTACCTGCTGCGTCGCCTGCCGCCTCACGACCAGAGGCTCAACATGCTGTTCTCGGCTACCCTTTCGCACCGGGTGCTCGAACTCGCCTACGAGCACATGAATGACCCGGAGCTGATCCGCATCGAACCGGACAAGATGACGGCGGACCGCGTGCGCCAGGCGATCTTTTTCCCTTCCAACCCGGAAAAATTGCCGTTGCTGGTCGGGCTGATCCGCGAGATGGGTACCGGGCGCATCATGGTGTTCGTCAACACCAAGCGGGAAGCCGAGCGTGTGGAGGCCTGCCTGGTGGCGAACGGCATCGATGCGAAGGCCATATCCGGCGACGTCCCGCAGAAAAAGCGCCTGAGCATGATGCGCAAATTCCTGAGCGGCGAGCTGCCCGTGCTCATCGGTACGGACGTCGCATCACGCGGCCTGCACATCCCGGACGTGCAATACGTCATCAACTACGACCTGCCCCAGGACGCTGAAGACTACGTACACCGTATTGGCCGCACCGCCCGCGCAGGCGCCGCGGGCGATGCCATCAGCTTCGGCTGCGAGACCTACGCAGTATCCCTGCCGGAAATAGAGGATTACATCGGTCACAAGATTCCGGTGGCCACCTACGATCCGAAGCTGCTGCCGGAACTCAACCGGTTCACGACGCCGAGAAAGGACAAACGGCCCGGGGACCGATCGGGATCACGGCGCCCGGACAGCAGGCGATCAGGAAGCCGCAGCAGTGGCCGAAAAAGCCCGCGCGGAGCATAAAGAAGCAAACCTCAAGGGACACGACTGCATGGATCTCCAGCAATTCGTCGAGCCGGTGATCGCCACAGCGACACGTGCGGGCGCTGCGATACTCGCTATCTACGCCACCGATTTCGGTGTCGAGGCCAAGGATGATGAATCGCCGCTTACGCAGGCCGACATGGCAGCGCACCGCGCTATCCTGGCGGATCTGGCGAAACTCACGCCGGACATCCCGATCGTTTCCGAGGAAAGCGGCCTGCCCGATTTCGAGGTGCGTCGCCAATGGCCGCGCTACTGGCTGGTTGACCCGCTGGACGGCACGCGGGAGTTCGTCAAGCGCAACGGCGAATTCACCGTCAACATCGCGCTCATCGAGGAACATCGTCCGGTGCTGGGCGTAGTGCATGTTCCAGTATCGGGCAAGACCTATATCGGGGTCGTCGGCGCGGGTTCCGAGCTTCGATTGCAAAACGGCGAGAGGCAGGCAATACGCGCAGCGATTGAAAGTGCGAACCCGGTCCGGGTCGTCGGCAGCCGGTCGCATCGCGGCAAGAGCCTGGATGCGTTCCTCGAAAAGCTGGTCGACTTCGAGATGGTCCCGATGGGCAGTTCCCTGAAGTTTTGCCTGGTTGCCGAAGGCGCGGCGGACGTGTATCCGCGCCTCGGCCCGACGTCGGAATGGGACACCGCTGCGGCGCAGGCAGTGGTCGAACAGGCGGGCGGCACGGTGCTGCAACTCGACGGCAGTCCGCTGAGTTACAACGCAAAAGCGGACATCCTCAATCCCTTCTTCCTGGTCGCAGGTCCGCAGGACCACGACTGGCTCGGCATACTTTCCTCGGTCGAGTAACAAAGGGTTGTAACTGAGCTAATATTGCGACTGACGGGACCGTCGCCGGGCAGGGAGTATCCCGGCAAGGGTTCGGCGTGAGTTCAGCAATCAGCCCAGGGTTTATGACCGACACAAAGATCGATACAGAGTGCTTCAAGGAGCTCGAGAGACTCAGGGAACTGCGCATCAGTCACCGGGATCTCGATTACCTCATCGACAGGCTGTCGCACGACCCGCTGGTAGACCAGTTACGCATCCGTCGTTTGAAAAAGCGCCGGCTGGTTCTGAAGGACATGATCGCGCAGCTCGAAAGCGAGCTTATCCCGGACCTCGACGCCTGACCGCCGCGGGTCCCGGCGCTCGATGAGCGCCGGACAATCGACAAGAAGCTCGACAAGAAGCCCTCCAGGAGAGAACAAAATGCCTGTCACCATCAATATAAACGGCGTTGACCATTCCATCGACGCAACTCCGGATACGCCGCTTTTATGGGCTCTGCGCGATTCGCTCGAGCTGACCGGCACCAAGTTCGGCTGTGGCATGGCGCTTTGCGGCGCCTGCACCGTACACGTAGACGGCGCGCCGGTGCGCTCCTGCACGACGCCGATCTCGACGGTAGCCGGTAAAAAGGTCACCACGATCGAGGGGATCGGCACGAAAGAAGCGAAAGCCGTGCAGGCCGCGTGGGAACAGCACGCGGTCGCGCAGTGCGGCTACTGTCAGTCCGGCCAGATCATGTCCGCGGCAGCGCTTCTCCAGTCCAATCCGCGGCCGAGCGACGAGGACATCGACCAGGCGATGTCCGGGAATATCTGCCGTTGCGCCACCTACGTCCGCATCCGCGCCGCGATCAAGTCCGCGGCCGCGTCCCTCGCATAAGGAGCCGACATGTTGCAATTGAAGCCAGCGGCGCCGACCTCACGGCGCGACTTCCTGAAGGCGATCGGCATCGCCGGCGCAGGGCTCACGATCGGCGTATCGCTTTCGCCCCTGGAAGCGGCCACCGAAGTGGCCCGCGGATCGAAGACGAAGCCGGGTAACCCTTTCGTTCCCAATGCCTTCATCCGCATCAACCCGGACAACACCATCAACGTCGTGATCAAGCACCTCGAAATGGGCCAGGGCACCTACACCGGTCTTGCGACCCTGGTGGCGGAAGAACTCGACGCCGACTGGAACCAGATCATCGCGGAAGGAGCCCCGGCGGACGCCTCCCGTTACAACAACCTGCTGATGGGTCCCACCCAGGGCACCGGCGGCAGCACGGCTATCGCCAATTCCTTCGAGCAGATGCGCAAGGCAGGGGCCGCTGCGAAGGCGATGCTCGTCGCCGCCGCTGCGTCGAGATGGGACGTGCCGCCCGCGAGCATAGGAACGGCCGGTGGGGTTGCCAGGCACGAGCCTTCCGGACGGAGCGCAAGCTATGGTGAATTGAGCGCCCTGGCGGCGGAACAGCCGGTACCGGACCCACAGTCGCTGACGCTCAAGGACCCGAAGGATTTTCGCTACATTGGCAAGTCGATGTCTCGCAAGGACATCGGCAAGACGGACGGCACGGCCCTCTTCACGCAGGACGTCAAAATGGAGGGGATGCTGACGGCGCTGGTGCTGCACCCTCCCCGTTTCGGCGCAAAAGTGAAGGCAGTAAGGGATCAGCGAACCCGGGATTCCAGGGGCGTCGTCGACGTGGTGCAGATCCCTGGCGGGGTCGCCGTCCTTGCTACCGATTTCTGGAGCGCGAAGAAAGGGCGCGACCTGCTCGAGGTAGACTGGGACGAGAGTGGCGCAGCACGGCGTGGAAGCGCCGACCTGCTGGAAGAGTATCGGGCGCTGGCCGTAAAGCCGGGACAGGTGGCGCGGAACGACGGCGACGCGGGCAAGGCATTGTCGGGCGCGGCCAGGGTAATAGAAGCGACCTACGAATTTCCCTACCTCGCTCATGCCACCATGGAGCCGATGAATTGCGTCGTCAAGGTCGGGGAAAATTCCTGCGAGATCTGGAACGGCGCACAACTGCACACGGTTGACCAGGCGATGGTGGCGTCGGTGCTCGGCATCGCGGACACGGATGTCAGGATCAACACCCTCTACGCCGGCGGCAGCTTCGGGCGCCGGGCAAACCCGCACTCGGACTACGTGGTCGAAGCCGCTCACATCGCCAGGACAAAAAGGGGCACTCCGGTGAAGCTCGTCTGGACGCGGGAGGACGATACCCGCGCCGGCTATTTCCGGCCGATGTACGTCCACCGGATTCGCGGCGCGCTGGATGCGGACGGCAACCCGATTGCCTGGGAACAGCGCGTGGTGGGGCAATCCATACTGAAGGGCACCCTGTTCGAGCAGTTCATCGAGAACAATCTCGATACGTCCTCGGTCGAGGGCGCGTCGACACTGCCTTACGGAATACCGAACCTCCGCGTCGACCTGCACACCGTCGACCCCGGCATCCCGGTGCAATGGTGGCGTTCCGTCGGTCATACCCACACCGCGTACTCGACCGAAACCTTCATAGACCAGCTTGCAGCAGCGGCGAACCGCGACCCGGTCGAATTCCGCATGGCGCTCCTGAAGGAGCATCCCCGGCACCTTGGCGTGCTGAAGCTGGCTGCCGAGAAAGCGAACTGGGGCTCCGCGATGCCGGAGGGGCATGCCAGGGGCATCGCGGTGCACGAATCGTTCAACTCCTTTGTCGCGGAAGTGGCGGAGGTCTCCTTGCAGGGTGACGGCAGCTTCAAAGTCGAGCGAGTTGTTTGCGCCGTCGACTGCGGCATGGCCGTCAACCCGGACATCATCGTCGCCCAGATGGAGAGCGGCATCGGCTATGGCCTGTCTCCGCTGCTCATGAGCGAAATCACGCTTGATGACGGCAGGGTCGTGCAGTCGAACTTCCACGATTACCAGGTGCTGCGCATCAACCAGATGCCGAGTGTCGAAGTGCACATCGTACCGTCGGCAGAGCCGCCCACCGGCGTCGGCGAACCGGGGACTCCGCCAATAGCTCCGGCTGTGGCTAACGCCCTGTTCGCTGCCACGGGGAAGGCCTTTCACCGTTTGCCGTTGAGGATGGACGAGGGAGTTCCGGGTTAAGGGACCTGCCTGGTCCTGACACTAGCGTTCCTTGTCGAGCCTCTGGCCGATATGCAGGTCGCCGCGTTCGCGCGCCAGCGCCACCTGTCGGCGTCGTTCTTCCAGGCGTGCGGCACGGTCGCTCTCCAGCTCGCCGATGCAGCGCGGGCAGGAAACGCCTTCGCGGTAGTCCGGTGAGGCGAGGTCTTCGCTGGACAGCGGCCTGCGGCAGGCGTGGCATTGCACGTACCCGCCTTCGGCCAGGTCGCGATCGACGGCGACGCGGCTGTCGAAGACGAAGCATTCGCCGCTCCAGCGGCTGTCCTCCGGTGGGACCTGTTCGAGGTAGTTGAGTATGCCCCCTTGCAGCTGGTAGACCTCGCTAAAGCCGAGCTCCAGCATCAGCGCGGAGGCCTTCTCACAGCGGATGCCGCCGGTGCAGAACATCGCGACAGGCCGGTCCCTGTCCTGTTCCGCGAGAGCTTTGGCGAATGCAGGGAACTCACGAAAACTGTCGGTGCCGGGATCTACGGCACGCGGGAATGTGCCCACTTCGATCTCGTAATGATTGCGGGTGTCGATCACCAGCGTGGCAGGATTGTCGATCACCCTGTTCCACTCTCCCGGCTCCACGTGCTGCCCAGTAGTCCGTTGCGGCAGGATATCCGGGCGGCCGAGGGTCACGATTTCGCGCTTTACGCGCACCCGCATGCGGCGAAACGGCGCTGTTCCTGCTTCCGTCCAGCGGGATTCGATCGGAACGCCGAGCGAGAGGCTTTGCTCCAGCCAGCGAAGCACCTGTCCGATCGACCCGGCCTCGCCGGCCAGGGTGCCGTTGACACCTTCAGCTGCCACCAGGATCGTACCGAGCAGTCGTTCCCGCTCGCATAACGCCTGCAGGTCATCTCGCAGTTGCTCTGGCGCCGCGATGTCCACGAAGCGATAAAACGAAACGACATTCATGAGTCTTCCGGGTTCAGGTCGGAAAATGTCAGCGACAGGATACTGTGGCGAATCTCCTCGCCCAGCACAAGACGCGCGTCATCGCCTATGCGATTGATGTCGTCGTCGAATTCGAGCATGCCCGCTGCATTCGTCCACAGGACCTCCTGCTGCCAGAGGCGGGCGATGAA